>NBMI01000125.1:14338-39739 GCA_002085445.1 Candidatus Parabeggiatoa sp. nov. 2
GGGATTTATCCCCAAGCCATTTGACTTGAGCTTTTAGCTTAGGGATTTATCCCCAAGCCATTTGACTCAAAGCTCAAATGCCCTAAAGGACACTCGCGCGCCAGTGAAAGTTAGTCTGCTTTAGCAGACTTTTGCTTTTAGCTTGGGGATTTATCCCCAAGCCATTTGACTTGAGCTTTTAGCTTAGGGATTTATCCCCAAGCATTTTGATTCCGCTTATTAAAATTATTTTAAAAACAATTATTTAATTCATTAATCATTAATCATTAATCATTAATCATTAATAATTTTCACCACCCCAGACACCATCCCTTTTAAAACACGCTCTAATAAATTTAGTTTTTCAAATCTAAGTCTTCCAAGGCTTCTGTCACTTCCAACCACGTTTCTTCCGTCTTAACTAATTGTTCAGCCAAAGTCACTTGTTGGCGGATATAATCGTTTACCTTGTTTTTATCTTCATAACTGGCTGGATTAGCCAATAAAGCTTCAACAGCCGCTTTCTCTGCCGTCAGCTTATCCAACTCTTTTTCTATCTTCTTGAGACGATTTTGCAACGGACGACGTTGCTCACGCTGTTGCGCTTCCAAGCGTTTTTTCTCTAAACGAGTTAATGTTTGATCGGTATATTTTTTGCCAACAGAGCTTTCCCCCCTTTTGTCAAGAAGAGTTAGAGAGGATTTCCGATGTTCAAATAACCATTGCCGATAATCCGCCAAATCACCCTCAAACGCTTTCACGCGCCCATTTGCCACCAAGAGTAATTCTTCAGTCGTTGTGCGTAATAAATGGCGATCATGAGAAACGATAACCAGTGCCCCCGCATAGTCTTGTAAAGCTAAAGTAAGCGCGTGACGCATTTCTAAATCCAAATGGTTAGTCGGTTCATCTAACAATAAAACATTCGGCCGTTGCCACACCAGCAAAGCTAAAGCCAAACGTGCTTTTTCACCTCCCGAAAACGGTGCTACGGGTGCCAATGCCATATCGCCGACAAATCCAAAACCGCCCATAAAATTACGCAATGACTGTTCAGTCGTCTTAGTATCCAAACGTTGTAGATGCTGTAATGGGCTATCCTCACCGCGCAATTGCTCCAATTGATGCTGGGCAAAATAACCAATTTGCAAGCCTTCCCCCAACGTGCATTGCCCTTGCTTATGTTTTAGTTGCCCCGCCAACAATTTAATCAAAGTCGATTTACCCGCACCATTCGGCCCCAACAAGCCCAAGCGCGAACCTGGGACAATCCGCAGCATGATTTTTTCAAGGACGGGTGTGTCCGTATAACCGACGCTGACTTTCTCTAAACGAATCAAATCCCCCCCAGCCCCCTTTTGCGAAATAGGGGGAAAGCTAAAATTAAATGCTGAGTCGATATGAGCGGCCGCAATTTTTTCCATCCGTGCCAAAGCATTGATACGACTTTGTGCCTGTTTTGCTTTAGTCGCCTTATAACGAAAACGGTCAACGAATGATTGTATATGAGCAATTTCTCGTTGTTGTTTTTGATAAGTGGCCTGTTGTAACGCCAACTTCGCGGCGCGTTGGCGTTCATAAGCCTCATAATTACCGGTATATAAATTAATGTTTTGTTGTTCAATATGGGCAATAGTATCAACAACATTATCCAAAAAATCCCGATCATGAGAAATCAATAATAATGTGCCCGGATAACGCTTTAACCATTGCTCAAACCACAACACCGCATCCAAATCTAAATGATTAGTCGGCTCATCTAACAAAAGCAAATCGGAACGGCACATCAGCGCACAAGCTAAATTTAAGCGCATCCGCCACCCACCCGAAAATTCCTTCACCGGTTTCTCATCATCCGTCACGGCAAAGCCCAAACCGTGCATCAGTTGCGCGGCCCGTGCCCGTGCCGTATAACCGTCAATCGCCTCAAACTGGGCATGTAAACTCGCCTCGCGCATACCATCACCGGCTTGCTGCGCCGCCGCCAAAGCGGCTTCAATTTCGCGCAATTCTTTGTCGCCATCTATCACATATTCAATGGCTGGCATAGAAACGGCGAGCATTTCTTGGGCGACATGGGCAATAATTAAACTAGACGGCAATTCTACATCACCAGCATCCTGATGTAATTGCTCAAGCAGCAAGGCAAATAAACTCGACTTGCCGCTACCATTGGCACCAATAAAACCCACTTTTTGGCCGGCATTGATGGTAATATTAACTTCATTAAATAACAGTTTTGTACCGCGTTGTAGGGAAAGATTGCGTAGAGTAATCATAGATATATTTTAACAGAATAGGCGACTAGTCAGGAGTCCAAACGGTTTGTAGTAGGCGATTCATCGCCTACCGCCCAGTGGCTAAAGCCACTACTACAAACTATAAAGTTTGTACTCCTAATTTAAGCCACAATTTCCGCAGCTGTCCCTCCAATATTCAATTTCAAGCCCAAACTCAAAGGCGCGGCGCGTTGCGGTTCAATCGATTTCATGCTGCCATCAGGAAATGTCGCCGCCCATTGAGTTTGCGTCAAATTGCGAATTCCCCACACCTCAGGATTATTAGGATTTTGCACGACTTGCCCAATGACAGTGTTAGGTTTGTCGGAGGATTGTTGAATATGTCTTTGAAATAATTGGGTTTGTTGCGTGAGTAGCACAGTATGTTGGCCGCTGGCATATTTAAATATCAATTTGGGCGGCACAATAATGGCATTTTGGCAGTGCCAACAACTAAGCGTTGTTTGCCCTTCTCCCCACAGATTTTCCGCCTGACAGTTTGGACAAGCAATTGCGCCATCTTTGAGTTGTAAAAACAAACCTTGCCATTCACCTTCAGTGACGCGCTGCGCGGGATTGTGCAACCCTTCGGTAAAAGCGCGAGTAAACAACGCTTGTAACGGGGGTGGACAAAGGCCCCACCGTTGACGCGCCGTGTTATATTCAGGATCATTTGGCAACTGGTTGCGATTGTCAGTGGGATCAAAAATAAACACCGGCGTTTCACCATAAATGCGGCGCTTCGCTGGCACATCCCAAACATAAATCTCATATTCCATCTCACCATGCAGCGGATGATGCCACATCCAGAAGTTAAATAGCAACACTGCCAAGGAATGTAAATCGGTTTCGGTAGAAGGATCAGCCTCGCCGCGTATCACTTCGGGTGCCATATATTCCATTGTTCCCCACACCTGCGTTTTGGATTGACGATTGATACCAACGTTATCGTTATCACAAATCAGCACATTACCCGTATCTGGATCAAACATGATATTGCCAGCGGCAATATCGCGGTAGCAATAGCCACTCAAATGCAGGGCGCGATAACTGTTAGCGATTTGATAGGAAATTTCGCACAAGCTAACCAAACTGGGCGCCGGTTTGCGGTGTGCTTGGACTTCGCCCAATTCGGCAAAACGTCTTGTATCAATCAATGGCATTAAATAGCCAAATTGCGTGGCGTTGTCGATAGTGATAATATCAAGAGGCCAAATAAAACGTTGCCCGGCCGTTCCTTGCGGCACACCTTGTTTAACCAAATAACGAATCGCATTTTTTTGTTCTTCGGTCGATTGTTCGATGTTGTACCATTTGAGGGCATAAGCGGTTTGCCCATCGGTAACGCGATAGACTTCACCTTGTCCGCCTTCACCGAGTTTATATTGTACTATCAGCGTGTTTTGTAGAGTCTCGGCTTTAACTTGTTGTCCTTTTTGCAATAGTGACATTAGTTGTTTGCTCCAGTGTGATGTTGACTATTTTACTGATTTGATACGGAGTTGTGGCTAACTATAGATATTCAGATAATTATTTATTTAGTCCCCTTTAGGGGACTTGAGCTTTTAGATGTTGGCTTTTATGAAACGCTATAATTTGAAATATCCTCTGTTTTGAAAACCTCGGATTTACAAGGGCAACTCAATCGAGGCTTGCTTAATAATAATTCAGTGCGTTAAACTATTCTATTTTTGTACCATACCTTTTCAGATAAACATTTTCAGTAGCTCGAAATTCCATTAAATATTTATGGTTTAATTCGATAAAAAAGGATCACTAAAAAAGGTTTTCGATCTACTGATTTTGGCGGCTCACCATGGTGAGCATTTACTTATAACAGTTAACTGATAACTGATAGCAAGGAGAGATAATGGCAAATTTCACCGTTCCCATGAAAATCATTCGTGATCGTGAGAGTTTTTTAGAAGAACTTAATCAAGGGATCGCTCTAAAAGAAAAGAGCGTTTCACTCTTACTGGCAAATTTGGCACTGTTTGCCATTTACGGCCTCATCATCGGCGCATTTCATAGCGTTCCGCAAGCGTTCTCTTCGGCAATTAAGTTGCCAATTTTATACATGCTCACGCTCATTATTTGCTTTCCAGCCCTCTATATTTTTAGTACGCTGTTTGGTGGGCGCAAGAGCATCAGCCAGTATTTTGTGTTATTACTCAGTTCTATGGCGGTAATCAGTATATTACTGCTAGGATTTGCGCCTGTTACCATCTTTTTTATGATAACGGCACCTGACTATCAATTTTTCAAACTGCTCAATGTCATTATATTCGCCATAACCGGCTTTGTAGGACTGAAATTTTTCTACCAAAGCATGCAAGTGGTGGCGGATGAAACAGAAGGCAAGGAGACACGTATTAATATTTTAAAGGCGTGGATCATACTTTACGCTTTTGTCGGCAGCCAGTTAGGATGGATACTGCGACCTTTTTTTGGCTCCCCAAATTCTCCGTTTCAAATTTTTCGAGAAACCACCAGAGGCAACTTCTACGTTGATGTTTATAACACGATTGTGAAACTCTTTGGGTTGCATTAAATTTTCCCTTGTCCTCTCTCCAACGGGAGAGGGAACCAATTAATAATTAGCTTATGTAATTGTTAATTATTAGTAATGCGAATTAAGGGTTGAATTTAATCATAAAAAATCAATGACTTATAAAAACGTATTGATTGAAAGTGATTTTATAAGTCTTTTTTAGGCTAAAGTGTTTTTACGACAAACTTTAGCCTAAAATGTTCATTTTTCATTTTTCATTCTTAATTCGCATTAGTAAGCTGTTTATAAGAAAAATGGTGCAAACAATTTAAATATCAAATAGAGGCCTAAAATAGTAATAAGTGTAAAAATCAAAAACTTCACCCAATACGCCTCTTCTTGTTCTTTTTCCTGATTGATATTGACTTCACTTTTAACATCTTGAGCAATTTTTTCCATTTCGGAAGGAGGTACTTGAGTGATTTGTTTCAATGCCTCTAATGTCGCCTCAAGCGTTTCGGACTGTGTCTTCTCCTCTTTAAGTTCGGTGTCTCGAACCAAGACACGTCGGCAAATTTCATGTTGCAGATTGTTTTTTTCAGGCGTTGTCATAATCAATTCCGTTGTAACGTCCAAGATAAATCTTGGACTCCTCCCCAAAGCTTAAACCAATAAAATAGAGTCTTTCATAAAAATAGGAGTCCAAGGTTCTCAATGACGTCCAAGATAAATCTTGGACTCCTCCCCAAATATTTATTTGAACATCTATAGTTAAAACCTAGCAACGCGAAAACCGATGTAGATGTTGCGACGAGACGGCTTGTCCCAGCCACGTTCCGCAGAACGCAGGAGCCACGGCTTGCTGCCCCAAGAACCGCCGCGAATACTACGAGGCCTTTTGGAAGAAGGGTTGCCTACGCAACGTTGTTCTTTGCCGCTATATTTTTTACTATATTCTGAACACGTCCATTCCCAAGCATTTCCTAACATATCAAACAAACCAAACGCGTTAGGCTGAAATCGGCCGACGGGTGCTGTATATACATAGCCATCCGTGCAATTATGAATGTTTGACCAATTTTTCTCTTGTTTAAGAGTTTCGTCCCTGACATTCCCATAACGACAGCCCTTATTTGGGTTATTTCCCCAATATCGTGCCGTCTCGGTGGTAGCGCGGGCACTATATTCCCATTCAGCCTCAGTTGGCAAACGATAGGATTGCCCCGTTTGCTGACTTAACCATTGGGCATAAGCCATAGCATCTTTCCAAGCCAGATGAATCACCGGCCGATTACCGCGCCCCCACCCGTTATCAGAAGGCATTTTTCGGCCCGTTGCTTCTGCAAAACGGTCATATTCCGCAAAAGTGACTTCATAGCGCCCCATTGCAAAACTCGCCACCGACACCCAATGTACTTGCTCATCCTCTTCACCTTCTCCCCGAATATCACCCATTTGGAAACGCCCAGCGGGAATAACGACCATTTCTGGGCCTAAACTGCCGTCTGGTAAGCGATCACGGAAGACTTTGGGTGAGGTTTCAGCCTCCTGGGGCACTTGCACTTTGGGTGATGCTTCAGCCTCCTGGGGCACTTGCACTTTGGGTGATGTTTCCGCCTCTTGGGGCGCTTGTAATTCAGATTTCTGTGGCGGCCGTGCCGAGCCATCAGACGGTTGCTGTGGCTGTAACTGCTGTGCCGAAGCTTGTATTACCTCAGAGGCTTGTGATTGCTCTTGTAACTGTCCAGAACGTGGTTCAGTATCGGTAAAAAACAGATAGCCTACCAACAATCCAATAATAATGCCTACCGCACCCAACCACCGATGAATTCGCCGTTTAACCGGCTCAATAGAATTTGAAGATTTTTTTGCTCGGGGCTTGGGCGATACCTTTGGGGAATGGGAAGTTGTGACTTCTTCCTCTAAAGCCATTTCCCAACTTTGCACTGTCCACACCGCCCGTTTTCTCTTTAATCCCAAATTCTCCTGTAACCGCTCAACTAAATGGCTAAACAACTCCTCGTTCTGCAAATCAGGCGGTGGATTTAACAAGTCTTTAACGACACCTTCTTCAATCGCATCGACTAGCATAACTATTTCATGCTTGTACTTACCAGCACACACCTCGAAGAGTAAAGATTCACAAAGTTCAGCATCTTCACACAAGCTTGTGCCGTGATGCTTGAACAGTTCGCGTAGTTTTTGACGAAGTAAGTCGTGCATGGTTGTATTCCGTTTACTCGATGATCAAGTTGATTCATCGCCTACCGTTTGTAGTAGGCGATTCATCGCCTACCGCCTAGTGGCTTTCCTTCAGCGAAAAACGAGATTCGGCCAGACTGAAGGCCGTAAATTGTGGGCCATCTCGCATAATGGCTCAACGGATTTAAAATCATGGCCCTCTCTACAGAGGGCTTTGAATTTTTGGACGGAAGCCGCCAAACTAAAAACGACGCTAAAGTTTCGCGGAGCGAAACTTTAGCGTCGTTTGGACTCCTGTATGTTGCGACAATCGTTCTAAAAAATATCATTAAATATCAATAACGTAATATCATCTCCGCTCCCTTCTTCGGAATATTGATCTAACCAATGCGGTAACGCCGCATCAATGGAGTCTATACCAAATTCGCTAATACGTGTTAAAAGACTCCGCGCAAAAGTATGAAACTGTGTTTCATCTATAAAAGCATTGCTAAGGCCATCCGTCGCCAGCAACAAAGCTTCTTCCTTAGTACGCGCCAATGTCGCCGTTTGCCAAAACTTATCGGCCTCTAGCGAGGACAGCGAATAGGTGGCATTCCCAATTAATTCAGTCGCATGGCTAAAAGGCTTGCATAAATCGCCGTCCTGAAAGAGGCGCAAGATGTCACCGTCTCCGATTTGTCCAAGTAGCAACAAATCTGGCAAAATCAGTGCCACTAATAACGTTGTTCCGTAACGTTTGAGCAATTGAGAAGTGTCGATGGGATTATCCGTTTGAAGATGCAAACGGTTAGCGGCATCTTTTAACACCGCTTGCCGCCAATGCCGGCCGACAAGACGGGGAAAATCCTGCTTGAAGTTTTTTTTGAGCAACCTCGGATTGTTTGCAAAGTTGTTAAAAAATTCAATAAGCGTTTTTACCGCTATTGTGACAGCCAATGTTGCGCCCTGCTCACTGAGATCGTGTTTAACATCACCATGTCCATCGGCAACCGCTAAAGCAATGCAAGGCTTGCCTTCAACCATTTTTGACCTTGCATAAGCATCCTGACAGGAAGTGTTCTTCCGACGATGGGAAGCACCGCGCCGCTTAGACGCTAAAATCCAACCTAACTCTGTTTTTTGTAGTGACATAAAAAGTGACCTAAATATTTAAGCTTATACAGAACGTACTTCTTTGGCCGTGAAAATGAAAATGTCTGATTGTAACTTCTGTCCGGGGAGAGGGCGAACACTAGAGAGAACCCCTACATTATTATGTTAAATATCAATGGAATACCAAAAATGTTTGGTAGGGGCATGCCTCGCGTGTTCGCCCTTTGATACCCATCATTTTTGGTCTCCCCGGACAGAAGTTACAACGATGGAAAAAATAATATACCCATCTGTAGCTAGTAGTCTGTCAAGATTAGAGTTGTCCCTTAATAAGCTAAGTCCTTGATTTTTAGTTCAAAGTATCTCGTATTTTCAATGGGTTACGTTTATTTAGGGACAAGTCTATTGTTTTGACGTGTAACAGCAGTTTTAACTTGGCACGGCCATTAATTCTCTGGCACGGCCATTAGTTAGTTTGGACGACTGCTTACGTTTGGACTCCTGCCAAACGTTAGTTTGGACGACTGGGTGGGGTGCGTTTAAACCTCATTTAACTCATTAATCATTAATCATTAATCATTAATCATTAATTATTTTCCAAGTCCTTATGCCTTACTTAGAGGTTTATCACCGACTAAAACACCTCGTTAGAATCGCTCAGTATTGGTTGCTCGATAGGCGGTGGACTTAGGATAACATTATTGCTGGTTTCACCGATGGGGCTATCCGCTTTGCTTTTGCCCAGTGAAGCCCCTACCGTCGCCGTGACGCTGGCCCATTTTATGTAATTAAGAAGTTCCGCAGGATTATGCGCTTTCATAACCCCAATTTCTGGATGACTGACAAATTTCAGCAATTGATCCTCGTCATAATCAGATTCCTCTCCAATCGCTATCGCTAAACGCACCGCTTTTTTGCCCCAAGGTTGACTATTAAGTTTAGCAATGGCATCAAGATATTCCTTTTCAGGATCGGTGCAAAAACCATCGGAGACGAGTACACAAACAGGCGGTAGTCCACGTCGGGGCATGTTTTCTAAAGTTAATTCACCCGCTAACAAATTAATAGCTTGCGCCGTCGCGGTAATGCCATCAAAACTCAATTCCGGCCAAGCAAATTGTTCCAATGACACCGGTTCAGGGCCAACATGCCAACTGGCATCATCGGCAAATTTAATGGCCCGCATTTTGACATCTACTTGTGGATGCGTGTTGAGGGCCTTTTTCACTTCTGGCAGGGCTTCACGAATGGCTTGATTTAAAGTCGCAATTTTTTTGCCCCTCATGGAGCCAGAATAATCGGTCATCCAGAAAAAATGTAAGGGAGTGTAAAGTGTAAAGTGTAAAGTGCTCAGTTTTCAGTGCTCAGTGCTCAGTTTTCAGTGCTCAGTTTTTTCAGTGAGAAGTTATCGTTCTCAGTTATTTCAGTTATTTCAGTTATCAGTTATTTCAGTTATCAGTTATTTCACTGATCACTGAAAACTGATCACAGATACCAATTCTTAATCGAAATCCATGTTATTGTTTTCCGTCTTATGGTATTTATTGCGACATTGAGGGGCCTTTATATAGTATTTCAGAAAAATAGGACTCCAAGATTCTCAATGACGTCCAAGATAAATCTTGGACTCCTCCCCAAATATTTATCTGAACATCTATAAAATGTGTTTCAATCCAGAATTGGTATGAAAACTGTGAACGATAAACTGTGAACGATAAACTTAACCAACCAATAACTGCTCGCCCCCAAAAAAGCAAAACCAAATCAAAAAGAGGTAAGCAGCAACCAGCAACAAAAAAGCGAGGCGGGCTACTGAAGAGGGTGTGCCAGTTCTTAAACTATTTGTTATAGTATCTCTCATACCAAACGCCACGCCCACCGCCACGACGTAAGCCACATAAAACGCCACGACATACGCCACAATGAACGCGACGCCTAACGTTACCTCAGTACTTACCCCGAAAGTCACACCAGTCACCACCCCTATCGCTACAAAGAACGAGGTGACAATTGCCACCACATACGTCACGCCAAACACCACACTGAACACCACACCGAAAGCGACGTTGCCCATCACGCTTCCTTCGCCCTCATTTCCAACCCTTCCCGTTAATAGCCAACATCCGACTAACAAGACGCAGAACAGTATGTAAGCGTTTGGCGGCCAATTATCGGGCGAAGGCAACAACAATTCCATTCCAGAGGCCAAAGTAGGCATCAACAAAGGCCACCAGGTGAGGGTACTGACCAACCACTTGCCTATACGGTTTTCATCCTCATCACCAAAGACTTGCCGATAGACTTGTAATCGCTGAGGCCTGACCAAAACCCACCACAGTAAACGTAGATGATCTAATGGATTCAAAGGGGAAAGCCGTTTGGGAGGCTTGGCGACTTTGGCTGTCGGCAATTGAGATAAAGCCATCCTCCAACTCTGCACGGCCCATTCAGCTACGTTTTTCTCTAACCCTAAAAACTCCAAGCTATTACCATATAACCGCTGACTTAAATGGCTAAACCATGCCTCGACAGGTAAATCTGGCGGCGGATTTAATAGCTCATGAGCCACCCCTTCTCTAATCGCCATGATTAGCACAAACACTTCCAGCTTGTAGTCATTACCACACGCCTCGCGTATGCTAGATTCACAAAGTTCGGCATCTTCAGTTAAAATTATACCGTGAGTGTTGACAAGCTCACACAGTTTTTGAACGGGGAAGTCGTGCATAATTTTTTTCCTTTAGCTACGGACTTGTTGCGAATGAAGTGTTGAACGAACTTGGGCTACTCAAAAATGGCTTCTTATCTCGGAATCCGTTTTTGCCGTTTTGCAAAAACAGTTACTTCGTCTCGGAAGGAATTTTGAAGACATTCCGAGACAGGAGTTTTTCCTGAAAAACTCAGCAAAGAGAATAGACTTAAGCCCGATAAGTACTTGTTGCGAATGACGTGTTGAAGGAACTTGAGCTACTCAAAAATGGCATCTTATCTCGGAATCGGTTTTTGCCGTTTTGCAAAAACAGTTACTTCGTCTCGGAAGGAATTTTGAAGACATTCCGAGACAGGAGTTTTTCCTGAAAAACTCAGCAAAGAGAATAGACTTTATAGCCAGTGTATCTACCTGGAGGGAAGGAGGGAAGCTAACAAAACCCTTATTTTCGGACAACTCTAATAGCGAAACGAAGTAACTTCCCTATGCAACTTAAATAGCGAAACTCAAAGCCCGATAAGTACTTGTTGCGAATGAAGTGTTGAACGAACTTGAGCTACTCAAAAATGGCATCTTATCTCGAAATCCGTTTTTGCCGTTTTGCAAAAACAGTGACTTCGTCTCGGAAGGAATTTTGAATAAACTCATTCCGAGACACGAGTTTTTCAGGAAAAACTCAGCAAAGAGAATAGCGAAACGAAGTCACTTCGCTATGCAACTTAAATCGCGAAACCCAAAGCCCGACAGGTTTATCGTCGAAGATTTTTTAAATAAAATTCAGAGCATTCTCCATAAACCGGCTCTATACGAAGTTTCGCCATTCGAGTTTTGCAAGTCCCTCTTATGTAAAACCATTTAGTGAAAAAATACGGATTGTAACTTGTCGAAAAATATAACCTTCAATAGATTATATTATATTAATAGATTATATCAATACTCTCATCATTCACATTAAAACAACGTGGCGTGTGCGCTTTACCAAAACCCATAAGTTTCACCAGCGGCTATTCACAACAGGGTGGCTCAATAGGGTATCAACTTTCATCCGTTATAATTAGACAAAATACCTTCCTCAAAGAGGGATTTCATCACTCTGTTGGAACGAAAAACGGGAACGATCATTCTTAACTCGCGTCTCTTAAATATTGAACCACTCGAAAAAGTACAACCCAATCAAAAAGAGGTGGGCGGCAACCAGCTGCAGGAGAGCGAAGCGGGCTAACCAAGAGGGTGTGCCAGTATCTAAACTACTTTCTATGGCATCTCCCACAACGCCCAATATGATGACTGCCACGACTAAGGCCTCGCCGCCCGAAATCAAGCCCATCACACCCCCCGCCACGCTACCCGCCACGCCGCCCACTACGCCGCTCATCACCACTAAAGCCACGCCACTCTCCACACCATCCGCCACCGTGTCTGCCACAATCAGTGCTACGATGCCTGCCACGACAAATGCTACGCCGAAAGCCACGACATTCCCCACGACATTTGCCACGACGAAAGCCACGCCAATCGCCACGCCAAACGCCACACTGATCGCTACGCCAATCGCCACGCTTGCACCTTTAGTTATTTTCACTCCTCCCGTTAATAACCAACAGACTACTAACAAGGCACTCAAGCCAAGGTAAACCTCTAGCGGCACCTTGCCAGAATGAGGCAACAGTCCCAATCCTGATGCCAAGGTAGGTATCAACAAAGGCCACCACGTCAGGGTACTCACCAGCCACTTGCCTACTCGCTTTTCGTCCGCATCACTAAAAACTTGTCGATAAGCTTGCAATTGCTGAGGCATGACCAAAACCCACCATAACAAGCGTAGATGATCGAATGGATTAAAGGGGGAAAGCCGTTTGGGAGGGGCAGGGGAGTGTGGTTGGGATGTCGTAACGGGTTCACTGACCAACCTTTTGGGTTGCGAAGTCACTTTGGCCGTTGTTGATTGAGTTATTGACCGTTTGGGTTGCGAAGTCACTTTGGCCTTCGCAGGTTGAGATTTGGTGGTAGATTGACGGCCGTGGCGTTTGGGTTGCGAAACCACTGACAGCCAAAGTGGTTGAGATTTAGTAATGGATTGATTGACCAACGGTTCTGTCGCGTTTCCCTCAATAACAGAGGTTGTGACTTTCAGCCCTAAAGCCATTCCCCAACTTTGCACCACCCACTCAGCTAAGGTTTTATCTAACCCTAAATTATCATGTAATCTCTGAACTAGACGGACAAACACCTCATCGAGCGACAAACCTCGCGGCAAATTTAACAAGTCGTTGGGAACATTTTCTTTAATCGCATGGATTAGCACAAACACTTCCCGCTTGTACTCACCACCACACGCATCGCGTAGGAGAGATTCACAGCGTTTGGCATCTTCGCTCAAGAAGGTGCCATGACGCGTTATGAGTTCTCGCAGTTTTTGACGGGGAAAGTCGTGCATAGTTATCTTCCTTCAGGTACAGTCATGTTGGTACTCATTCAAATCTTTTAATTATATCCATTTGAAAGTCTTCAATATTTATCAATCCAATCAAGGGCAATCCAATTAAAAAGAGGTGGGCTGCAATCAGCAGCAGGAACGCCCAGCGAGCTAATGAGGAAGAGGTGCCGGTGTTTAAACTATTTTCTATGGCGTTTCCCATGAATTCTGTGACTTCGTCCACCACGAAACCCGCCACAATGCCAGAAACAAAACCGGCCACGAAACCTTCCACAAAGCCCAACATTTCAACCATCACACCCAACGCCACGCCCACCGCCACACTAACGGCCACGACACCCGCTACGACAACTGCCACGTCACCGGCCACAACAACGGCCACAAAGCCTGCCACGACGAGGGCCACAAAGCCCGCCACAAGGTAAGCCACGCCCACCGTCACATCGACTGCCATACCGACTGCCAGCACACCCGCCACGATACCCGCCATGACACCCGAAACAAAGACCACCAAGACGACGGCCACGTCCCTATTTGTTCTCAGCCCTCCCGTTAATAGCCAACACCCGACTAATAAGGCACTGAACAGCAAGTAAGCGTCTGGCAACCATGCCTTGGCCGAATAAGGCAATTTTTCTAATCCTAATGCCAAGGTGGGCACTAACAAAGGCCACCACGTTAAAGTGCTGACCAGCCAATTGCCCACTTCGTCCTCTTGACCAAAGGTTTCCCGATAGGCTTGTAATCGCTGAGGCCTGACCAAAACCCACCACAGTAAACGTAAATGATCGAGTGGATTTAAGGAAGAAAGTCGTTTGGGTGGCAACGCGGCCTTGGTTGGCGTTGGTTGGAATTTTATGGCGGGTTGACTGACCAATCGTGGTATCGAGTCTTCCTCAAGTAGAGGGGTTGTGACTGTCAGCCCTAAAGCGCTTGCCCAACTTTGCACCGCCCACTGAGCCGCGGTTTTATCTAACCACAAATTCTCATGTAACCGTTGCGCTAAAGAATTAAATACCGCTTCTACCGGCAAACCTTGTGGCGGATTTAACAAATCCTTAACCACATCTTCTTTAATCGCCTTGACTAGCACAAAGACTTCTCGCTTGTATTCACCGCCACACGCATTGCGTAGGAAAAATTCACACGCTGACGCATCTTCACACAAAGTTGTGCCATGACGGTTGATCAGTTCACACAGTTTTTGAACCGGGAAGTCGTCTCTAGTTGTATTCCTTTTGGCACTGGTTTCGCCCATTTATTCACAGTCCTTCTTTTTCAGTGAGAAGTGTAAGTTTTTCAGTGAACAGTAATTTATTATTGTAAAAGTTTTAAAGATTGTGTAATGATGTTAAGATAAATACTTTGCCGGATAGAGTCGATCCTTCTCTTCAAAAGCAATTGTATTATTTATGAGACTTTCTATCTATTTAGAGCACTTATAGCGTGGTATCGGTAGGCTATGAGCGGCTGGTGATTGATAGTACAACGAATTAGGAGCAACCTAGTACAACTACACAAGCGCGGATAAACGAATTATGTAACTTACGCGGTTTTATTCCCTCTTGAGAGGGATGGGGTGTGTGTAAAAGTACATACGCTAGTACAACGAAACTTGCGTTTAGCGAACGCCAATTACGCTAGTACAACTAATTTTTGTCACTCCCTTCCAAAAAATCCAACAAATACTATTAATTATATAGTCAACACTGTCACAAAAGTAGCTCTTGACACACCCTAAGTATCCCCTGACGTAAAGAGACTTGCCTCGGTTTTATTCCCCGATTGGACGGGGTAGGGGTGTGTAAAAATAACCGTTTGGAGTATAAATATTTTGGTGGTTAAAATTTCACCATCCATTACCTATTACCGAAAAACGCCAAAGTTTCCGCAGCGGAAACTTTTACCAGGAACACAGATCACTGAACACTGTTCACTGATTTTATTTCGTGTTGGCATCCATTGACGAAAAAACCTTGACATTATAGCCTAAGATTTTCTCGGCTGTACGAGAATCAGATTAGGAAAGGGTGGTACTCGATTAATATCGAGATGAAAAATGAGTTTTTCCGTTGCGGAAAAACTTTTGCCTGGAAATGAAAACTCTTGATTAAATGATTCATAAAAACAATCAGTTAACTATTTATAGGCTCATTAACAATATCGATATTAAAAATGGATTCCAGGCAAAAGTTTTTCTCCGAAAAACTTTTGCCTGGAAATGAAAACTCTTGATTAAATGAGTCAAAAAAAATAAGTTAACTATTTATAGGCTCATTAACAATATCGATATGAAAAATGAAAACTCTTGATTAAATGACTGATAAAAACAATCAGTTAACTATCACTGAACACTGAACACTGAACACTGTTCACTGTTCACTGAAAATATCCTATAATAATACTTTCACCGTCATCATTTGCGCTTTTTATGGCAGCAATTTTTTAATCGTTTCAAACGGGGAAACGCCACCCTCAAAAGTTCAATTTGTTACTTAATAAGTATAGTTATCGCTAAGGTTCAGCATTCATCATCAAGAAAAAATCACTATGGGCAAACGAACATCATTATATAACAAACACTTAGCTAAAAATGCCAAAATGGTCGATTTTGGCGGTTGGGATATGCCCTTGCATTATGGCTCGCAAATCAACGAGCATCATCAAGTCCGCCGCTCAGCGGGTGTGTTTGATGTCTCACACATGACAGTCATTGATTTAACCGGGCAACGGGTGCGAGAATTTTTGCGCTACTTGCTGGCTAATGATGTGGGGCGTTTGAAAATTACCGGCAAAGCCCTTTATAGTTGTATGTTAAATGAACAGGGCGGTGTGATTGATGATTTAATTGTTTATGGGAAAGAGGAAACCCAATTTCGCATGGTCGTCAATGCGGCGACGCGGGATAAGGACATAGCTTGGATAAAACGCCATGGGGAAGCCTTTGCGGTACAAATCCGTGAGCGCGATGATCTGGCCATGCTTGCCGTGCAAGGCCCACAGGCACGAGAAAAGGTTAAGCCTTTATTAGCGGAAAATTTACAAACCTCGGCAATGGCACTTGCACCTTTTTGTGCCGCTTGGAATAATAATGAAATGTTTGTGGCACGTACCGGCTATACTGGCGAAGAAGGTTTTGAAATTATTTTACCAGCCATTGACGCGCCTGACTTATGGGATGCTTTACTCGCCGCTGGGGTTGCGCCCGTCGGCCTCGGAGCGCGTGATACTTTGCGCCTTGAGGCGGGCATGAATTTATATGGGGCCGATATGGATGAAAACTATTCTCCCTTAGAATCAGGCTTGGGTTGGACGGTGGCTTTTAAGCCAGAAGATCGAGATTTTATTGGACGCAGTGCCTTGCAAGCCCTGCAAGAACAAAAAAATCATCAAGTGATGGTGGGTTTGGTGTTGCGAGAAAAAGGCGTATTACGCGCCCATCAAACCGTGTCTGTTAAAGGCGGCGGCGTGGGACACATCACCAGTGGCACTTTTTCACCGACTTGTGGAGTTTCGATTGCCTTTGCACGTCTGCCAGCCGGAGCGTATGAACATGTAACGGTGACAATACGCAATAAACCGTTACCGGCACAAGTGGTCAAACCCCCATTTGTGCGACATGGCAAAGTCCGTATTGATTTATAACCTAAATCTTGCAATCGTTTTCGTTCATTGATTTGTGTAACAAGAAGTGACCCGCGGGCCGTCACCCGCCTGAAAAATTTTCTATTTTACTTTCAATGGATTACAAAGGTATTGCCGAATTTATGTATAATATCAATTTATAGTACCTATAACGATAAGTGACATCTCAAGAATACGATTTCAGGCTAAAGTTTTTCTCCGAAAAACTTTAGCCTGAAAACCCCTTCGGGGTTGTGGCGGTTTTCCCACCCCAGTATTCACCCCTTCGGGGTTGTGACGTTTTTTTTTCCAGTTAAGGGAGTAGCAAATAAATAACATACCCATAAAAATTTCAAGGAAAAAATCAGTCCAAGAATCGTCAATCCAAAATGCAAAATGCAAAATGCAAAATGTGGGTATATTATTTTTTGGAAGGCCCTTTACACACCCCTTGCATCCCCTTCACTGCGGGGAATCTCACACACAATTCACATTGATAGAGGGGTTTCGATGCAAAAGTGTTTTGCCTCGAAGGGTGTGTTTTTGAAAAGTTTGTGACCTTATGTCGTATAGAAACCAAGGATATTTGAAAAACTTGGCTTTAGACGGAACGTGCTTTAAAACCGTCAAAATGAAAAGGCTTCGTTAAGTGAGTGAATTAGTTATAAAATGAGTCATTTACAAATTAACCGCTTCATTTTTCATTTCCAGGCTTTCAGGGTTTTTCGCTTAAAAAACCGCGTCATTTTTTTTCATTTTTCATTTCACAAGACTCTCCCTAAATTTTAAGATTAACCGCTTCATTTTTCATTTCCAGGCTTTCAGGGTTTTTCGCTTAAAAAACCGCGTCATTTTTTTTTCATTTTTCATTTCACAAGACTCTCCCTAAATTTTAAGGATATTGACAATGAGTGAAGTACCTGAAGATTTAAAATACGCTAAAACTCATGAATGGGTGCGTGTGGAAGAGGATGGCACCGTTACTGTTGGCATTACCGATCATGCCCAAGAAAAGTTAGGGGATTTGGTTTTTGCGGAATTGCCAAACGAAGGTGATCAATTTAATGCAGAAGACATATCTGGTGTGCTTGAATCGGTCAAAGCCGCTTCTGATGTGTACAGTCCGATAGCTGGCGATGTGATTGAAAGTAATACCGCCTTAGCCGATGAGCCGGGGTTGGTTAATAGAAGCCCTTATGGGGATGGCTGGTTATTCAAACTCAAACCGGCCAAAGACAGTGGGCTAGAAAGTTTATCGACGGCCGAGCAATACCGTGAATTTGTCGCAAAAGAAGAGTAGAACCTGACATTTGCAGGTGCGAGGATTTCGTTCCAAGAATACCAAAGCACGAGAGGAGTGTGCAAGGATCGCTAAACACTCCATCTCACGCGACGAAAATTAATTTTAGGACTTACGCACTCAGCAAAGTAACCAATTGATTTTAGTTAAAAACTTGCCAAATACCGGCCTAGGCCTTTTAGACGTAACTGATTGAATACTCAATAAATTTATTTTGTCAATGCGTAAGTCCTAAATTGATTGAATACAATAAATAAAAAATTTCTATGCCTTATATTCCCCATACCCAAAATGATATTGCCGCTATGCTTGCCACCATCGGCGTTGGCAGTATCGACGATTTGTTTGATGAAATTCCTGCCGTCTTGCGCTGTGGCAATTTGGAAAAAATTCCACCCTCCATGACGGAAATGGAAATAGGACAATTGATGCGCCAACGCGCTGCCCTTGAGGGTGGTGCGTTTTGTTTTATTGGCGCGGGGGCTTACGAGCATCACATTCCCGCCGCGGTGTGGGAAATCACGACGCGGGGAGAATTTTATTCCGCCTACACGCCCTATCAAGCCGAAGCCAGTCAAGGTACGCTGCAACTTTTGTATGAATTTCAAACGATGATGGCGAATTTGACCGGTATGGAAGCCTCAAATGCTTCTTTGTATGATGGCGCGTCGGCTTTGGCAGAGGCGGTATTAATGGCGGTGCGGTTGACTAAATCTAAGGCTAAACGCATTTTAATGCCAACGACGGTGCATCCGATTTATCGGCGCGTTGTGCAGACTATCGTTAAAAATCAAGGAATTACGCTAAGAGAACTGCCTTATGATCAGGAAAGTGGCACGATTTATCCTGAGAGCCTAGAGAATTATGCGGGGGCCGAAAATGCGGCCTTAGTCATTCAGCAACCGAATTTTTTGGGTGGTTTAGAGGCGGTGAATGAATTGACCGATTGGGCGCATGCACAAGGAATATTAGTGATAGCCGTTGTCAATCCGTTGACGCTTGCGGTACTATCCCCGCCCGGAGAATGGGGCACAAAGGGGGCTGATATTGTCTGTGGCGAAGGCCAACCTTTGGGAATTTTTCTTTCATCCGGGGGCCCCTATTTTGGTTTTATGTGTTGCAAAAAGGCTTATGTTCGGCAAATGCCGGGGCGCATTATCGGACGCACTGTAGACGTTGAAGGCAAAATCGGTTATACCTTAACTTTGCAAGCGCGTGAGCAACATATCCGTCGCTCTAAAGCGACTTCTAATATTTGCACCAATCAAGGCTTAATGGTGACAGCCGCTACTATTCATACGGCTTTATTGGGGGCTGAAGGTTTAGAGCGGGTGGCTTTAACTTGTCATGCGAACACGGTTACGTTAGTCGAAAAACTCAAGCAAATTGCGGGTGTTAGTCGCGTGTTTAACGGGCCGTTTTTTCACGAAGCAGTGTTGCGCTTAGATAAACCCGTTAATGAAGTCTTGCGTGAATTAGCGGCGCATAACATTTTGGGCGGGTATAGCTTGGTGGAGTTTTACCCAAAATTGGGTAATTGTTTGTTAGTATGTGCCACCGAAATGCGGACAGCCGCTGAGATGGATAATTATGCGGCACAATTATCTTCAGTTATGGAAAATTAACAACGGTTTTGTTACTTTCATATTCAGTACAGGACATTTTTGATCTTGTCCAAAACGACCAACGGGAGAAATATTTTGGTTTCAACGTGTTAATATTTCTCAAGTTCAAGTTCAAGTTCAAGTTCCCTCACTGAGTCTGGATCGTCGGGAGTCTTCATTCCAAAAAATCACTTAAAAAATGTCCGGTACTAAGACTTTCATAACACGAATGAGGCTTTTTATTAAAAACCTCCGAGTATGGCTTACTCTTCAGTTTGCGAATATAAACAACGAACCTACTTCTCGCAAATCGGTAACTGATTGGTGGCGTCTGGACGCTATGAGCGATGAAAATATCGAGCATAACATTTTAGGCGTATAGTTTGTAAGAATAATCTTTTGGGCTAACTATACTCAAGATGGGAACAAATTTTTTGAGAATGTGGGACTCTAGGTAGTTACACTCGCTTTAATAATACGCCCCTTAGTGGCTCATAGAGATTTTAAAGTCAGCCCCTTTGGTACGAGATTAATATAAAAAGTGTAACTACCTAGCTTTGGGCGAAATTAATATATACTCAGCACGGATCTCGGAATAAGTTTTTCGCTTAAAAAACTTATTCCGAGATCATAATTTGCACTTTTGTCATTCAGAATCCCGACGATCCCTTTGAACGGAGGGAACTTGAACTTTGAGGAATCAAGCAAGAATTTAAAAATATTTCTCGCATAGCGAGAAATGACAAAAAAGTTTAGTTTATGACCTTGCTCCGTATAATATAAAAAGTGTAACTACCTGGCTTTAATAATACGCCTTATATATTAACCCGTCATAAAAATCGTGCATTATGGCCACGTTGAGTATAAGAGTCTCCGAGGTAAGGCTTACAAACGGTTTGCCCGAAGAGTGTTCTGAACAACTCAAGTGGAGTTTTACCCATTGAGCTGAAAGCAAAACGATTGTTTCGGTAATGAAGAAGGAATTCCCTTACCACCTATCAGTTTCTCAAAAATAGTACAACGTCTCGTAAGTACTTAGGATTAGGGGATTAAACGTTCGGATTAATCGCATTATTAAGAGTCCTTAAAATTTTTTGAGGGATAACTTGACTTTAACCGACATTCATCACACCCCTTTTAAGTTTTTGATATAAAATTGATATCATCTCAAATAACAGAAATAACTTATAAATAAATTAGTTATAATAATGGTGTGCCGAACGTCGGTTTAAAATAAAACACCTAGTTTTCATTTATGCCATCAAACAAGGAGTGATATCCCCTAATCCGTTGTACTTTATATTCAAAGAGTTAAAAAAACTGATAGGTGGTAAGAAGGAATTCCCGAAACCCTTGACACCAAAACCGTTTCTAGGCAAAATTACCAACTTATTTTTAATCACCTCGATAGAGCGAATGCCTGGGGTGTGTTACGGCACTCAAACTCACTTCGTTTTCAGAGCGAAGCGAGATGTGTGCAGTATAGCTTCGCTTATTCGTGCTTCATTACCGAAACAACTGAAAATGAGTTTTGCAAGAGCTTCCATTAACTTATTTTAATAGGTTTCTATGAAAGAAATTCACTTTTACCGAACAGAGTCTGGTTCTTGCCCCGTTGAGGAATTCCTCAATTCACTCCCGAGTATGCAAGCACAGAAAGTGGTTTGGGTATTACGGCTTATTGAAGAAGTTGAAGTCCCTCCGACTTTGTATTTCAAGAAGTCAGCGAATACCGAAGATATTTGGGAAGTGAGGGTTCAGGTGGAGACTGATATTTTTAGGCTACTGGGCTTTATTGAGGATGAGCAAGTGATTGTTTTGAATCACGCCATTCAGAAAACCACTGTGAAAATTCCTTCACAAGAACTAAAAATTGCGGAATCACGCAAACTGAACTATCTTAATCGGAAGAATGCATTATGAGTGATTTGCAGAAATACATCAGCCAGCGCAAACAGATCGATCCTGAATTTGCCAAAAAACTTGATGACGGTTATCAGACTTTTAAGATTGGTAGATTGCTTCGTCAAGCCCGTGAAATCGCTGGACTCACTCAAGAAGAGGTGGCAAACAAGCTACATACTAAAAAGTCTGCTATTTCCAGAATGGAAAATCATCCAGAAGACATGAGTCTTTCAACATTGGGAAAATTGGCGGCGGTATTGGGTAATAAAATTGAGATTATCCTCTATTCCGCTAAGTAATCCTTCGTCCGTACTAATAATTAATAATTAATAATTGAGGGAGCAGCTTTGGCACAGCAAGCCAATAGCTAAAGCGATGATCTTGCATTCGCTCGAAACGAAACATCGTATCAAGCGAAGCGAGATAAAGTTTGGCTAAAAGCTAAAGTACGTATCAGGGTACTATTGCTACAACGGGGTTAGTAGGCTTTAGCTAAACGATGTGAATACCGAAGAAACGACGTGATCTCGTTTCAGAGCTTCGCTACGATCATTTATTCTTCGGTGTTCGATATTTTTGCAAGAGGCTCAATTGTTAATTATTAATTATCACACATCGTAAACCCCGGTATCGATGTGAGTCGCCGCGGTTTGATTTCAGGAATCGAAGGGGAGTCGCCGCGGTTTGATTTTCTTGGCGGGATTGAAAAACATTTAACTTTCCTGAGCAAGTTTTCCGCCATTCGCTAAAGGGAATGGCTAAAAGCTTAAGTACGTATCAGGGTACTGGAAAGGCCGTTTTTTTGAGTCGATGAACAAGTTTTCCGCCATTCGCTAAAGGGAATGGCTAAAAGCGACTGTACCCTAAAGGTAGGGTGTTGACTGAGCGTTTTTTTTGACCGGTATTTTTCATAAACTTTAGTTTGGCAGGAGTCCAAACTTTAGTTTGGCAGGGTGAAAAAAAAAGCGCAAAATTATCTCAAATTTAACACCCCAGTCCCTAACCAATGCCCTTTAATGTATGGATTTATAAAAAGCCCGTTTGTAGTAGGCGATTTATCGCCTCACGCAAACAACTAGGAGGTTTGGCAGTCGTCCAAACAGTCGTCCGACTGAAGTTTGGCAGAGTAGTGATACGCGGGCCCCTGTTATTGTCCTATTTTTTGGCAGGTTATTTGGCGTATCAATTTTGAGGGCCATAAAATAGGTTTTCAAATTGTCGCGCTTTAAGGGAGAGACTTTTTGTAGGTGTTTTGTTGCTGTTTTACCTGGGGCTATTCCCCCTTCGGGGTTGCGGTTGGTTTGAAAAGTTTCTTTAGTGTAACCTGGGGCGTATCGATTGCAACCGCTTCGGGGTTGTGGCGGTAGGTTCTATTTTTCCGTGGCTCTTCACATTTGACCCCTTCGGGGTAAATAGTTTTTGCTTGATGTGTCGCATTCGTTAAGCATTCTACGATTCTACAATTCTGGTTAGGATGATGAATTCAACGTATCTCGCCCATAAACGTCTTCAAATCGAACAATATCGTCTTCTCCTAAATAACTTCCCGATTGTACTTCAATAATCTCTAAAGGCAATTTGCCCATATTTTCCAAACGATGCTTGACTCCTAAAGGAATATATGTCGATTGGTTTTCAGTGAGAATAAAGGTTTCATCGCCGCGAGTAATCCGTGCGGTGCCTTTTACTACTACCCAGTGTTCAGAACGGTGGTAGTGCATTTGTAAGGATAGGCTTGCGCCCGGATTGACGGTAATACGTTTCACCTGAAAACGCTCTTCAGCGTCGATAGTTTCGTAATTGCCCCACGGACGATAGACTTTGGGATGTAATTCTACTTCGCAGCGCTCATTCGCTTTTAGGCGAGAGACGATTTGTTTGATGTCTTGAACTTGATCTTTATGTGCGACTAGCACGGCATCGGCTGTTTCTACAATCGTTAGATTGTCTACGCCTATCGCTGCCAGTAAGCGGTGTTCGGCCCGCAAGTAGCTGTTGTGTACTTTTTCAGTTTGCACGTCGCCCAAAATGACGTTGCCGTCGCTGTCTTGTTCGCTGATTTCCCACAATGATGACCAGGTGCCGACATCGTTCCAGCCGGCGTCTAATGGTATCACCACGGCCGCGTGAGTGTTTTCCATCACGGCATAGTCAATGGAGTCGCTGGGGCATGCCTTAAATGCGCCTTCGTCTAAACGGAGAAAATCATTATCTTCCAAGGCATTCTCTACCGCGATGCGACAAGTTCCTACAATGTATGGTGCAAAGGCTTCTAATTCTTTTATATATTGTGAGGCTTTAAATAAGAACATGCCGCTGTTCCAGTAGTAGTTGCCTGAGTCTATATATTGTTGCGCTGTCTCAAGGTTGGGTTTTTCGACAAAGCGTTCTACTGATAAGGCCACCGTGTCTTCTATAGCATCAACGGCATTAATATAGCCATAACCTGTTTCAGGGCGGTTGGGTACGATGCCAAAAGTGACTAGGTAATTGGCTTGCGCTAAGGGTAGGCCGGCCGTCACGGCTTCGCAAAAGGCGGCCGCATTGGCAATAATATGGTCGGCCGGTAGCACTAATAATAGTGCTTCTGGATCATGCGAGAGGGCCGTTAAGGCGGCGACGGCCGCCGCGGGGGCCGTGTTGCGGCCTACCGGTTCAAGAAGAATGTGCGCGGGAGATATGCCTATACTGCGTAATTGTTCGGCCACTAAAAAACGGTGGGTTTCGTTGCAAACCATCAGCGGCGCTGATTTGTCGGCGAGTCCTTCTAGTCGCACTACGGTGTTTTGTAACAGTGTGTTGTTACCAACTAGAGCCAATAATTGTTTGGGATAATGTTCGCGGGAGAGGGGCCATAAGCGGCTCCCTACGCCGCCTGAGAGTATGATTGGTGTTAGCATATATGAATGAAAAGTGAATTGTGAATTGTAAAAACGGATTGTCAATTCGTCAATATCTACAAGGATTAGCTTCGCGATCCTTCGGTTCATTGTAATAATAAACTGTCAATTCGTCTGTAACTACAAGGATTACTTCTAAATAATAACGGATTGTCAATTCGTCTGTAACTACAAGGATTGAAATAAAGCCGTGATTATCATCAGTAACTACAAGGATTGCTTGGCTTTAAAAAGGATTCTCAATTCGTCAAGAAAATACCAGTCTGAGACGCGCAAAACGCTATCGAACAACCCGTTAGGGCACGTAGTTTCGTTCATTGATGCCTGAAGGTTGATAGCGAATGCTTTTAAAACACGCTCTAAAAGGGTCGGTTATTTCACTTATTTATTGTATTGCCTTTATCGGCCCTTTTCTAAAAGGCCGGTTATTTCACTTAATTAATGTAAGGCCTTTGTAGGCCCTTTTCTAAAAGGCCGGTTATTTCACTTAATTAATGTAAGGCCTTTGTAGGCCCTTTTCTAAAAGGCCGGTTATTTCACTTATTTATTGTAGGGCCTTTATCGGCCCTTTTCTAAAAGGCCGGTTATTTCACTTAATTAATGTAAGGCCTTTGTAGGCACTTTTCTAAAAGGCCGGTTATTTCACTTAAATAATGTAAGGCCTTTATCGGCCCTTTCTAAAAGGCCGGTTATTCACTTAAATAATGTAAGGCATTTATCGGCCCTTTCTAAAAGGCCGGTTATTCACTTAAATAATGTAAGGCATTTTATTTCACTTAAATAATGTAAGGCATTTATCGGCCCTTTCTAAAAGGCCGGTTATTCACTTAAATAATGTAAGGCATTTATCGGCCCTTTCTAAAAGGCCGGTTATT
>NBMI01000381.1 GCA_002085445.1 Candidatus Parabeggiatoa sp. nov. 2
ACCGAGGCCATCAGTCGCTAAGAACTTCAGTTCGAGCAAAACTAATTTTTGTATTTCAACTCGCTTGGTTGGAACGTCATAAGCAAAAGCGATGATTAATTTGTAGGAAACAGGTATCTCCCAATCACCGGTGAATAAATTGGTTAACTGAATTTCACTCTTACCCGTGAAATTCACCGTGTCTCTAGCGATGATTTTGGTGTCTTCCCAGCGAAGGCTATCCTTTGGAAAATCCGCTTGTAGTTGGGTGTCAATCTCACTGTGGGTTACAAGGGGAAAATTGACATTGATTCTTCCCCCCGTTTTGATGGTGAGTCGTTGGTTAAGTCTCTTTCTCAGTTCTTCAAAGTCAATCCCTAAATTAAGACGTTTGACGTTAATCCGCGATGATTGGAAGATGTAGTAGTCATAGTTGTCTTCTATGAGCTTTTCAGGGTAAACCTTTTTCCCTAAAACAGATAAAGCCTCTGTTATTTGGTTCGATGGTGAATGGTGGGTAATGATTTTGCAAACGTTCACCTCAAAAGCTTCACCTCAAAAGCCGGGTTATTCTGATTGCAAACTTGACGTGTACCCGTTGTACGGAACAATGCTCTTTTAACCGACCTATCTAAATCGCTTTCCTCCATGGCGAGGTTTCGGATTTTCATAAAAGCGAGGTATTGATTCAAAGCTAAGTAATCATAAAAAGATTGCTCAAGCTTTTTGTTTTCAGTCAGCTTGTATTGGTTAAACACCGGGATTCGTTTGATGGTTTTACCGCACAGATCGCTTACCAAACAGATGTTTCAACTGTGTTCGATTGTAATCCTTATTGGTTTGGATATTCAAATAGATGCGGTTAGTGGAGTAGTCTTTGCTGATTTTCTTCAGCACGGACGAGTTTTCAAACGTTTCGCTGAGAAACTGAAAGTGGATGGGTTTTAAGTCATACTCGTAAATGTCGAGGTCATCAAATTTTTCCCCATAATTTCGGGCGAGGAAGTCCACAAGAGCCTCTCGGTTTGCCTCGAATTTCACCTTGATTTCATACCCATCATGCCGTTCTTTGATACTGACTCTGGGGACATTGTTATAGCCGACTATCTGAAATCTGTCGGGCACAATGTGAACTTCCTCAGCGTAGGAAGTGGCAAACAACATCAAGCCACACAGGCTAACAATCGCAACAACAATTTTTTGCATATTTTCTCCTCAAAAATCCTAGCTAGTCCTGTATAAGTAGTGATTAATCAATCAATAATTGATTTAAGATTTGGCACGGATTCAGAACAATGTAATTTTTATAGCGATATATCACAATATTTTCAATAAAAACAATGGATTACTTAATATTCTAACGTATTATTTTAACCTGTTGATTTTTATGTATTTTACACTAAACTGAACCGCGCCAAGGACGTTGAGCTGTATTTTGGAATCCCATACGCCCAATCGCCAAACCCCAGCTAAATGAGAATTGCTGTCAAGGTGACACTTTTGAGCAGACTCATCTGCGAAGTGAACAATTTCCTAATCTGCATCATCAGCTACCTTAGTTGAACTCATTTATCTTCCTTCAACAATAAAAAAATAAATAGAAAACACTTCGTCCGGGTTTTCCAAGTCAGAGGAAATACCTAATTGCTTGATGAGTTTTTTCTGATCTTCAGAAAAACCTTTTTTTATCAAAATGCGATCACCCTCACTCTTATTAGTAGGGGTAGAACTAGGGGAGTCACTCACTCCCCCTGTTTCTGTTTCCTTAACTGGTTGTTTTTCAGGGCAACCGCCAAGAAGGCCAGAGACGAAGATGATGAGAGCAATACTCACTAAATTCCGCATCATTTTATCTCAAGTATTTTATAGACATTCTTTGGGGTCTTAAATGTGATCCAATAGAGGTGTTCTTCCAAAAAAATGGAGTCACAGACAACATTTTCGCTACGACATAAGCTAAGAATCTTATCCAAAGTAAATAAAAAAGCTTTTAACTCATATCCATCGATAGAGCCGATATTAGGATAAGTTAAAACCAGCTTAGACACATATTCAAGATTATTGCTATAATCTCTCCTATTTACCTTGTTTAAAGGAATCTCCCAGGTCTTGTTGACAGTTCTTGACAAAAGCTGTTCCCCCCAAGCTTTCATCGCAGCCTTTAATCGGTCTTTTCGCGCTGCTAAAACCTGTTTCCGTTGTTTCTTCAACGCATTGTACATGGGTTCTAACAAAAGGGCTAAAGTCCCATACTTACTAGGCTTGACTCGATAAAGTGGATTGTCACCTTTAATGTTAAGCCGGGTAAAGTATCCCCGTAGAAATCTAGCAAAATTTGAAGCGTTTGCATCAGTGTATGACACTTCTTTTGTATCATAACAACGAGCAAAATCCTTTTGCTTTAAAGTTTGCTGATAACGTTTGAAATTTTTAGCACCTCTCTCGTTTTCTTTATAAAGAGAATTTAGAATGTCCTTGTCACCTTCATAAAGATTCTCCATCAGATCGGTCACTAAAAGTTGACGATCAAAAGAGGAGAGTTGCGAAAATAAACTAAAAAAACAACCTCTTAAGGTAATAATGGGATTTGAGTAAGCATTACTACCCAAATCAACATGGATACCTATGGGATAGTATGGTTCCCGATATGACAACCCCAAATCCGAGGAAAAACCAACGCCTAGCTTAACCTGTTCAACTTCTTTATAGTAACCAATTAATTTTTTGGCACTATTTTTTAAGAAGTTGACATCAGTTTTGACAGAGCTTAAAGGGAAAAAGTATCCCGACTCGACCCTACCCGCCCGACTCATTTCTAATGAGACAGAATAAACATCTAATTGGCCTGCATCTGCTTTGGTGAACGATAAGCTAAAGATCGTCGAAATACAAAATAAGAAAAATAACCTTTCTATACGCATAATATACATATACGGTCAATGAAACGAAAACTGGACGGCTATGAGACACATGAAGGAAACCTAGCAGCATAGCCATCCATCGAATAAAAATGGTTATCCTAAATACCAGATAATATAAGTACCGAAGCAGGAATTTTCAGATATTTTAAAAGAGTTCTCCAAATTCCCCCAATCCCCCCTTTAAAAAAGAAGGGGAGAACGCACGGGAAAATACAGGTTTATTCATGCTTCACTACTACTTGGAACCCTAAAAATTAAGATCAAGATCACCTCCAGTATCCAGAGAAACTTCGTCATCACCAAAATCGTCCATTACGCGACCCGTATCTTCATCAACCTCTGCCGTTTTCTCTCTCTCCTTACGACATTCTTTTGAAGACATATCGTCCTCCTTACAACCTTCATAAAGTTTTCTTGTTGCCTCATTCAAAGGTTTGGCTTTCTTACGTTCTTTGATATTACAAGAGTAATAAGCCTCTTCCTTTTTGTCGTAAGCCACACATATGGAGGTGGGAAGATCGATCAGAATAGGCTCATTGGTGTCGTAAGTGATCGTTTCTTTTATTTTCATTTTGGCAAAACTTTCCATGTTTTGCCTAGTTGTGTGCCAACCGTATCCCCCAAAAGCCACGTTGTGACTAGATGATACGCTTAATTGGTGGGCACGTTTTAAGCGAGTGAGTTCTTGCTGACTCGCATTAACCCGGTTAAAAAATGTTGTTTGCAGCCTATCCTTTAACAGATTCACTGCCTTTTGAACCGCGACTTCTCTCAGTTCTTTAAGCGCCTTGTCGAAAAAATCTTGGCACAAATCCCCATTATATAACCAACCCATGGAGATTTTATCACTACGCAACCGTGCCTTGGTCCACTGTTCAAAATTGCAAATGATTGTTGCGGTGAATGGCGGCACTTTCATGGGCACATACGCTTTGGGAACAATGGGTAAAATCACAGGAGAAGGAAACATGCCAAAAGCACTGGCACCGCCAGCCGTTAAGTCAGCATTTAGAGTGACTCCTGCTAGGTTGCCTCCACCTTTAAGATTTCTATAAATGGGTATCCCCACAACCTTAGCGTCACTCCCCAGTTCAGCCAAAGATTCCCATTGAATCCGTTTGAGAGGGAGCATCGAAAACGTCACTCTGGACAGTTTTCTTAACTTACGCATATACGCGTATATGCGTATAGCTGTAGTTTCTCCAGAAGATATTTTCGCTTGTGCATTCAGGGTGAAGTTCCCCGTATTTCCCAACTCCAATGCGGCGTTTCTTTTTGAAAGAGCGTTGGTTGTTGCGTTGTCTTGCTTTTCCAAAAGTTCTCTTGAGATAGGTACTCCTACACGCCCGTAATAGCGAACCATCCTTTTGTAATATACCTCCTTTTCGATATTCGTCAAAGCAGAAGTAATGTCTTTGCGTGACAGAGCAACGTCGTCTATTTGCTTCCGAAGTTCAGCTTTCAACTTCTGGTGATAGTCTATCTCAGCCTCACTCAGTCGTTTTCCTTTTTCCTGTACTTTCGCTAATTTTTTGGTAAGTTTTACTAACCCTACTCTTAGCGCAGTAAGTTCTCCTATTTCAGAACCAAAAAACTCCTCATCTACCTCATAAATCTTATCTATATGATCAAGCCGACGTGTATTCACAATGACAGAGGCGGCAGGTTCATCCGATACGGCTTTGAAAGTCGCTAACACGTAATACTTGTCAGTATTCACGGAATCCTGATAAAATTTCATAGCGCGTAGCGTATCCGCTGCTTCATGCACTTTTTCCACGGGAATTTTTAGTGCTAGTGCCAACGACTCGTCCATTTCTTCGATGTGAGGCAACCCTTCAGGAATGTATTTGGGTACGCCTTGTAAACTCCCGGCCATGAGCGGCTGAAATACCAACAGCACGAAGAAAAGTGGTGCTGTTAGAAACTTGAGGGTATTAAAACCCGTACTCATAAATTATTTACCTCCTAATATTAGTTAATTAATGGCAAAATGCCATACCTTCTAACAAACAAACGTAGGGTGGATAGAACGGTAGCGAAATCCACCAAAAGCAAAAAAGTAGTGAGCGGGTATAATAATCTAAAACTTTGGTTAAGTAAATAAAAAAGTTGCTTCAATTCTTGTTTAATTCTTGTTCAATTAACCATGAATTTCGTCTAAAATTGTTCAACTTCATTAGCTGACACTTAACGTGAAGTCATTCAAACGAAGGTTCGCTCGCTCTACCCACCCTACGTTACGCTGGCTCAATGAAATCCGCGGCATTATGCAATTTATGGGCTAGGTTGCTGAATTGATTTAGTTATTTTGGTGAATGGCCCACACTTACTAGACGAGTCCCTGAAGCTGCACGCACGAGTCGAATTGTTGCCGGCAAAAAAGCCGTACCAGTCACCCTTAACAAGTGGGCGATTATAATATAAAATTGTTGTTAAGTAAATCAACAAGTTGGCCCAATCCGTGTTCAAATTTGTTCAATTAACCATGAATTTCGTTTCAAATTGTTCAACTTCATTAGCTGACACTTAACGTGAAGTCATTCAAATACTTACTAGGCGAGTCCCAGAAACCGCACGGGTAGAATTGTTGCTGCACGAAAAGCCATACCAGTCACCCTTCACGAGTGGGCGAGTATAATAATATAAACAGGTTGTTAAGTAAATCAACAAGTTGGCCCAATCAGTGTTCAATTTTGTTCAATTAACCATGAATTTCGTTTAAAATTGTTCAACTTCATTAGCTGACACTTAACCATTCAAATACTTACTAGGCGACCGAGCGTAGGGTGGGTATTGAGTGCGGTGGGTTTAGCAAAGCACACCGAAGGTTCGCTCGCTCTACCCACCCTACGTTACGCTGGCTCAATGAAATCCGCGGCATTATGCAAT
>NBMI01000126.1 GCA_002085445.1 Candidatus Parabeggiatoa sp. nov. 2
GGTTAGAGGATGGAAAGGACTATAATCGCGTCCAAGCCGATCTTAAGTTCAAGTTCTGAATATAACTACTTGTTTGTAGTAGTTGCTTTAGCAACTTGTTTGAGTGATTATAAACAATAACTACAAGGATTGTATATAATAAAGGATTAGTTCGTGGCAAGTATGAGAGCCTTCGATGTTTTCTCTAACTAACAGCAACTACAAGGATTCGTTATAATAAAGGATTAGTTCGTGGCAAGTATGAGCGCCTTCGATGTTTTCTCTAACTAACATTGTAATTTGCTTTATCCGTTATTATAACGAATCCCTGTCGGCACGCTTTTCAATCCGTTATTATAACGAATCCTTGTAGTTGTTGCTTTTATCCGTATCGATTAACGAATCCTTGTAGTTGTTGCTTTTATCCTTTTTTATAACGAATCCTTGTAGTTGTTGCTTTTATCCGTTTTTATAACGAATCCTTGTAGTTGTTGCTTTTATCCGTTATTATAACGAATCCTTGTAGTTGCGGTTATCCGTTATTATAACGAATCTGCCTGTAGTTATTTTAGAAGCATAACTACAAAGATTAGTGCAATCCTTGTAGTTAGTTATTGATTAATCCTTATAATTATTTTTGACGGGATTGAAGAAGACACTTTTGGGCCGGATTAAACCATTGAGCCAGTCCATCTTGCAGCGCTTCGGCCGCCTCAGAGGGTGTCTTTTTGCCCATGATGACGGCCGCTGTGCTTTTCTGCATCAGTGCTTTACCGTTAGGTATACCCTCCATCAACTTTGGAAATACCCAAAGCACGTCCGTTTCACGCCCCTCACTCAGAGCCAGGAAGGCCTTCGCGTGTTGATTACGGATATCAGGTGCTTTTTGGTGCATGGCAAAAAAGCCGGGTAACTCATTGCTAAATAATTCTCCCGTTCCCGGTTGAGTGAGCCATTCCAAGAATAGCTTTGCCGCTTCCTTGTGCTTTGAAGCAGCGTTCAATCCGACGCCAAAATCTCCAGTGTGTATCATATATTCAGGCTGCCCGGCCGGGGCTGGGATGGCAAAAACATTCCACTTAAAATCAGGTTCGTCAGAGTCAAAGTGGGAAATGTCCGTCGAACTGCCCAGAAACATCGCCGCTCGCCCTTGCTCGAAAAGTTGTTTGCTTTCATCATAATTGACCGTTTCAGGTGTCGGTGGCAAATAGGGGGCCATGTCGGCAACGGCTTGGAACGCCGCGACGACATGTTCATCGTTAAAACAACGGTGGCCTTCTTCGTATTTCAATCGGCCTTCACGCCCGCCTATAAAGTTGGGAGCCAAGCTCATAAATATCAGCTCCGAAGTTGCCCAACCCGTTTCTATCCCGTTGGCAAACGGGATAATTCCGGCCTCTTTGAGGGTTTGCGCGGTGGTGAGTAGTTCGGCCCAAGTGCTGGGGACTTTCAAGTTGAGTTCTTTAAAGATATCAATATTATAGTAAATTCCGTAGGAAACGGCCCTAAATGGAACCGCATACGGCTCGCCCCGATCAGAGAGCCAAGCTTGACGCGATTGTAAGTCAAAGTTTTCTGTTAAGCCGGGCAAGTTCCCTAGGGGTTCCAGATAACCGGCTTCAAAAAGGTAGCGAGAGCGCGAAAACGGTCTCAAATAGAACACATCGGCCGCTATATGATGTTCCAGTTGAAATTGCAGCATTGTAGTGTACCAAGGTACCACGACCGACTGGAATTTGACGGTAATATTGGGATGTTTGGCCGTGAAGTCGGCCAGAACTCGGTTGACTTTTTTTACCTCGACTGTTCGCCAAGCTCCAAAGGTTAAGACGACTTGGCCGTCGTCAGTTCTTGAGTCAGCCTGTTCTTGAGCAGTGGTTTGTTCTTGCTTCGACGTTTGGGTTGATTGAAGAAGGGATAAGCTTATATGGCCATAAATAGAAGCCATTGAGATGACCGTTATCAAAAACACCAGAGGATAAACAATTTTTCCGGTTAACACGATCTGTTTTAAGGCCACCTCATTTTTTTTAAGCCGCTGGCGTTGGCTGAGCAGTAGCAGTAACAGTTGGAATATGATTAGACCATAAATCACGTAAAAAGCATAATCAAGCGCCACCACATAACCGATCCCATCGGGTAAACCATTTGCCAGACTTAAGTGGAAAAAGGCCGCCGCGACTAGGGTAGCGCTGACGGCTTCCAGTGAAATTTCTTCAAAAGGCCAAAACATCATGAGGTATGATATAACCATCAAAAACAACAGAGGAAGCAAGTTTTTGGTGATAAAGCTTATAATATCTCTCTTGATTTCAATAACAGCATTAAAGCGTGAGTATTCGAGGTTGGAATCGGTTCCAAAAAATTTTGGATCACCTAAAGTGGTTTTACTTGTCACCGTGTCTTGAAATAAATTAGCAGCCTCGACTTCCCAATCGGTAATCAAGCTCAAGACGTTATTTTGCTTCAACTTGTTCAAAATCCCGTCGTTGGTGGTTTCACCCATGCCCACATAATCAACCACATAGATGAGGTTATTGCGGGTTAAGTGAGCATGGCGAAATTTCACGGCTAATTTTTGCGTATCAAAGGGGTAATCTCTAAAATAAAATTTTTCATGAAAATCGGCTTTGACATGGTAAGCCCGATAGATGACATCATTGGGCAAGAATTTTTCAACAATGGGTTCTCCCAACTGGAGTTGTTTAAATCCATCACGGATTGAATTGGTAAATTCAATGTTGGTGGCATCCACACCACGTTTATAGCGAAACCACAGGTAAAAATCGGCCTCATATTGGGAATTTTTGTCATCAATATTCCTGATTTCATTGAACTCGATGCCGGTGTAAACAATATTGGTTTTGTACATGTATTGTCCACCAATCGTCATAATGCGCCCGGCCGCTAATTCTTTCTCAAGTCCAGCGATACGGTTGATATCAGGTACTAGCTTAAATTGTGTCAAGGCGGAGATGAACTGCTGGTTTTTAAACACGCCTATTGCTAGAGGTTTAACCGCGTTTCCATGCTTATCAAAGTAAAAACGCCCGTCGATGCCATCAATGCCTTTTTCCATGCTTGTCAGGCGGGCTAAATAATCCCTAATTTGTTGGCGTTCTTCTGTTAATGCTTCAGGCTTACCTTGAACACCAGTTTCTATCATTGCCATAATCGCCACATAAGCAGCCTCATAAGCCGTTGCCGCGGCCCAAATGGGCGTTTCATGATACGTTTTGACATATTGACTTCGGCCCCTTTGTACGTTTTCGCCCCCAATATCAAAGAGCAGTGCTGCTTTATCATAGATACCATCCGAAAAAAAGCCTGGCTGAGCCTGTTCTTCAGGATATTCCTTAAAATTGGCACCCCACAGAGTGGACAAAATGGGATATTGCAAACCTTTGCGTTTGATTGAAACAATCACTTTTTTCGCTTCGGCGCTCTGCAAGGGTATCAAAATGATATCTGGCTGTTCTCGTACACGTAATAATTCTGTGCCAACATTCTCAATTTGTTCCTCGACATTATCTGCTTTGGCATTAACAATCCATTTATTTTTGATTTGTCCCTTCAAGCCGATGAAGGATTGTTCAAAATTCTCCGCCAGAGACAAAGAAGACTTATCTTGGTCATCATAGATGATGCTGACCGTTTTGTGTTTCATAATGGTTTTGACATAATTTGCCAAAAAAACACCATTAAGTCTATTGTTGGGTAGGACTCCAAAATACCAGTCGTTTCCTTCAGTGACTTGATCAGCCACACATAATGGGGTAATGGCTGGAATTTTCGCGTTTTGATAGACTTCTCCTCCTTTGATGCAGCCATTACTAAAAGTATGCCCTAGCACCACAAGCGCCTTTTTTTCTTCCGCAATCTGTAATGCGACTTGTTTGGCCTTCTCTTCATCGCCTTGATCGTCATACATTAGTAATTCAATCGGTTTGCCATTAACCCCGCCTGCTTGGTTGACGGACTCAACATACAGTTGAGCTCCTCTTTGCAGTGCCATTCCCTCCTCTCGAAAACTTTCATTCAGTGAACCCACAACGGCGATATAAATCGGCTCAGGTTCGGTAGAAAATACGCCCGATTTGTAGAAGACGGCAAACAGGGCTAAAGCCAATATCACAACAGAGAATATGAAGATGCGAACATTGAATTTGAGTTTCATAATATTTTTCAGTGATCAGTTATCAGTTATCAGTTATCAAAGTGGGTGGAGTATTTTATCTTTTTTTGAGCCGTTGTCAACGGCCGAAAGGCCCCGGCCCGTTTGTAGTAGGCGATTTATCGCCTCACTAGATTGGCGGCCATCAGTCCAAACTTTAGTTTGGCAGAAATATATATAAATTATTGATTTAGAAGCAGAACTCACGTTAGTACTCTTCTAAAAGTACAACGACACAAGCGCGGATAAGCGAATTTTAGTGGCTTTTGCAGCCAAGAGTACAGCGAATTACGTGGATAAGCGAATTTTTTTAGTGGCTTTTGCAACTACTACAAACGCTTAGTTGCTAAAGCAACTACTACAAACTCTTTTAGTGGCTTTTGCAACTACTACAAACTCTTAGTTGCTAAAGCAACTTAGTGAATTGTACTCAATCCGCTTATCCACGTAATCCGTTGTACTAAGCGTAATTAGTTGTACTAGCCACAATGAGTTGCACTAACCACAACTCGTACTCAATCCGTTTATCTGCCCGTAATCCGTTGTACTATCACTCCAAAAAGGGTTCCATTTCTGGAACCCCTTTGCGTAAGGCTACGCTTTTGAGTTGATGTGGACTAGAAGGAGTGGCATCAACTCAAGCTGGACTCCGGGTTTATCAAATTTCACCCTTTTCTTTCATCTCTTCTCGTAAACCTTCGATATCAGTTAACGATAAGCGACTGTATTGGGCGATCTTTGAGTTACTCATCGCGGGAGCATCTAGTAGCAGCTCCTGAGCTGTCTTGAGACGATCGTTTTTTAGGAGCTCGTTTTGTCTCCCTCTTTCCAGGTTTTCGTCCATCATTTTCGTGTGAAGTTCAGGGGAGGTGTCTTCTGTTTTAAGACGCTCAAAGAGCGTCTTTATTTCGCGAGTTGTCCGCTTCAGGCGCCTTGGTAAAAATATAAAACAACCGATGTTTGAGAGGAAAAAATTTTTCCTCAGTGATTTCATTGTCATTGAACTTCTTTACCTCGGTATCGTGGACAAGGATGTTGTTGCCGGGAACCGGTGAAAGCCTGTCGGTGAAGAAAACCAACGTATACACAGTTTTTGGGAAATGGTAGTCTTGTGAACTCTTGATGGTTTCTACAATCGCTGTCAGATGATAGTAGTAGAACCGCTCAAAGTTTTGAGAGTAGTTCACATGTTGCGCCTCTACAACCGTGCGGTTCTTTTCGTCTTCGGCAAACAAGTCAAACCTGACTTTCACGTTTCCTACCGGCCGGTGAAATTCCTTTTCGGTTTCGACTTCGTTGATTTGGAGGTTTACGCCGGTGAAGGCTTTGACCATTCTTTTGAAAACCTCCACACTACTGAACCCTTCTTGAAAAGCCGCTCTGCTTTCTAAAGAATGGACCGCGATTTTTTCGTGTTCAATTGTTTGAGTCACGGTGAATCTCCTACAATGATTATTATTTGACTCGCTGTTCAGGTTTTTTCGTGCGCCCAAACGCCCAAGGATTGTCAGTGAGGTTTTCTCTAACTAACAGCAACTACAAGGATTCGTTATAATAAAGGATTAGTTCGTGGCAAGTATGAGCGCTTTCGAGGTTTTCTCTAACTAACAGCAACTACAAGGATTCGTTATAATAAAGGATTAGTTCGTGGCAAGTACGAGCGCTTTCGAGGTTTTCTCTAACTAACAGCAACAACTACAAGGATTCGTTATAATAACGGATTAATTCGTGGCGTTTAAAAAAATTATCATTTTTTATACTTTTGTAAGCAAGTAATTGGGCCGTAATTTGCTTTATCCAATCCTTTATTATAACGAATCCCTGTAGGCACGCTTTTTAATCCGTTATTATAACGAAACGAAGTTCAGCGATAGCTAATCCCTGTAGTTAGCTGCGAAGCGCTATCCACCTACGCATATACGCGGCATTTGCTCAGAAGTGGTTGCAGCGAGGGCCATGAGTTGAAATTTCTTGAGTCATTTTGCGATATGGCCCACAATTATTGCTTGTCCTTACACATAAGTTTTTAAATGCTTTTTATCCGTTTATTTCGAGTATCCGTTGTACTCTCCGTTGACCTTCGAGTAGCGAATCGCTACCCACCTACGCATATATGCGGTATTTCTTATCCGTTTATCGGCCCGTCATCCGTTGTACTCTCCGTTTATTTCAAGTATCCGTTGTACTTATCAGTTTTGGGTAGAGTTGAAAACTCGGATTTGTTGGAAAACTCGGATTGTTGGCCTAACAAAAAATTGCGGTTTATTGATTTATAACGTCATGATAATTTTCAAACTCGCCGAGTTTACCTCATAAAATCGCATTTTGTGGCCCAAAATCGGCGTTTTTTAAACGTGAGATTTATCAATAACTTACTACCGATACCGCCTAATCAACGATTGAACGCTAAACAAATAAAATGAATTGACTCTCTGTGTTCCGCTGTGTCAACTCTGTGGCCTCTGTGTGTCTAAAAATCCAATGTCTTCGAGACCTCGGATTTTTTAAACCTGAAAAATTAACCTGTGCGAACTCCTAGCCACATTTGGACGGCAGCAGTTAACCGAGGTGAATTGCATTAATTTTCAACAGGTTATGTAGATAAGCCGCACGCCAAACCGATTTTTTTGAGAATGTTGCATTTTGTTTTTGAGTGTGGTTTTATATATATAAAATAATAGAATGGCAGCAACGGTGCGGCAACAAAAAGTGATTTAAATTCAATCACTTAGACGAGACATCATCAGTCATTGCCGATTTCGAGTGTAGGCAGTATTATAAAATAGCGTTTATTTTCAAAGAGTTAGGTGAAATTCCATGAGTAAGAGTACGGTTATTTAAGGGTTTAAAATAAGTCGGGTATCTAATTGATTTTGTTAAAATTATGCGCGTTTAAATGTGTTTTAGTTCAGGTTGATTGATATTTTTTAAAATCAGCGTAACAAATAAATTTTTAAAGGCCTTATTTTTAGTCGGGTTATTTTTTAAAAAGTTCTTTAATTTCAAAGACTTTAGCTAACTTTTAGGGGGTAGAAAATTCAACCCGACTTTTTATAAGGGTAGGTTGCGTAACTGATTTATTTTTATCGTTTAAATTCCAGGCAAAAATCATGCAAATTATGCTAACTTTTGACCACTTTTTTTGTGTGATAAATATCGCTTGTTACCTCTTGAAACTATTAGGGAAAAAATAGGCTCTAGGGTTTGAGAGTGGGTAGCTAATGCCAGCAATTGAAACAATAATTTATTTTGGTTTACAAAATTTTTCAAGGTTTGAGAGTGGGTAGCTAATGCCAGCAATTGAAACGCAACTTCTTAGTTGTTGTTTAGAATTATTTTGGTTTGATAGTAGGTAGCCAGCGACGGCAATTTACCTTGCAAACTCTGCGCTAGTCGGAGTTGTTTAGCAATGACACTAATTTGGTCAACGTTTTATAGGCGACATAAAAAAAGCCCCAAGTCTTTTTGACAAGGGGCTTTTTTTTATAAGGATTTATTTAATAATTCAAAAAGTTACCGTTGAGATGCGGTTCCCACGCTTTTCTTGAAGGCGCCTTGCGTTTGTAGTAGGCGCTTTAGCGCCTGAGTTAGTAGTAGGTGCTTTAGCGCCTTGCGTTTGTAGTAAGTGCTTTAGCGCCTGAGTTAGTAGTAGGCGCTTTAGCGCCTAAGTTTGTAGTAGGCGCTTGGGCGATAACTCGTGTGCCAAACAAAATAGACACATGGAAGGGCACAATACACAGAGGAACACCAAAACTATTATTTTTGTAGGGTTATTAGCACTGATTTGTGGGCCATCAAACCGTTTTTAATAATCAAACTTTGCATCAGACAATTAATTTATTTCAACAGAATGGCCCCAAAAGGCCCTCTATAGAAATCAATTAGTTAGGTGTAATGTGACAAAATAGAACTAGTTTGTAGTAGTACAGCGAATTGTGCGGATAAACGAATTTTACTTAGTTAGCTAAGAGTACAGCGAATTGCGCGGATAAGCGAATTTTACTTACTTAGCTAAGAGTACAGCGAATTGCGCGGATAAGCGAATTATACTTGACTTAGAGCGTGTTTTAAAACTCGACTTAATTCATTGTTTTATAACCAATAGACTCTTTTATAAGTTAAGTGATTGATTCTTGGACTTTTCAAACACGCTCTTAGTGGCTTTTGCAACTACTACAAACTCTTAGTGGCTTTTGCAACTACTACAAACTCTTTTAGTTGCTAAAGCAACTACTACAAACGCTTAGTTGCTAAAGCAACTACTACAAACTCTTGAGTTGCTAAAGCGACTACTACAAACGCTTAGTTGCTAAAGCAACTACTACAAACGCTTAGTTGCTAAAGCAACTACTACAAACGCTTAGTAGCTGAAGGAAAGCCACTAAGCGGCATTGGAGGACTCGCCTACAAACTCCGTCAATTCCAATCAAAAGAGGTTTCAATAGTGCCATGAGTTGAAATGGTTTCAACAGGAGGGCCATGATTTTAAATTCGTTGAGTCATTATGCGATATGGCCCACAATTATTGCTTGTCCTTACCGCTTGTAATAGGCGCTTTAGCGCCTTGGTTTGTAGTAGGCAGTCTTGTGCCAAACGGAAGGAATACGACTAGTGCCGGAGAGCGAAAATACCCAAACCACTCAGCCTATAGTTTGTCAGATAAATTAAGTTAGCAAGTACTTAGGATTAGGGTAGACTGCCAAACTAAAGTTTGGACTCCTGAACAAGACACCTTTGGGCCGGTTCAAACCATTGAGCCAGCCCATCTTGCAGCGCTTCGGCCGCCTCAGTGGGTGTTTTTTTGCCCATGATGACGGCCGCTGTGCTTTTCTGCATCAGTGCTTTGCCGTTTGGTATACCCTCCATCAACTTTGGAAATACCCAAAGCACGTCCGTTTCACGCCCCTCAGTCAGAGCAAGGAAGGCCTTCGCGTGCTGATTACGGATATCAGGTGCTTTTTTGTGCATGGCAAAAAAGCCGGGTAACTCATTGCTAAATAGTTCACCCGTTTCTGGTTTGGTTAGCCATTCCAAGAATAGCTTTGCTTCTTCCTTGTGCTTTGAAGCGGCGTTCAATCCGACACCAAAACCGGAATGATAGATGATATACTCAGACTGTCCTGCTGGGGCTGGGATGGCAAAAACACTCCAGTTAAAATCCAGTTTTTCAGATTCAAGGTGGGAAATTTCTATAGAACGGGCCAGAAACATCGCCGCTTGCCCTTGCTCGAAGAGTTGTTTGCTTTCCTCATAATTGACCGTTTCAGGTGTCGGTGGCAAATAGGGGGCCATGTCGGCAACGGCTTGGAACGCTGCAACGACCTGTTCATCGTTAAAACAACGGTGGCCGTTTTCGTATTCCAATCGGCCCTCACGCCCGCCTATAAAGTTGGGCGCCAAGTTCATAAATATCAGCTCCGAGGTTGCCCAACCGGTTTCTATCCCGTTGGCAAACGGGATCGTTCCGGCCTCTTTGAGGGTTTGCGCGGTGGCGAGTAGTTCAGCCCAAGTGGTGGGCACTTTCAAATCCAGTTTATTGAAGAGATCAATATTATAATAAATCGCCTGGGAAACTGCCCGGAAAGGTACCGCATACGGCTCGCCCTTATCAGAGAGCCAAGCTTGACGCGAATGTCGATCAAAGTTTTCTGTTAAGCCAGGCAAGTTCCCCAGTGGTTCCAGATAACCGGCTTCAAAAAGGTAGCGAGAGCGCGAAAACGGTCTCAAATAGAACAGATCGGGCGCTATCTGATGTTCCAGTTGAAATTGCAGCATTTCAGTGTACCAAGGTACCACGGCTGGCTGGAATTTGACGGTAATATTGGGATGTTTGGCCGTGAAGTCGGCCAGAACTCGGTTGACTTTTTCTACCTCTATTGTTCGCCAAGCCTCAAAGGTTAAAACGACTTGGCCGTCGTCCGTCGTTTTTGAGTCAGCCTGTTCTTGAACAGTGGTTAGTTCTTGCTTCGACGTTTCGGTTGATTGAAACAAGGACAAGCGCATATCGCCATAAATATAAGCCATTGAGATGACCGTTATCAAAAACACCAACGGAAAAACGACTTGTCCTATTAAGGCGATAGGTTTCAACGCCTCCGTATTTTCTTTAAGGATAGCGCGTTGGCCGATCACAAGCACTAACAGTTGGAAGACGATTAGCCCATAAATCACGTAAAAAGCATAATCAAGTGCCACCGCATAACCGATCTCATCGGGTAAACCATTTGCCAGACTTAAGTGGAAAAAGGCCACCGCCACTAGGGTACCGCTGACAGCAGCCACTGAACCTTCTCCAAAAGGCAAAAACAGGATTAAATATGAGATACCCAACAAAAACAACAGAGGAAGCAAGTTCTTGATGAGAAAGCTCACAATATGTCTCTTGATTTCAATAACCGCATTGAAGCGTGAATATTCGAGGTTGGAATCGGTTCCAAAAAAGTATGGATCACCTAAAGTGGTTTCATTTTTCACCGTATCTTGAAATAAATGAGCCCTGTTGACTTTCCAATCGGTAATCAAGCTCAAGACGTGATTTCGCTTAAACTTATTCAAAATTCCTTCGTTGCTGGTTTCACCCATGCCCACATAATCAACCACATAGATGAGGTTATGGCGGGTTAGGTTAGCATGGCGAAATCTCACCGCCACAGATTGCGTATCAAAGGGGTAATCTCTAAACTGAAAATGTTCCTGAAAATCGCCTTTGATATGGTAAGCCCGATAGATGATATCATTGGGCAAGATTTTCTCATCAATGGGTTCTCCCAACTTGAGTACTTTAAATCCATCACGGATTGAATTGAGAAAGTTAATTTGGGTGGCATTGACACCACGTAGATAGCGAAACCACAGGTAAAAATCGGCCTCATACTGGGATTTTTTGGCATCAAGATGACTAACTTCATTGAAATCTATGCCGGTGTAGACAATATTGGTTTTGTACATGTATTGTCCACCAAGAGTCACAATGCGCCCGGCCGCTAATTCTTCCTCAAGATTAGCAATACGTTTGATGTTATGCACCAGTTGAAACTGTGTCAAGGCGGAGATAAGCTTTTGGTTTTTAAACACGCCGACGACTAAGGGTTTAACCGCGTTTCTATGCTGATCAAAGTAAAAAGGCCCGTTGAGACCTTTGACGGTTCTTTCCAGACTTGTTCGGCCGGCTAAGTAATCCCTCAATTTTTGGCGTTCTTGTTTCAGCGTTTCTGGCAAGCCTTGAACTTTGGTTTTTTGCATCACGTCAATAGCCACCATGGCGGACTCGTATGCCATTGCCATTACCCAACCAGGTTTTTCAGGGTATTTTCTGACATATTCACTTCGGATATGTTGTACGCTTTCACCTCCAATATCCCAGATCAGGGGAGACGCTACATAAATACCATCCGTAAAATAGCCGGGTTGTGCCTGTTCTTCAGGGTATTCATTAAATAGGGCCGGAACCACCGAGTTACTAGCGACGATGGGAGATTTTAAACCTTTACGTTTCATTGAAACGATAAACTTTGTCATTTCACGGTCGCGCAATTGCACCAAAATCAGACCGGGGTTTTCCAGCAATAACGCACTCGCCGTTTCTTCTATCTGTTCGTCCACGTTGTCCGCTTTGGCATTAACTACCCATTTTTTGTTGATTTTGCCCTTTAAACCCAAAAAGGCGTTTTCAAAGTCATTAACCACAATGGTGGGCAAATCATCTTGGTCATCATAAACGATACTGACCCGTTCGTGTTTCATAATTTTTTTAACATAATTTGCAAAAAAAACACCTTCATATCCACTGTTGGGAATCGTTCTAAAATACCACTCATTCCGTTCAGTCACGTAGTCAGCATTACATAAAGCGGTAATGGCCGGCAGGCCCGCTTCTTTATAAACTTTTCCCCCTTCGGCACAGACATAACTAAAAAAATGCCCCAGTACAACGAGAGCCTTATTTTGCGCCACAATATCGAGGGCGACTTGTTTGGCCTTCTCTTTATCACCTTGGTCGTCAAACACAAGTAATTCAACGGGTTTACCATTAACCCCGCCCGCTTGGTTGACAGTGTCAAGATACATTTGGACCCCGTTGACCATTTCCTTGCCTTGTTGTTGATAACCTTCATTCATTGAAGTCACAAGGGCAATATAAATCGGCTCCTCTTTTGAAAAGAGGCCCGTTTTGAACAGGGCAAAAAGGACTAAAGCCAATATCAACAGAGTGAATAGGCGAGTATTGCGTTTAAATTTCATTACTGGTTCTTCGTTATCAGTTGTTGGGTTTTGAGAGTGAATTGAGTGTTCGTTCATAAATTTTTTGAACCCCAAGCCAGGGGCGTTGCCCCTGGCTATATTAATCTCGCCCCGTTGGGGCTAATTTGTTAACTTTAGCCGGAGTCCAAACTTTAGTTTGGCAGTCGTCTAAACGTAAGGAAGGCCGGCGTTCAAACTTTAGTTTGACAGTGCCAAACAGTCTCTGACACTCTCAAACTAAAATCGTTGCTCCCGTTTTTGCTCTTTAAACTCAATGTTCAAGTTTTTTTAGCAATAACTACAGGGATTGCATTAAAGCCACGGATGGGGGTTATTAACCGAGGTATGAACTGTGAGGGTTCACGAGACTTCATCCAATTGATGCTCTATTTTATCTTAGGCTTATCCGTGGCTTTAATGCAATCCTTGTAGTTTGACGATAAAACCCTTAGCATTAATACGTCAATAACGGGTAATTTGTGGGCCATAGACTGAAATGAGTCAGTTTTTATGATCTGTGAGAAGTCATTAATTGATTACTTTTTTTGACGATAAAACCCTTAACATTAATACGTCAATAACGGGTAATTTGTGGGCCATAGACTGAAATGAGTCAGTAAAGGATTCACGTTAATCGTCTATAACTCAATGTTCAAGTTTTTTTAGCAATAACTACAGGGATTGCATTAAAGCCACGGATGGGGGTTATTAACCGAGGGTTTTTATGATCTGTGAGGGTTCACGAGACTTCATCCAATTGACGATTTGTTTTATTTTAAGTTTATCCGTGGCTTTAATGCAATCCTTGTCGTTCTGTTTTGGAAACTTGAACATCAAGTTAAAAAAACTAACTTTTGCGTAGACGTTTGGACGGATTTAAAAGCGTTGCCAAAAGTTTGGACTCCTGCCAAACTCAAGTTTGGACTCCGGACTCCTGCCAAATTCAAGTTTGGACTCCGGACTTCTGCCAAACTAAAGTTTGGACTCCTCCTTACGTTTGGACGACTGATAACGGATCACTGAACACTGCTGCTCACTGATAACTGATAACTGATAACTGATAACTGCTATAGATAGATATAAGCCATTGAGATTATCGCTATCAAAAACGCAATAGGATAAACAATTTGTCCTATTAAGGCGACAAGTTTTAAGGCTTCTTCATTTTCTTGAAACAGATCGCGTTGGCTGATCACTAGCAGTAACAGTTGGAATATGATTAGCCCATAAATCACGTAAAAAGCATAATCAAGTGCCACCGCATAACCGATCCCGTCGGGTAAACCGTTTGCCAGACTTAGGTGGAAAAAGGCCACCGCCACTAGGGTACCGCTGACAGCCGCCACTGAACCTTCTCCAAAAGGCAAAAACATGATCAAGTATGAGATACCCACCAGAAACAAGATAGGGAGCAAGTTCTTGGTGATAAAGCTAAGCGTATCTCTTTTGATGTCAATGACGGCATTAAAGCGTGAGTATTCGAGGTTGGAATCGGTTCCAAAAAAGCTTGGATTACCTAAAGTGGTTTCATTTGTTATCGTGTTTGGAAAGAAATTAGCCCCCTTGACTTCCCAATCGGTAATCAAGCTCAAGACGTGATTTCGCTTAAATTTAGTCAAAATCCCTTCGTTGCTGGTTTCACTCATACCCACATAGTCAACCACATAGATGAGGTTATGGCGGGTTAGGTTAGCATGGCGAAATCTCACCGCCACAGATTGCGTATCAAAGGGGTAATCTCTAAACTGAAAATGTTCCTTAAAATCGCCTTTGATATGGTAAGCCCGATAGATGGCCTCATTGGGCAAGATTTTCTCAGCAATGGGTTCCCCCAACTTGAGTTCTTTAAATCCATCACGGATTGAATTGAGAAAGTTAATGTGGGTGGCATTTATACCACGTAGATAACGAAACCATAAGTAAAAATCTACCTCAGCCTTGGAATTTTTGATTTCAAGCTGACTCACTTCATTGAAATCTATGCCGGTGTAGACAATATTGGTTTTGTACATATATTGTCCAGCAAGCGTCACAATACGTTCAGCGGCCAATTCTTTGTCAAGATTACCAATAAGTTTGAGATCAGATACTGGTTGAAACTGTGTCAAGGCGGAAATAAATTGCTGTTTTTTAAACACGCCTACGGCTAAGGGTTTAACCGCGTTTCCATGCTTATCAAAGTAAAAACGTCCATTGATGCCTTCAATGCCCTTTTCCATGCGGGTCAGTGTGGCTAAATAATCTCTCATTTTTTGGCGTTCTTCTGTCAACGCTTCTGGTTGGCCTTTAATTCCAACTTTTTGCATCGCCTCGATAGCCAAAGAAGCGGCCTCGAATGCCATTGCCACCATCCAAATGGGTTTTTCTTGGTATTTTCTGATATATTCCTTTCGGCCTTTCTGTGCAGATTCACCCGTAATATCCCATATCAGGGGCGCTGTGGCATGGATACCGTCGGTAAAATAACCGGGTTGTGCTTTTTCTTCTGGATATTCACTAAAACTGGCCGCAAAGGTGTTTTTACCCACTGTATCACCACCGATAATGGGATAGTGCAAACCTTTGCGTTTCATTGAGACGATGAATTTTTTCGCATTTTTGGTAGGCAATGCTAAAAAAATCAGGCCGGGGTTATCCCGTAAGAATGCTTCGGTGATCTTCTTAATTGAGTCGTCTACGTTGTCAGCTTCAGCATGAATATTCCATTTCTGTTTGATTTGTCCTTTTAAACCTCTGAATGGGTTTTCAAAACCCTTCATAAGGGAACGAGAATAATCATTCTGATCATCATAGACAATGCTGACCGTTTTGTGCTTCATAATCCTTTTGACGTAATTTGCCAAAAAAACACCTTGGAATTGATTGCCGGGGACGACTCGAAAATACCAGTCATTCTCTTTGGTGACGGCATCGGCCATACATGAGGGTGTAATGGCTGGAATGCCGGCCTGTTGGTAAACTTGTCCGGCTTTGATGCAAGCGTTGCTGAATAGATGTCCTAGCACGACGAGGGCTTGGTTTTGCTTGGCGATCTCTAACGCAATTTGTTTGGCCTTCTGTTCGTCACCTTGATCGTTGTACACAAGCAACTTAACCTGTTTGCCATTAACCCCGCCGGCTTGGTTGATGGTGTCAATATAGAGTTGAGCACCCCGGCGCATGGCTTCTCCTTCGGCTCGAAAATGTTTATTCACGGAATGCACAAGGGCGATATAAATCGGCTCTTCTTGTGATGAAAAGAGGCCCGATTTGAAGACGGCAAACAGGGCTAAAGCCAATAATATCAGCAGAGTGAATATGAAGAGGCGAGCGTTGAACTTGAACTTCATCGCCCGTTCTTCGTTATCAGTTGTTGGATTGAGATAGTGAATTAAGTATTTGTTCATAAATGGTCTCTCAGAAAGTGTTTTAAGCATTAATCCTTGTAGTTCTTTTAGGGGGCAACAATAACTACAAGGATTCGTTAGAATAAAGGATTAGAGCGTGGCGGTGTTTGGATTAAAAGCTAACTTGCGGTTTTTTATCCTTTTTTATAACGAACATCGCGAAGCTAATCCTTGTAGTTGCTTTTTTTTAATCCGTTATTATAACGAATCCTTGTAGTTGCTTTATCCGTTATTATAACGAATCCTTGTAGTTGCTTTATCCGTTATTATAACGAATCCTTGTAGTTGTAGCTTTTATCCTTTTTTATAACGAATCCTTGTAGTTGTAGCTTTTATCCTTTTTTATAACGAATCCTTGTAGTTGTTGGTTTTATCCGTTATTATAACGAATCCTTGTAGTTGTAGCTTTTATCCTTTTTTATAACGAATCCTTGTAGTTGTTGCTTTTATCCTTTTTTATAACGAATCCTTGTAGTTGTTGCTTTTATCCTTTTTTATAACGAATCCTTAAGTCGCTAAAGCGACTACTACGAACCAAGTTCTGTAATGTACGGCATTCTCATCTTCTCCTCGTAGTCTTCAACAAAAATTAATTAGGGAGAGGGGGAATCTAAATCGGTTTTTGGGACGACAGTAATCTGAACATTTTCTATTTGGGAACTAGATCGGCTATATTCAAAAAAATCATCATAATAAGTGTAAAAGAACCTTATTCTGACGTTGTGTTCGCCTAATGTTGCTGTCTCAGTCGCCGTGAGTTGTACTCGCGCTATCATTGTACATCGAGAGATTACACCGCTACTGGTTATGGTACCAAAAAGGTTATTGGTATCTATTTCATCAAATTCAGCATAAGCAGTGATGAGATAATCGTCACTTGCAAAACAAACAGATTCATAAATAGAAAATGTTTTGGTTTCGCTCGGTTGCAGTTGTATTATTATTTCTTCTTCATCAAACTCACTGCAACCTAAAACCATCAGAGCAAGACTTGTTAACAAGACTTGTTTCATTAGAAATGATTTATGCATAAATTGTCTCCTAATCAAAAGAAACCAAGGCTGAACGCCGGAGTCATGAGCGAAGCGAGATCATTTTAAACAAACTGTTTTACCCAGAAGGGGGGTGAAAATAATTAATGATTAATGATTAATGATTAATGATTTTAAGGATATTTCGTTTTTATGAGTGATTTAATGAAGAGGAACAAAAGTGGGATCAAGTTATCGATCCCTCGGAACTTGATTTTCACCACCCCAAGTAAAATGTGAAACTTTCGTTCCGAGCGTAGCGAGATAAACTTTCGTTCCGAGCGTAGCGAGATAAACCTGTGGTAAAGGTATTAGAGATGCGCCAACCCTGAAAGGGTTGAATGTGAAATAAAACTATTTCATAAAGAAGGTATTGAAGTTCCGTTTCGTCTATTTATTTAATTATTTTGATTGGCTTATGTGATTTTAATTGAGATAATTTAACAAACATTCAACCCCTTCGGGGTTGGTACCCCAGTACCCCAGGTTTCACCTGGGGCTATTCACATTCAACCCCTTTGGGGTTGGTTGTGGAAGGCTCGCTTCCACAGGTGGAGCCTGCGGCTATTCTGAAACTGTCGATTTTAAAATGATTTCCATGCCAAGTATAACAACTTTAAAAAGACGGTTTTTCGTTTTGAATCATGGCATAGGCGGAGTGGTTATGAATGGATTCAAAGTTTTCTGATTCAACCACATAAGAAGCAACCCGATCATCTTTATTCAGTTTGGCTGCTATGTCGCGTACCATGTCTTCAACAAATTTTGGGTTGTCATAAGCGTGTTCAGTGACGTGTTTTTCATCGGGGCGTTTGAGTAAGCCATACAGTTCACTGGAAGATTCTTTTTCCACCAAATCAATAAGATCTTCTATCCACAAAAAGCCGTTAGTTTTAGCGGTGACAGTGACATGGGAGCGTTGGTTGTGTGCCCCGTAGTCGGAAATTTCCTTGGAACAAGGACATAAGCTGGTGACGGGAACAACCACTTTGAGCGTAATTGTTGGCGCTTCACCGGTGATTTCACCGATAAACGTCACTTCATAATCAAGTATACTTTTTACGCCAGAAACAGGGGCCAGTTTTATGACGAAATAGGTGAAAGTCATTTCAATATGCCCAGCCTCCGCTTCTAAACGCTCAGTCATTTCCGCAAGCATATGTTTAAACGATTCTACGGTAATTTCGTATTCATGCTCGCTGAGGATTTCCACAAACCGCGACATGTGTGTGCCCTTGAAGTTATGCGGCAAGTTCACGTACATATTGAAATTAGCGATAGTGTGTTGTTCACGCCCTGAGCGATCTTTAACGCGCACGGGATATTTAATGTCTTTAATACCAACTTTATCAATCGCAAGATGCCGCGTGTCGGCATTACTTTGGACATCGGGCATACATAAGGTGACGGGCTTATTCATGGTAATCCTCTCAATTTAACTAGGAAATGGGAAAGGAGAAAGGTAAACCGCCTAGCCCCTTTCGCCTACTCCTTTTTTCGTGACGGTGTGTGGCCTCAATGTTTCAGTTTATAAATAGACTTAGCACCGTTACAAACTTCGTTACCGAGCTTTGCTATATCCAGAAAGCTTTTTACACACCCCTCGAGGGGTGTGTTTAGAGAGAGGCTAGGGGAGTGTTATTTGTTTTTAAGTCGCTAATTCGCTCAAATGTTTGGTGACAGCGCGTACAATTCCCTCAGCATCTAAGCCACATTGCGCTAACAGTGTAGCAGTCTCACCGTGTTCAATAAAGCGATCTGGTAAACCTAAATTGAGTACGGGCGTTGAGTTGGCGTGTGGCTGTAGACATTCATTTACGGCGCTACCCGCTCCGCATAAGATGACGTTTTCTTCGATTGTCACCAGCAGACCATGTTGTTGTGCTATTCTCTTGACCATTTCAACATCTAAGGGTTTGACAAAGCGCATATTCACAACGGTGGCATCGAGTTGTTCGGCCGCTTCTAAGGCCGCTTTCAACAGTGTTCCAAAGACTAATAGGGCAACTTTGTGTCCTTCACGACGTAATGTCGCTTTGCCTATAGGCAAGGTTGTCAACTTTGGTTCAACGGGTACGCCGACACCGCAGCCGCGAGGATAACGCACTGCACTGGGGCCTTCGTGCTGAAAACCGGTTGTAAGCATTTGGCGACATTCATTTTCATCGGCCGGGGCCATAATTAGCATATTGGGGATGCAACGTAAATAGGCAAGATCAAAACTGCCCGCATGGGTGGGGCCGTCGGGGCCGACTAAACCGGCGCGATCAATGGCAAACAACACCGGCAAGTTTTGCAGCGCCACATCATGTATTAATTGGTCGTAGGCACGTTGTAAAAAGGTAGAATAAATTGCTACCACCGGTTTTAAGCCTTCACAAGCGAGGCCAGCAGCCAAAGTGACGCTATGTTGTTCAGCAATGCCGACATCAAAATAACGATCTGGAAATAATTCCGAGAAATCGACTAAACCTGAGCCTTCACGCATCGCCGGGGTAATGCCGATTAAACGCTCATCATGGGCGGCCATATCACACAACCAGTCGCCAAAGATTTTAGTGTAGGTTGGCGCGTGGGCTGATTTTTCCACCATTTTGCCGGTTTTAGGGTCAAAGGCGGTGACACCGTGATACTCACAGGGATCGTCTTCAGCACTTGGATAACCTTTGCCTTTTTGGGTGACGATGTGTAAGAATTGTGGGCCTTCCAAGGCCTTCATATTTCTTAAGGTTGTTAGCAAGGTCAGCAAATCATGCCCATCAACGGGGCCGATGTAATTAAAGCCTAATTCCTCGAACAATGTCCCCGGTGCTACCATGCCTTTGACATGTTCTTCAGTGCGCCGTGCCAACTCTCGCATTGTCGGTATAGGTTTAAGGATTTGTTTACTGCTTTCGCGCACCGAAGCATAAAGCGGACTCGACAACACTTTTGCCAAATAATTGGACAAGCCTCCCACATTTGGGGAAATCGACATGTCGTTATCGTTTAAAATAACTAACAAATTGGCATCCAGATCGCCGGCATGATTGAGTGCTTCAAATGCCATACCGGCCGTCATGGCCCCATCGCCAATAATGGCCACGACTTGACGGCCATTCCCTAATTGGCGATTGGCAATCGCCATGCCCAAGGCGGCACTGATAGAGGTACTTGAATGCCCCACCCCGAAAGCGTCATAAATACTTTCGCTACGCTTGGGAAAACCGGCAACACCACCGTGTTGGCGCAGGGTAGACATGGCTTCACGCCGCCCGCTGAGGATTTTATGGGGATAACTTTGGTGTCCTACGTCCCAAACTAAGCGATCTTCTGGCGTGTTGAAGACGTAATGTAGGGCAATGGTGAGTTCAACTACACCCAAATTGGAGGCAAAATGACCGCCAGTGCGGCTTAGGGTTTCCACTAAAAAATTGCGTAATTCCTTAGCCAGTGTGGGCAATTGCTGTTCTGGCAACTCGCGCAATTGGGTAGGCGTTTGAATTTTGTCTAGTAATAATTGGTTCATTATATAATGCTAGTGGCGCTCAACAAGAAATAAGGTCAATTAAAATGTAATAATCGCGCTTTATGCTTTGTCTTGCAAGGGTACGGCCTCACCAGAGAATAGCGACATATGGGGTGCGTTTGTCTATTACCAATTACCCACAATTACCAGATATGAGAAGAGTGGCTGAGGTGGCGCGAATATCTATATTGCACCGGGCGTATCTGGGGGGGTGAAATTTATGAACCTTCGGTCTGCCTTGCTAATTGTGAAACGAAGTCACTACGCAAATAGACGTTTACCGAAGATCAGCGAAGCTCATGAAAATATAATCAATAACTGATTGTTTGTTCAGTGATTAAAAAATGAAGAATAAAAATGGGATCAATTTGTAACACCCAATTGAACCTGAGTCAAGCACCAGCCCAAGGCGTATCTATTGGTTGGGGGACACGGAGGGTGGTATTGAGGGCGATAACTTGAAATTGAAAGGAAAATGAGATTCCTCAATTTCAATCAAACCCTCGAAACGCCCTATTTTATAAAATTATGAATAAACAATAGGTTACGTCGCTATGGCCGGTTTGGGAGGATTACGATATAAATAAAATGGTTTTTTGATTGATGAGGCGAATGCCTGATCGATACCTTGGGATAGGCCCTGGGGTAGTGAAAATTGTGTTTCAGGCAAAAGTTTCGCTCCGCGAAACTTTTGCCTGAAATAGTTAATTGTTAATGAAAAGCTAATCAATAAGTTATTGTTAAAAAAGGCGGAATAAAAATGGGATCAAGTTTTAGAACCCGTTGGAACCTCCTTTTCACCACCCCAGATAGGCCCTCCCCCAACAATAAATGAAAAACGAAAAATGAAAAATAAAAAATACTAAGGTGTCAAACATAAGCGGTTTTTTTGGGGCCAGGTTGGCAAATTGATTAACTTGATTTGATTGATGGCCCTATCGATAAAAACTTCTAAAAGGACAAGTGGGACATACCCCAAAAAACACGCCCCTAACCCTTCGATTCGGGGAATTAGACTTTGCACCGTTAAAAATGATCTCGCTCCGCTCGGTAACTTCGTAAAGCGTTTTTTATCGTAGCGAAGCTCGTTACTTCGTTTGAGAATCGCGACACACCCCGAAATCCCGTCTCAAGAAGAGATTGCCCCCATACGCATAAAGGCACTATTTTTGCATAATGTCGTTTTACATTTTAATTTTAATGACTTAGCGCAATTGAGGCGGGCCAAAACCGCCGCTCTCCCAAGGGCCATTTTTTCCCCGTCAATCCCTTCAACTTCAAACACCGATGCTTTCACTCCCCCGTTTCAGTCGATTATCGTCGTGGCTGTGGTGCAAATTAAAAGGGGGAGCTAATTAATTAACAATTAACAATTAACAATTAATTATTAATTATTAGTAAGGGGGGTAGGGCTGTGTTTCAAATCCTAACCGTTTGCAGTATAGTCACCTTGATAGAGGGGAAGCAAGGGGGTAAAGTTTTTCAGGAAAAACTTTTGCCTCGAAAATTATTCCCGTGTTAAGTATATTACCAATTACCAATTACCAGTTACTAATTATACAAGGATAATCAATCCATGGGGCACAAAATCGCATATCCACGACTACCGACTACCATCATTTACAAAAAGCCAAAAACTGGCCCGATTTGGTTCATCATAAAGTGGATAAGACATTTTTTGGTGGCGCTGGGTTTGTTGCTGTTGGCGGGCTTGCTGTTTTTGTACTTTTATGGCCAACAAATGGCACCTTCCTTTGATGAGGAATTCCTTGGCTTTCTCGGCCAGTTTGTCATTAAACAGGTTTTATTGAAAAAAGATGTTGCCAGCGCAATGCTTATAAAAACACCACTAGAAGTGGGTGTGACGATAGAAGAAGCTATCAAGGCCATGAAAAAGCATGCTAATCAATTGAATATTAAATTTATTAGCAGTTATCCCTTATCTCAAGAAATCAAGGCCACCGCGGCAAAACCTCATCGATTTGTGGAGATATTTGAATTTTGTGATGCCTCGGTTGCTGCCTCTTTGTTGGAACATAATCCCGATTTTGCCGCCTATCTACCTTGCCGAATTGCCTTGTATGAGGACTTAGGTGGTCAAGTTTGGTTTGCTATCTTGGATCTGGAGTTACTACTTCACGGAACTCAAGGCGTAGAGCCTTTTGTCAAAGTGCAAGCCTCAAAGATTCAAGGGGGTTTGTTAAAAATTATGGGGGCCGGGGCACACGGGGTATTCTAATTTTTAGATTTAGAATGCGAATTAAGGGTTGAATTGAATAAAAACAAATCAATGACTTATAAAAACGACTTGATTGAAAGTTATTTTATAAGTCTTTTTTCAGTCTTTTAAATTTTTAAGTTTTATTTTCAATGACTTATAAAACGACTTGATTGAAAGTTATTTTATAAGTCTTTGTTCAATTTTTAATTTTTAATTTTTATTTAACCCTTACCCTCTCCCTCAAGGAAGCTTACCTTTACCCACAAGTGTTCAAAATTAATCATTAATCATTAATCATTAATCATGACATATTAAAACAATCACTTAACTAAAAAGTGAGTCATTCATTAACCACTCTGAATTATTTTCAATAACATACCGACTTGTGGGTAAAGATTAGCTCAAGGGAGAGGGAATTTCGGCCGGAAAGCAAGTGGCTTTTTATTTTTCAATCAGTTGTTTACATTTCAGCCAATAAGTGGTCATTTCGCATGAAATCGCGTTGCCAAGCAACATAGTCGCTATTTTCCAACGGGCAAAAAAAGCCGAAAAAATATGTCATTTTGCTAATTAGAAATCCGATTTTTTAAAAAAATCGGATTTCTTTGGATTTCTTTAACCTCACTAACTCCTTTCTCCTTTTTCCTTTCTCCTTTCTCCTTTCTCCTTTCTCCTTTCTCCTCCCCCCTAACTCATCATGGCCGCGACACGTTCCGTCGTCGGTTGTTCTACAACTCCTTTTTCTGTGACAATCACATCTACTAATGCGGCCGGGGTGACATCAAATGACGGATTCCATGCCTTTGCCCCGTTCGCTGCCATCGGTTGTCCACCTATCGTCAGCACTTCTTCCATCGCTCGCTGTTCAATCACAATTTGACTACCTTCCGCTAAATTCATGTCAACGGTTGAGGTGGGCGCGACTACCATGAATTTTACGCCATGTTGACGTGCTAAAATAGCCAGACTATAAGTGCCTATTTTATTGGCAACATCACCATTAGCCGTGATACGATCTGAGCCAACGATAATCCAATCTACCCGTTTTTGCAGCATCAAAGCGGCAGCGGCACTGTCGGCTAATACGGTAACAGGAATATTATCTTGTAGCAATTCCCAAGCGGTTAAACGTGCGCCTTGTAGCCAAGGGCGAGTTTCGTCAGCATAAACTTGGCTAACTTTTCCTGCTGCATACGCGCTGCGAATCACACCCAAAGCGGTACCATAGCCGCCCGTTGCCAATGCCCCAGCATTGCAATGCGTCAAAACGCGACAGCCTTGCGGCAATAATGCTGCTCCTAAATCTCCCATTTGGTGGTTAGCATCAATATCTTCTTGTTGAATGCGCCTTGCTTCTTCCAACAACGTGGGTACCGGGTTGCCGGTGATTTTGGCAAAACACGCTTTCATGCGTTCTAAAGCCCATACTAAATTAACCGCGGTGGGACGCGCTTGTGCCAATTGCTGCATGTCAGGTTCGATAACGGTTTGCCAATTATCGGGGGCCGTCGCGTGGGCTGCTTTGGCGGCTAACACGACACCATAGGCTGCGGTGATACCAATAGCCGGTGCGCCGCGCACAACCATATCCTTGATAGCCTGTGCTACATTGGGTGCATTTTCTAGCACCATCACCGTTTGCTCTTGTGGCAATTTGCGTTGATCTAATAAATGTAGTTGATCGGCCCGCCAAGTCACGGCGCGTAGGGTGTCATATTGGTAAGTCATAATCTTTAATTCTCCAAGAGTTCGTTTCAGCGTGTCACGCTGTGCTAATGAAAAATGAAAAATGAAAAATGAAAAATGATTAAATCTTTGAACTACGTTCTGTAGTTCTAGGAAAGGGATAATAAGTACCCGGCCAGAAGTTTTTCGGTATTTTTACTACGAAACAGATTGTTTTTATTAACTTTATATTTGAATAACATACGAACGGGTACTTATTTGTATGGAACGACAAATCATTTGGAACTATTATAGCGTTTCATATGTACCGAAAGTACAACTTCTTTTAGGAATAAACGGATTTTTAGGATTTTAAATTTGAGTTTTTTATCTGCTATAGATTTTCAGAAAAATAATTTATTTGGCAGCCTGAAAGCGAAAGTCCCCTAAAGGGGACTAAATAATTATCTGAATATCTATAGCTTGCTAATTCAATCCCTTATTTAATTTTCACCTTTTTCAAGTACGTTCCGTATATATCAAAAATAAATCCTATTTATTGAATAACTCGTGCTTAGACGAAAACCGGCCTAAACGTTATTAAAGCGGGTTTTCGTTCCAAGTTACCTAGAATGAAAACCTGCTAGATACAGAAGTTTTCTGTCAAGCACTTAATGGGATTTATCACTCGTTGTTTCCTGAAAAATACTATTTATTTAATAAAAAATCGTCGTTGTTGGATTTATTTAATAACAAATCATATTTGTTGGATTCAAAAATCGTAGTTGTTGGATTTGTTCTTTTTAAGGGAGTAAAGTTTGTACTCCATGTACAAACTAAAGTTTGTACTTCTTCTACAAACTAAAGTTTGTACTCCGTGTACAAACTAAAGTTTGTACTCTAAGCTCACTTATGAGACACAACCATGAATTTACACTTTCTCATCATTGACACCCAAAACGATTTCGCTAACCCAACCGGCAGCCTATTTGTCCCAGGTGCCGATAAAGACTCGGAACGTTTAGCGGCTATGCTGAAACGTCTTATGTCTGATATTAATGAGATTCATGTCACGCTGGATACTCACCATTGGGTAGACATTGCCCACCCCATTTTTTGGGTGGATAATCAAGGCAATCACCCTACCCCGTTTACCATCATTACTGAAGATGAAGTGCTAAATGGCAAATGGAAAACCACGCAACCCGAACATCAAGCGCGTGCCACCGAATACGTCAAAACTCTCAAAGCGAATGGCAGCTATGACTTGACTGTCTGGCCGCCACATTGTTTGATTGGCAAAGTCGGTCATAATGTGGTAACACCGATTGCTGACGCTTTAACCGAATGGGAAGACACTTTTGCAACGGTTGATTATGTGATAAAGGGAGAAAATATGTGGACGGAACATTACAGCGCCATCAAAGCCGATCTGCCTGATCCAGATGATCCTCGCACCTTGTTGAATACGCGCCTGATTGATGACTTGGAAAAGGCTGATTTAATCGCTTGTTCTGGACAAGCACTGTCGCACTGTGTCGCTAATACGATCCGCGATATTGCCGATAATTTTGACGAAGAGAATATCAGCAAACTGGTGCTGATCGAAGACACGACTTCGCCAGTGGCGGGGTATGAAGAATTAGGGCAGCAATTTGTGGCCGACATGACGGCACGGGGAATGTAGACGGCCAAATCGACAGAGTTTTTGGTTTAATTCAGTGTTGGTAATTGGTAATTGGTAGTTGGTAATGGCTAATGAAGGAATTCTTCTGAATTTTTGTACTTTCACTCCAATTGACAGCAAGAACATTTTTAACGTGAGTTCGACTTTAAATATCAGTGAGTTATATAATTATTAATTATATCAAATAGTTATTTATAATGACTTTTAAATCAATCAGTTAAAAACAAAACCAACAAGCTTTACTGGCTCATTTCACTCAATGGCCCACAATTTTCCGGTTATTAACGTATTAATATTAAGGGTTTAATAGTCAAAAAACTTTTTTTAACTCATTTCGTTATTTATTTTTAACTAATTGATTAATATAAAATTTATATAACTTGTTGAAAAGTCGAACTCACGTTTTTAATTTAAGACATTGCCAAACTCAAGTTTGGACTCCTGCCAAACTAAAAACGATGCCGTCGTTTGGATTCCTGCCAAATTAAAGTTTGGACACCTGCCTTCCTAGGAGTAAAACCGTAGTAAGTCACATCGATAGAGAGATGCTTGGGGGGGTGTCGCGATTCTCCGAGCGAAGCGAGATCATTTTTAACGGTGCAAAGCACGGGCCTATTACTCGATGATCAAGTTTTTTCGTGCGCCCAAACGCCCAAGGATTGTTATAAAAAATGATTTCTTAGCAATGATAAGAGAATGAAGAAATTCGAGAAAATTTTAGCTTTCCAGCATGAAATCAACTCTTTCATTAATAAGAAAGCTATTCAATCAGCATAAAATAGATTGAACAAAAAGTTGACTAACGTGATTTGATGCTCGTTTCTAAAATCCCTTATTATATACAATCCTTGTGCATTGTCAGACTAAAAACTTGATCATTGAGTATTACCCTTTACCCATTACCAATTACCCATTACCCATTACCAATTACCCTTTGATGAGGTATTTTCTATGTGAAAGCCAATAACCAATTAATATTAATAATAATATGGATAAATAGATTTTAGCAATTGATTGAAGCGAAGGGTAAATTTTGGATATATAATTTAGCAATTAATAATATTCTTACTGGCTAACTGGAACCGCAAGTATGCTACATTATGACCACTACTACACCATTGGCGTTACCCACCCTGTCTGTGAAGACTACGCCGCGCAAGGTGATACGCCCACGCCATTTATTGTGCTAAGCGACGGCTGCTCGGCTTCTGAAAATTCCGAGGTGGGAGCGCGAATTTTGACATTAACCACTAAATATATCATCGAAAATGCAACCCCTTGGCCTTTAGATTATCTCAGCTTTGGACAACAATTGATTAGCAAGGCTTTGGGTATTGCCGAACAATTGCAACAGCCCCCCAGCGTACTGGATGCCACCGTCATGCTGGCATTTTTACACCAAGACAGTATTATGGTATATGTGTACGGCGATGGTTGCTTGCTGTTTAAAGATCACGCTGGTAACCTTGGCACGATTGAAATTGCCTTTACCCATAACGCACCCTATTACTTAACCTATTGGTGTGATGAACAGCGGTGGCTAGAATACGCCATATCTGAACCAAAACCACTGGTATTAACAGATTCTGTGAATGGAGTCTCAGAGCCAAAGCCGTTTCAAACACAATTAGCTTTTTGTTTGCCTTTAAAAAAATTTAAAGTCATTGCGATTGCGTCGGATGGCGCAACACACTGTATTAATACGCGCAAAAGCGTAAAACTACCGCTTGACGAAATTGCGACCAATTTATTAGCTTTTCAAAACTTGAAAGATGAATTTGTCAAGCGTCACACAAAAAGCACCCTAGAGCAGTATGCAACACAAGGGATTTATCCGGCTGATGATTTATCAATCGGAGTATTTTGCCAATGAAGTAACTGCTTAACGTTCCGTTGTACGAGTGACACTGGGATACAAGCCAAGGCTAGTACAGTAAGGCGGAAGTTTCCATACCACCCCAACGCCAACGGCTAAAGCCGTTGTCTGAGAGCTACTGTACGTGTCAGGGCACTGCAAGAAGGTTAGTAGGCTTTAGCCTACTTTAGCTTTTAGACAACCGCGCCTACTTTAGCTTTTAGACAACCGCTTTAGCGGTTGGCGGTAGGGTGGTATGAAGATTTTCGCTCTCCCGCACTAGTACCCAACGCCAACGGCTAAAGCCGTTGTCTGAGAGCTACTGTACGTGTCAGGGCACTGCAAGAAGGTTAGTAGGCTTTAGCCTACTTTAGCTTTTAGACAACCGCTTTATGACAAACTCTACTTAACACGGGAAATTGGACTTTTTGATTCCGGCGTTTTTTCAAAAAACTTGGGCGCTATCCTGACTAATATATAGTGCTTATAAATGAGCCGTCAAAGAGTAAAAACCAAGTTTATGGCCTTAAAAATTGACAAATCACTTAGGATGTCTATATAAGTACTGAATCATGAATTTTAATGTATTTTAATAAAGGGGCTTTCCATTTGGGATTGCCCTTACATTGGTGGTTGAATGACACGTAGGGGCAATCCCTTGTGGTTGCCCTCTCGTTTTGGCAAAATACCCTAAAATTCATGGTTCGGTACTTAATGTCCAGCCAATATCAATAGTTATCAATATTTTTGGGCCGACTATATCTTTATAGCACTTGATCTTGTTGGCCTAAAAATGATCTTCGCTATTCATGGCGTGTGGGGATTTACCGGGGGATTTAGCATGATTGTAATTTATTCCATTATGATGGATAAATCAGAGCCGGCTACCGCGGCGACTGATCTCACTGTACAAATTTCTGTTTTGGCAGCGGGGGGTATGAGTATCAGCGCTTTCAGCGGCTTCATAGCCACGGCCATTGGTTATACTGGTACCTTTTTTCTGAGTATGGGTTTTACTGTTATGGCGGTCATTTTCATTGCCCTGTTTCTGGAAGGCCGCTCCTTGGAAAAAGCAACGCCAGAGAAAGCATAAAACTAACGTTTGGCAAGAGTCCAAACTTTAGTTTGGCAGGAGTCGATTCCTGTTACCCGTCAATAGAACATTGACAGAGTACTAGAATACAAGCCTTGGCTTGTACGAAAATGTGGAATACAAGCCTTAACTTGTACGAGTCGGTGCTGGAGTACAAGCCTTGCTTTGTAGTAGTGGGTATTGCAAGGATCGCTAAGCACTCCTTTTTCTCGCGCAAGGCAAGCCTGCCTAGAACAAATGATGACAGCGGTAGCTGGCTAACGCCCCCGTAAAAACAAGTTATCCAATTCTTTCATGCTCAATTGCGTCCAAGTTGGACGTCCATGATTGCATTGATTGCTGCGCTCTGTTTTTTCCATGTCGCGCAATAAGGCATTCATTTCACTTAAACTCAATTGCCGATTAGCACGTACAGAAGTATGACACGCTAAGGTAGCTAGAATCTCCTGCATATTTTCTTGCAAGCGGGGGCTGACACCAAAACGCAACAAATCGGCCAACACATCGCGCACCAGCACGGGTACATTCGCATCCATTAACAGTATCGGTACTTGGCGCACAACCAACATTTCAGGCCCGGCACGGCTTAGATCAAAACCTAATTTATTAAATAATTCAATATGTTGCTCTGCTATATCCGCTTCACGTTCACTGACGGACACACTGATGGGAACGAGCAAAACTTGGGCACTGAGATGGCCGGCTTGCCAAGCCGATTTCATCTGCTCATAAGTGATGCGCTCATGGGCAGCGTGCATATCGACTAATACGAGGCCTTCGGCATTTTCGGCCAGAATGTACACGCCATGCAGTTGCGCTAACGCATAACCCAAAGGTGGAATAGGTTTCGAGGGCGCCGTATTGTCATCAGTAAAAATGTCATGCAGTAATTCTTCTGACAAGAGCGGCGCTTGCAATGCTTGATAAGCTTGCGTGGTTTCGCGTATGGTTAGGGCCGACGGGTGATCTGTTTTGTGTGGCGATTTAGGCCCTTTCACCCTAGCCTTCTCTCCTAACGCCCCAAGGGGGAACTTCTGAGGGTATTCACTCATCACCGATTCCCTCTTCCTTGAGGAAAAGGTACCTTGTGAAGTTAAGCCTTTTTCTGTACAGGGCCCTTGTGAGGAAGACTCCCTTTCTCTGGAAGAAGAGTGCCCTTGTGAGGGTGACTTTTGGGGTGAAGGTGTTGGCGGCCCAACGTGGCTAGGAGTCGTTTGGGCAAGGCACTTTTGCAGTGCGCTCACTAAAAAACTATGCACTGGCCCACTTTGGGCAAAACGCACTTCATTTTTGGAAGGATGTACGTTGACATCTACCTCGTTAGGTTCAACCTTTAAGTACAACACATAACTCGGATAGCGGCCCGAATAGAGCACATCTTCATAAGCTTGGCGTACCGCATGACTAATCAGTTTGTCGCGGATAATGCGCCCATTGACGAAAAAATACTGCATATCTGGTTGGCTGCGTGAATAAGTCGGTTGCGTAATCCACCCCGATAAGTGCATTTTGCCAGATACGTCATTGACATTCAGAACATGGGCCACAAATTCTGGGCCACAGAGCATCGCAACCCGTTGTAATTGCTCATCTTCGTGCGGGGCCATCTTGAAAACCATTAACGTTTTATGGTTATGCGTTAACTTAAAACTGACATCAAACCGGCTTAAGGCCAAACGCTTAATCGTTTCATGTACATGACTAAATTCCGTTTTTTCGGTGCGTAAAAATTTGCGCCGTGCCGGCGTGTTATAAAATAAATCTCGTATTTCGAGGGTTGTGCCGATGGCGTGAGCAATGGGTTCCGGGGCAGAAAGCGTATCAATCCCGTCCAAACGGATACAATGTCCCAGTTCTTCGCTATGAAAACGCGAACTTAAGGTCAATCTGGAAATAGACGCAATACTGGCAAGGGCTTCACCGCGAAAGCCTAAGCTATTAATGCGCTCCAAATCGTCCAGCGCTCTTATTTTACTGGTAGAGTGCCGACTGAGGGCCAATAATAACTCGTCACTGCGGATACCAAAGCCATTGTCACGTACCCGCATTAAGGCAACGCCGCCTTGTTCGATATCGATCTCAATACTGTCAGCCTTCGCATCTAGGCTATTTTCTAATAATTCTTTTATCACCGATGCGGGGCGCTCAACGACTTCACCAGCGGCGATTTGATTGGCTACCAGTTTGGGAAGAGGCTGGATAGAAGGAATATTTTGAGAAGTCATTTTACGAATCGCGTGTTAGGAAACCTATTATTATAGTTGCCCAGAAAAGTTTTGTCCGATAAAAAATCCGATTTTTCAAGCCTTCATAATTTATCTGGGTAACTTTAATTATACTAACGATTTTTTTTTTGAGTCGGTTCTAGGTTACGATTAAATAGAAATTTGTAGACATGTCACTATGAAAGTGTCATATCTTCAAACGTGTATAAGGATGTAACCAATCCAATATCCCCTCGCCTACCTTCGAGATTAATTCTTCTAAGGAAAACTTAGGGTTACTTTTTTTTAAAATGTTGTATGCACCGTTAGCATCAGCATTGATTAAAATGCCATTTTGGGAACGATATAAACCTCGTTTTACTCGTTTGCCGCTAAAAGAATGTGTCTTTTTAGGCTCGTATTTTTTAGGCAAAGAATCACCATCAACAAAACTCGCTTTTGAAGTATAACTCTCATTTGTTACCTCTAGCGCAATGCCATGTAACTCAAGTTTATAGCGTAATTTGTCTATAAACTGACCGAGAGAAAGATTCACGAAGTTTTGATTGGTTTTTTTGCCTAGGTTGATTTGGTCAAGTGATTTAGCGACATCACCAACCACAACCTTAGAAATGCCATTTTCAACAGAAATCTCAGTGACTTGATGAGTCGCTTTATGTAAATAGTCGTCAATCCTCGCATTTCGCCTATCGGTTAGACGCTGCAAACGGTTTGACCATTTGCGGTTACGAGTCTTTTTTAAATGCGATTGAAGCTTGGCAAAACGCTTGTTATAGTGATGGTTTATGGATTTCAGCCGACGACCATCAATAATAAATGGTTTTGTCACGCCATTGGTCACACAAGTAGCTAAGTTGTTAAGTCCCAAGTCAATAGCCATAACCTTATCGTTTGGTGAAACAGCAGCAACAACGTCCTTGTCCTCATAAACAAAAATGGCTTCAAAATGCCGGTATAATGGCACGATTTCAACCTGTTTAATTGTTTTGCCAAGCAGTTTTTTAGGCAAGGAAAAACTTAAGCCTTTTTCCAGAACCACCATATCGTCTTTAACTGAAAAAGCTTGATAATCGTAAATCAGATTATCGTATTGCTTGTGTTTAAAGCGTGGCGGTTTTGGCGGCCCCTTGTATTTACAAGGATTTTTCTTAAAATCCTGATGACACTTAAAAAAGGACTTAAAATTCTTATCAAGTCGTCGTAAAGTTTGTTGAGATATCTTAGCTTTTAACAACTTGTAATTAACGGAGCCTTCAAGGTTCTCAACTTGCTTCATAGCCTTGTCCATTTGAGGATAGCTAAAATACTTACCAGTCGTTTCAAAGGCTTGTCGCAAAATCCACAAAGTTTGGTTATAAAGATTTTTGGCATGATGAGTCAATTCCCTGAGTCGCTTGAACTGACTCTTATCCAAACCTCTAATCTTGGTTTTCAGTGCCTTTTTCATCTAGCACCTCCACTGCAGCAGCACGCTGAATACGCCGCGAAAGAATAATGTTTCATCGAAAAACAATGAATTAATGAAATAATTTCATTCATTAATTCTTGATCATCTAATTTTTCGTTACCTTGACCAAAAATAACCACTATTTCCGTTCCAACTGAAAGGAACAAATATTTAAATAAGTCAAAACCTTTGCTCCTCAAACGCTCTTTATAACTAATAAAAACTTTTTCGACTTGCAGGCACTGGGGTCGTTCAATGGGATAATCCTTACAAAAGTTATCAAAAATCAACCGATAATCAATGACGCACGAACTTTGGCAGATATAATTGTAATATATTGATTTTATTTAAGTTCCCATTCAAGGGCCCTGTGCCTACTTGCCCATTTATGACTAATTTTAATAGATCAAAAAAGATCAAAAAATCGTTTTCGGTTTACCGCTGGCAACATCTGAAAAAAACTCATCAATTTGAATACCACGAGCGCTGCAAAAATCTTCAAGTGTGGGAGATTTGCTTTTCGGAGATCATTTTTTTGTTTATGGGTTGAAACCCGCGCATAGAGCCCTCACAAAATACCCATATCGGCTAAACCTCCGAGGTTTGCCAAACATCGGAGGTTTTTAGTCGGGTACATTATTTTTTTTTGAAGTCCCTAAATGATATTCAAATTACGAGGTTTTTTTCCAAGGTATTTATAAACTTCTTCAGCATCGTACTCTTATGGCCCATTGGCTTTAACTGTTACATTATACTCAACGTGGCCATAACTTGGATTTCCTGGGACGTTGCCCTAGGCTATATTAATCTCGTACCAAAGGGGCTTGAAGGCAGTTACTTAAGTTATTTTGGTTTATCAAAAAGTCCTTTTCAGGCAAAAGTTTCGCTTCGCTGTACTTTTGCCTGAAAATTTGTTCCCTTCTTGAGTATAATTGATCCATTTTTAACTAATCGTGTCAGCTGGCGGCGCGAAATTCCAGTCAATTCTAAAACGTCTTTAGCTTTCATGCAGCATAATATAGCCATATTATATAGACATGTCAACTCTTTTCTATATTATCGCTATAATATATTAATGAAAAATGAAAAATGAAAAATAATTAAATTACTGATAAGTATATAATTTTTTTGAGTACAGGACATTTTTTCTACTGTCTAAAATCGCTTAGCGAGAAATATTATCATCAATGACTTCAAGAAATTTTTCCACAATCAATGAATTAAATAAATTGTCCGCTACAAAGTTTGAATGTTAAAAATGGTTTTATGGCCCTCAAACCAGTGCCAATAACCATAGAAAAATAAGGGTCAAAATGTTTTATTATTAAAAACGGTTTTATGGCCCACAAACCAATGCCAATAACCATACAAAAATAAGGGTCAAAATGTTTGATTATTAAAAACGGTTTTATGGCCCTCAAATCAGTGCCTATAGCCATACAAAAATAATGGTCAAAATGAGTCCAAATAACGATTTCTTACATGCAAGGGATTTCTCCTTGGTTATTTCTGCACAGGAAAAAAGTCCGTATAGAAAAGTTTTATCTAAGGTATCTTAGTGATACATTCAATAAAAACAATGATTTACAGTGCAGTTTAATTTTTTTTTGCTGTACTTAGAGGAATTTTATTCAAAGTTCAGGTTGTCATTTTCACCGAGTTGAAGTACGTTCCGTATACAAGAAAATATAAGGAAAAACAATGACTAATTTGCCTTCACAATCAGAATCCTTGGGCAATCCATTATTCTGGTGGGTGCCGTTTGGCAAAGTGCCTGAAATTTTGCCCACCGAACTGGCTGACAAATTGAATAATCCAGACTTATGCCCTCAATTGCTTGATGTCCGCACACGCAAAGAATGGGAAAATGGACATTTAGCGGGCGCTGTGAGTGTTCCAATCACCGAATTACGGTCGAAAATTGAGACATTGTCTTTCGATAAGGATAAGCCGGTGGTTGCTATTTGTCTCAGTGCCCACCGCAGCATTCCTGCCGTCAGACTGTTGCGCCGTCATGGTTGGAAAGACGCAGTTCAACTTGCGGGCGGAATGATTGCCTGGCGCAAGCACGGGTTGCCAGAGCAATAATGGGTAATGAGTAATGGGTAATGGGTAATGAAAGGCGGGCTCGTTCAAGAAACAACTAGAAGGATTGCATATAAACAAGGATTGAATCTTCAAAGGCGGGAAAAGGCTAAAAATCCTCCAGGGGCGTTGCCCCTGGCGTTGCCTCAATGCCATTAAGTTAAGCTTCAGCCTCAGAATAAATTCTTACGTTTCGCGACAGGAGGCTAAAGCCTACTACTAATAGTGCCCTTTAGGGTACTTTAGCTTTAAGCCTTAGAATTTATTCTATATACAAACCGGCTTATTTTTATTTGGTATTCAAACTTTTAGGTAGTAGCGCCATTGGCTTTTTGGTATCTTCTTCTGCTCGGTGTTTAAACAGGGGATGGGTGGCATTGGCTAAACTGGCCGTTAAACCAATCTCTTTTAATAGAAGTGTATGAATCACGCTAAAATCGAGGAAAAAAGCGCCTGCCACACTGATGAAGGTTGGGGTAAGTATCGCATTGAAACTCTTGCTCATCGTCGCCTCAAATTCTTGGGCAAACTCAAACAAGTCACAAAGTTGCTCTAGGCTTTCATTCATTAAAATAATTTGTGCCGTATCCGTCGCGATGGTAGACGCGCCACGCAAAGAAATGGAAACTTGTGCTTTTTTCAGCGCAATGGAATCATTGATGCCATCACCGATATAACAGACTGTTTTGCCGGATTCTTGTAATTGTTCAATGATTTGAGCTTTCCGTTGCGGTAAAACATTAGCAAAAGAATGCTCTATGCCTAGCTCCTGCGCCAACTTTTTCGTTGGCATTTCATTATCGCCTGAGATAATGTACATGGATTCAATACGATGATCTCGCCGTAATGCCTGAAGAACGGCTTTCGCTTCGGGGCGCACAGTCGGAAATAATTCGATTGCTCCAATTAATTGACCATTAAGGGCAAGCATGACCAAAGAATGACCGAGCTCGTGTGCTGATGCTTCTGTCGCTTGCAATGACGGCGGAAGGGTAATATTTTCCTTTTCCATCAAGCGGTGACTGCCCAGCTGAATAACTTGTTCGTGTATGGTTACCTTGAGTCCATAACCAATTTCATATTCAATCTCATCAATATCGGGTATAGATAGCCCGCGCGCTTCTGCTTCTTCTTGGATAGCTAAAGCAATGGGATGGGTTTGTTTATACTCGGCCGCCGCGGCGTAAGCTAACACCTCGTTTTCCGTACAGGCCTTTAATGTATGGATTTTTCCAATATAGGGTTTAGGTAATGTCAGTGTTCCCGTTTTATCAAAAACGATGGTATCTACTCGACTCAATAGATCAAGCACTCCACCGCTTTTAATTAAAATCCCTTTCTGGGTAATGACTTGCAGGTAAGTGAGCGTCACAATAGACGAAACAACCAACATTCTATAGGAAAAATGGGCATTATTGACGGTAACAGCCCCCATAGGCCCTAGAATTGGAATCGATAACCCTCCCGCGATTAAGGTGGGTAAAATGCTTTTTTCTGTTAAAGCATCCGCACGTAACTGTCCATTGGTCTTAAAATGCGTTGTTTGGTTAAGAATCTGACCAATTTGTGCCGCTGTGGTTTCTTCCCCGGCCTTTTCAACTTCAATGCAAACCCGGCCCGTTAAGACGATTGTTGCTGCAAAAACACGGCTACCGATTTCCTTCTCGGCGGGTTGGGCTTCACCAGTCAAAATATGCTGATCCACACTTGCCAGCCCCTCTCTAACCCTGCCATCAGCGGGGATAGCTTCTCCCGCACTCACCACCACAATATCACCTTGCTTTAACGCCTCAAATGGCGTTTTCACTTCGATACCGTTGACTAGCACCCAGACAAATTTGGGATGTTGACCAAATACCTTAATAATACTTTGTTGAGAATTGTTTTGAATTTTTAGGGTTAATTTTTTACTGACGACATAAAAAAAGGCCGCTAAGTTACCAATCGCGTAAAAGTTACCAAAAAAACAACCTATTGCGGTGATTATGGATAGCAGATTGACATCGGCTTTTTTTTCCTGCCGCAGTGATTTAGAGGCTTTTTTAAAGGCCGGAATATAAACATAAAACCACCCAGGTAGACTGAGAATGCGCAAAAACGGATTGGATATATTGCCAACTATCGCTAAACTCAGTGAAGTAGCAGAAATCACTAAATCGGTATTAATTGTCTTTTCGTCTTCAGTGATTTTGCCGTCCTCTTTCGTTGGGGAATATTCTTGCAGTTGTTGATTGCGCGAATTGTCAAAAAAGGGCTTAACCGCTGTGGCTTCATTTGAAGATGACGTTTCCGCCATGCCTTGAGAATACTTCCTTGCGGCATACACGGCACTACCCAAAATGAATAATTCAAATAACATATATGTTTCCTTTCCGGATTCGTGTCTGAGATTCCATAACAACAAATTCTGATTGTAACGGATTTTGCGGACGGCTTTGCTAATTGTGAATTGTGTTTCAGGCAAAATTCGCTCTGCGAAACTTTTGCCTGAAATTGTGAATTGTGAATTGTGAATTGTTACGTAAACGAAACGAAGCGATGTTTATCGTGAAACGGCTTACACCGCTAGGGCAATTTTTTAATCATGTTTAATGACGTCGTCTTTAAAAATTTCAAGTGTTTTTTTTTATTCTTCCGTCAATTTTTTTGTAAACATTTGAAATCATTGGACTCTTGCAAAAATATTTTTAGAAGATACTCTGTCCAAACTTTAGTTTGCACAT
>NBMI01000382.1 GCA_002085445.1 Candidatus Parabeggiatoa sp. nov. 2
TCATTGGTACGGTGGGCAGTTCAGGAGAACTCTCTACTGAAAAAAACATTGCTGATCGTTACGTCGGCGAAACGGTCATTGCCAATTTTATGAATGACGCGATTGTGGCGCAAAGCGTTGATTTTCCTGAAAAAGACGGCCAAAGTCAGCAGGTGGACATCGCGATATTTAATGCCTCTGGTGTCAGTGGTGGGGTAGAGCCAAATTCTGATCTCACCTTTAATGATTGGTATGGCGTGATGCCTTATGCGGACATGATTGTGGTGACACAAATGACGGGCGCCCAAATAAAAGCAATGGTGGTGAGCAATGCACAACGCATTGCACGTCCAGAAGAGTTGGAAGGTGACAACGCACTCAATCTGGCTGGCTTTGTCTCACGCGGTTTCCTAAATTTTTCTAAGGAACTGCGCTACACCATCAAGTTAAACACTGATGCCACCACTGCCATTGCCCAAGACATTACGTTGAATGGTAAACCCATTGATGAGCAATTGGATGACACCTTCAATGTGGCTTTTGGTGACTACATTGTCTTGCGAGGTGCAGAAGGTTGGAATGGCGAAAAAGTCGGCGCTGGTTTACCCGATGGGGTGATCGGGTTTGATCTGACCACTCTACCCATGAATGACACCGGCCTTGTTTATCGTAATGAAATCATTGCCTATATCAAGGAACAAGGTGCTGTAGATGAGAGTACCGGCGCGGTTAAAGATGGGCGGGTTCAAATCATACCGTAGATTTAACCCTAATGGCACGCCTGAGAGCAATACACAAGGAGTCCAAGTTTGGCCTCGCCCAAGATAAATCTTGGACTCCAAATAGTCGTTTGACTAAATTTTTGGCAAAAAATAGGGTGGATGCACTCATCCACCCTACTTCAGAATTAGACTAATTTGACGCTGACACTTTATTATTGTGCCATGGCCTTCAAGTAAGCAATAATCTCATCTGTTACCACATTGACATCTTCACCGGAGGCAAGCTCAGGTTCCAAAGGCGGCATAACCTCATCTCGTGAATATATAATCCACTCTCTGAGTTCTTCATCATCTGAGATTTTTTTAGTCACATGAGTTAAATCAGCACCGCGTGTGCCTCCTTCGCCATTAATCATGTGGCAAACCATGCAATGTTGACGAAATTGCAAAAATCCCCGTTTGACATCTTCACCACTATTTTGTGGTGGTGCCACCTTAGGAAAACGTTCTGCAAAAGTAATCAAATCCATTGACACCACTTGATAAGGAAAGTCTTCTCCAGTGGGCGCATCCTTATCTTCAATGTTCTCCCAAACCAAGTAGAAAGGCCCCAAATTGGCCACCTCACCAGTGCCAGGACCGGTTCTGTTTGTAAAAATCTTGATGATCTGAAAATCAGGATAGCCGGGTGCTTGATAGGTCAGGTAACTGGTGTGATCTAAGAACTTTTTCACCGGAATGGAAGGTTGATAACCATCCAAAGCGGTAAAAAGCACTTCTTCACTGTCACGCCATTCGCGGCCATATACCTGATCAAACAACTCTCTTGTCGGAAAGCCCCGATAAGTCATTTCACTGTTATAATGAGGCTCAATCACTGACACATCAGTCGGTGCCAAATTTTTCTTCAATTCAGCCAAGGTGAAGCTACCAGCCGGTTTACCACGATTCTTGAAGGTCAAGGTTGACATGTAAACCAGTTTGTAAATCACAAATCGCATCACGCCATCTGCAGTTTTCTCTAAACGCAAAACGGCACTATACTCTTCGTCTCCCACATAAGCTCTTGGCACAACCAGTTCACGAGTTTCTGGATCATACGTCGGTACAGAACTGCCGGCATAACTCACCAAAGGGAGAAGAGGTAGTAGACAGACAATTCCCCCCCTTATAAAATTGTTAAGTACCCGCATTCAACATCCTCCTTATATAGATATTCAGATAATTAATTTAGTTAGTCTCCTTTAGGAGACTTGAGCTTTCAGACAACTGCTTTAGCTGTTGGCTGCGAAATTCTTTTTTTTCTGAAAATCTATAGTTCAAGTTACAAAGTAAGGGACTACAAAAAAATAATATACCCAGTGATAGTATATAATGATCGATACTATCAATCAACGGTGGTATATTAGACTTCGCACTGGCATAAATTGCGCTTTTGTCATTCAGAACGGATGTGAGGAATTGTCACTGTCAATGCCCACACCACATCGCTAGGGCGCATGTTCCTTTATTGTGGTTGTCTTTAGAAAATTCAAGTGTTTTTTTTATGGTGAAGACTGGCGGAACAGAGAAGAAATGGCGACTGTCGCTTTAGATGGTTATCGCTCTTCCTTGCCGATTGATAGATACCTCAAGTACGACAGCTATGTGGCTTTTGAAGATGTCAATCGCCCACAATTTATACTGGTGAAAGCTGAAGATGGAAGATATGTGGAGTTGGGGCCATTTTGGCTGGTTTGGGACAACATCACTTTTCCTGAACTGAAAGCGTCGGTTTCTTATGGATGGCCTTGGCAACAGGTTGGCTTTAAGTTAGCGAGTTTTGCTGATCTGTTCGCCAACTCCGCACCCCCCGAGGACAGTCCAGAGAACGTTAAGCAAGGATTTCTGGAGGCTCGGGAGTTTTGTATGGCTTGCCACAAGGTTAATGGGGATGGCGGAAAAATAGGGGGTGAGTTAATAGAAAACGGGGTAGTAGAAAAGACTAACGACCGGCGAATGAAGGACTTGATCCTTGATATTGACATCACGCTTACCGCATTTCCAAAAGCCAGCGGCATGGTACTGCGCAGCGAACTCCCAAATCGAGAGCAAGTAGCAGATGACATTATTGCCTACTTGAACGCGATGGATGCCAATAAATAGAGTAATGGCATTGGGTTGGAACCGGTTCGCAGAAGGGCAGACACGTTTGTTTGTAGTAGGCGATTTATCGCCTGTGGAGAAGGGCCGTATGACGGAAAGTGAAATTCCATTAAGGGAGGAGCGTGAAAATAATATACCCATATAGAAAAAAGTTTTTTAACTTTGTTTTTTTTAATTTTATATGGGTATTTTATTTAGCCACAACTCCCTTAGTAGTGTTTGTAACTTAGGCGCTAAAGCACCTACTACAAACGCAAGGCGCTAAACAACTCCTACAAACTAAGGCGCTAAAGCACCTACTACAAACGCAAGGCGCTAAAGCGCCTACTACAAACGCAAAAAAGCACCTACTATAAACTTAGGCGCTAAATCCGTTTATCCACGTCATCCGTTGTACTCTCATGTAGTTAAGTCGTTTTCAACTGAGCAAAACCGTTGGTAAATCAGTTTATCGGCCCGTCATCCGTTGTACTCTCATGTTATTCATTCAAGCAATTGGCGATCTCTGTTCCTAACCCTCAAAGTGAATAGAATAAAACAATGGAAGGCAAAAGACTCATTAAAAAATTAAAACTACAACAATTTCTCTCTTATGGGCCTCAAGCAGAAGACATAGAACTGCAACCCTTAAATGTGTTAATTGGGCCTAATGGTTCTGGTAAATCTAATCTCATCGAAGCATTGGGGCTATTAAAAGCCACACCAAACGACGTGATGGTACCCATTCGTCAAGGAGGCGGAACCAGTGAATTTCTGTGGAATGGACAAAAACAAACTTCCATCGCTCAGATCGAAGCCATTTTAGATTATCCCAATGGAAAACCAGCCCACTCGTTACACTATCATCTCCATTTTACAGCGGCTGAGCAGAAATTTTTGCTAGTGAACGAGAGGTTAAAATACCCAGAAGATGGCCCAGAATGTTATCATTATCATCATGAACGTGGCGCTCATATCAGAGCGGCGGCTGAGGAAAAAACGCACCATTTTTATCCAGAATACCCCAATCAATCTATCTTTTCTCAACGAAAAGAACCCGACAAATATCCAGAAATTCTATATACCGGTAACCAATTAGCGGCGATTGGGTTATATCGGAATTGGCATATCGGGCGTGATTTAGAACCTCGACATCTGCAACGAACTGACTTACCTGAATCGCCTCTTCTAGAAGATGGCAGTAACTTGGGACTTGTTTTAAATGACTTACAATACCAACTGGGTAACCAACCCGTGATTGAGCAATTCAAAAAGTTTTATCAAAAAGCAGAAGAATTGAGTATAAAAATTATCGGGGGTACGGTGCAAATGTTTATCCGCGAACAAGGGCTTACCCAACCCATTGCCGCCACTCGTCTCTCTGATGGCACGCTGCATTATTTATTTTTAATGGCTTTGCTGCTTGATCCGACACCACCGCCGTTGCTGTGCATTGAAGAACCTGAAATCGGGCTTCATCCCGATATTTTGGGAACCATTGCTGACATGCTTATTGAAGCCTCGCATCGAACCCAATTGATTGTGACAACCCATTCGGATGCGTTAATTTCGACACTGCCCCCAGAATCGGTGTTAATTTGTGAACGTGATGATGAAAGTAGCCATCTGCATCGTCTTGAAGCCGAACCACTTTCTGACTGGCTAGAAAATTATACCATTGGCGATCTTTGGCGTATGGGGCATATCGGTGGCAAACCCTGATAAAAGAAATTCACCTGTTTATTGAAGGCGGTGGTGATGGTAGAAATACTAAAGCGTTAATACATCAAGGCTTTAGCCACTTTTTCAGCCACTTAATTAAAATAGCACGACAGAAAAAACTCAAGTGGAAAATGACCGTTTGTGGTTCTCGTAATAACACATTTAGAGATTTTAAAACGGCTTTAAAATCGAATCCAAATGTGTTCAATGTGCTGCTAGTCGATGCTGAAGCACCGGTTAACACCACCCCTTGTCAACATTTAAAGCATCGAGATAATTGGGATTTGCCCACTATTGATGAAGAACACTGTCAATTAATGGTACAAACCATGGAAGCTTGGTTAATTGCTGACATTGAGACACTTAAACAATTCTACGGACAAGGATTTCAAGAAAATGCCATTCCTAAAAATCAGGAGGTGGAAAAAATTGACAAAAAGCGGCTTGAACCCAGCTTAAAAGCGGCTACTCGCCATACCAAAAAAGGCTATTATCACAAAATACAACATGCTTCCAAATTATTAGCTTTGTTAGAAGTGGATAAAGTACGACAAGCGGCACCCCATTGTGATCGTCTATTCACAACACTCATCCAAAAAATGTAGTTTCGTTCGGCACTCTTGAACGAAACTTAAACACGTTCAAACTGTATTCCAATGCGTCAGGTTGGTTGTTACGATAGCCAACGTCGGGTGGGGTAGAGGAACGAAACCCACCATTCATTTGAAAAAAAGGTGGGTTTAGCTTCGCTAACCTTCTCGATAGACTGATGGCCGTCAATTGTGGGCCTAAACGCAAAATGGCTCAAGGTATTCCAACTCATGGCCCTCGGCCCTCAAATACCGCGTAGCCACCCTCCGCTACGCGAACCGTAGTCAACGTAGTTTGGACTCCTGCCAAACGTTAGTTTGGACGACTTTACATTTTTCACTGATAACTGCTTACTGATTATTTTTCAGAGAATCCGAGTCAAGTAAAAAAAAAATCAAGGAGTTTTATTTATAGAAAGATGATATTATTATTACACTTTTTCCTTGTCCTTATTTACAACGTGAAGTCATTTTAACGCTTGAACGGGAACAACATATTACTGAACGTCATCCTGATTTACTGCCTCAATATAAACA
>NBMI01000127.1 GCA_002085445.1 Candidatus Parabeggiatoa sp. nov. 2
ACATTTTAAATGTTTTCAAATCAAATCATGGCCCACAAAATGAAATAAACGCACGCACGCAAGAGACAACCAAATAAACGCGGCGCATGCATGCGTCACTAGCGCCTTTTGCTTTTCATCAATTTAGCCATGGGTAAAATATTCATAACTCATTGATATTAATAGTGAATACAAAAAGTTTGACTTTGTCAATGCGTAAGTCCTATAACCCTTGAAAAACTCGGAGAATAATTTTTAAGCTATTGATTAATAAGTTATATTATTTTTTAAACTTTGTCAATGCGTAAATCCTATTATCCGTTTATTTCGCGTATCCGTTGTACTAGAGAGAGAGTAGTACTCAAGATTAAGATTAATAATGACCCTTTTTTTTGGGAATGCGCCCACTTTTTTTGCATTAATGACGGTAATGAAATAAACTACGCACCTTTCAATAAGGGGCAACATTGCACAATTCGTTTATCCACGTAATTCGTTGTACTTATTGCGGTTGCACAATTCGTTTATCCGCGTAATTCGTTGTACTTATTGCTATTGGTAAAATATGAAAACACCTATCAACCGAAGAAAGTTCATTAAAATAAGCGCGGTAGGCGCTGGAACGGTTCTTATGCCCGACTTATTGGCAGAAGCCGACAACATTAAATATCCCTTAGAGAACAGTTGGCAAGAACAAGAAGTGATTACAACTTGCAACCAGTGTTATCTAGGCTGCGGGCTTATTGCCACAGTGCGGAACGGCCGAGTTGCTTATTTGCGCGGCAATCCGTCTTCACCCACCAATCGAGGGCATATCTGTGCCAAGGCTCATGCTGGCGTTTATAAACTCTATCATCCAGAACGCATTGGCTATCCATTAATGCGAGTCGGTAAACGAGGCGAAGGTAAATGGCAAAGGATTTCTTGGGAGGAGGCCATTGGGAAAATTTCAAAAACCCTAACTCCAATCATTGAAGAATATGGCCCCCAAAGTGTGGCCCTGTGGCAAAATGTGGACAATGATAGGGCCGACATTTTTCAACGGTTTATTTATGCCCTTGGTTCTCCCAACTATTTGCAACATACTGGGGCCGCTGATGCGCCTATTGGCGCGGGCACCGCCTTGGGGCCTGTGGCCCTTTCTCCTGATTATAAACATACTGACTGTATGGTTATTGTCGGCGCAAATCCGTTGGGGTGTAAGGAATTGTGCTGGTCGGCCCGAGAAATCATAGAGGCCAAACAGCGTGGTGCCACTCTTATCACCATCGATCCACGACTCTCCGAAACGGCCGCCCATTCGACAAAAGGCTTATGGTTGCCTATTCGGCCCGGTACCGATGGCATTCTTTTGGCTGGCTTTGCCAACTATTTGATAACGCATGATAAGTACGACAACGCGTTTGTGGATCAATATACGTTTGGCTTTGATAAAATGAAGCGGCATCTGAAAAAATTCACTATCGAAAAAGTTTGCCGGATAACCGATATTCCTGAAAAGCAGTTTTTAAATGCCATCCATCATATGATTGGCAAAAAAACCTCGATAGATGTTTTTTCGGGCGTTTCGTTCCAGAAAGATGGCGCTTATGCTGGGATGATGGTAACAACGCTTGCCACACTACTCGGCAGCATTGATCAGAAAGGAGGCGTTCGGTTATTGCCCTACCCTCGCGTGACTTATCCGGCGGTCGAACCGGCCGTTTCTCAGCCCTCGATTGAGAGAATTGATTCTGGTAATTATGGTCGTCTGCCGATGCCTTTTCTAAGACGGCCGAAATATTACAGTTTTGCGAGTATTAATCAGAACCTTCACAAAAACATACTGACAGAGAAACCCTATCCGCTGAAGGCGATGTTTATTTGTTCGGTAAACCCGGTTTACTCCATGCCCAATTCAACAGAACTGATTCAAGCCTTCGACAAATTGGATTTGCTGGTGTCAATAGACGCGTTTATGTCGGAAACCAGTATTTATGCGGATATTGTGTTGCCAGGCTCCACTTTCCTTGAAAACATGGAAATCAATGACGTTTTTCCGCCGTTTAAAGGAGCGGTGATGCGTAAACCCGTCGTGAAGGCGCGGCTTGAATCCAAAAGCAGCCAAGATATTATTATTATGCTTGCCAAAGGGCTTGGGCTTGAGAAAGCGTTTCCGTTTAACAATTACGAAGCCTTCTTGCGACAACAACTGGAGGATTCTGCGATTGATTTTGATGAACTGTACCATAAAGGTTTTCATGATCTCGGCTATGAGACGGGAGAAGCGCTTCAAAACGGACTTGACACGCCATCTGGCCGGATTGAACTCTACAGCAGTTTCCTCGCCTTTTCAGGCGCTTCTCCTCTACCCGTCTTCAGCAAATGGCAAGCGCAGCCAGACGACGCTCATTCCGAGTATCCTCTACACATGATTTCATATCGGTTGCCCTATCATGCCAATTCGAGGACGGCCAGTAATCTCTATCTCAACGCCATTCAAAGCGAAAACCCGCTGTTGATAAATACCAAGACAGCGAAAGCGTTGGGCATACAAACGGGTGACAGCGTGAAAATAGACTCAAAAAGAGGCACGTTGACAACAAAGGCGCTGTTGACGGAAGGCATACATCCAGAAACGGTGGCACTGAGCTATCATTTTGGGCATAAGGCCTACTCAAAAATCTGTGCCAACAAAGGAGTACGCTTTAATGATATTGCCTCGGATGGCACTTCTCCGGTAACCTTCGGCATTACCATTAACGATACGATGGTAAAGGTGGCAAAAGCATGAATGACAAAACTGCAACCTTCAGTACTCTCGATGACGATAAATGGTTGGTTAAAATTCTGGCGATAAGTCTGCTGCTGGAAGTGTTTATGCGCTATTTTAGACTGCCCTTTTTTCCGTTATGGCTGCCGTTTTTTTTCCAGATGAATGGCAAGCTGCAAATAGCACCACATTTGATGTTTGTTTACGCGATTTTTTCGTGTATTGTCTTATATGTCTTTTTTGGGGCCAGCTCGTTGGATTTAAGTTTAACTTTTCTCTTTTTAGTGCCATTAATTTACCAGCAGCAGAATCCGTCGCTGAACAAGTTCCTGAAAGGTTGGCGATTACCTTTGGTTCTCACGCCAATTTGGCTGTTTTTTTCTATTATATTTGGTAACTTTCCCACGGGCTCAATTTCCTTTGAAGTGTTTTTTACCGCGATTTCAATGCGGCTTGTTCCGGTTGAAGAGGTTGCTGGGATATTGTCAAGGCTTATGCTTTTGACACTTTCATACGCCATTTATCCGTTAACCGTCTATATTCTGAACAAAGCAACTACAGGGATTCGTTATAATAACGGATAAAGCAACCTGTGGAAAGGTCTTAATTACCTTTCCCCAGGTTCCACCTCAATGCCATTAAGTTAAGGGCAACCACAAGGGATTGCCCCTACAAACCGTTATGTAATGTAGGGGCAATCCTTTATGGTTGCCCTCACCCAAAAGCTTAACGTTGCTTGCGGTTGGCTAGATTTGTTCCCTGAATTTCCGGACAATCCAATTCGCTTATCCGCGTAATTAGTTGTACTTTCGACAATCCAATTCGTTTATCCGCGCAATTAGTTGTACTAAGAGGTTAATTCGTTTATCCGCGTAATTAGTTGTACTAAGAGGTTAATTCGTTTATCCGCGCAATTAGTTGTAGTTAATTCGCTTATCCGCGCAATTAGTTGTACTAAGAGGTTAATTCGCTTATCCGCGTAATTAGTTGTACTTTCGACAATCCAATTCGTTTATCCGCGCAATTAGTTGTACTAAGAGGTTAATTCGCTTATCCGCGTAATTAGTTGTACTAAGAGGTTAATTCGTTTCTCCGCGCAATTAGTTGTACTATGTACTTAGTGGCCCTTAACAGAGATATTATGAAAAAAACGCAAAAATTAAAACACTTAAAGCTTCCATTAAGCTTTCTGGCAACAATAACACTGTTCGCTTGCCAAAATGAGGAAGAGAGAAAACAGACATTTTTTACGCCCGAACCACTCAAAGCGGGTGAACAGATTATTCAGTATTTTTCACCCGAAAACGAATCAAGCCCCCAAAGCGGACATGTCGTCATTGAAGAAGCGTTACGCAGCAACACACTCTGCTTATCGTGCCATCAACAACAGATTGAAAGCACGACGCTTCCCATCAACCAAAAAGGTATCCATGAGATTCATTTCAGTTTGGCAAAAATAGAGACGAAATGTATCTTCTGTCACGAAAACGCTGGCAACAGTGGTTTTCCTGAACTGCTTGGCAACGGAGACAGACGCACGGAATACAACCAAAAGTGTATTCAGTGTCATTATCAAGAAAGAGACGGTTCAAAAACGTTTCACTGGTAGAGGAAGTATAAATGAAAGGGCAAATCGGTTTTTTAATTGACATAAATAGATGTATTGCTTGCCATTCTTGCCGCGTCGCTTGCCAAATGTACAATGAAACTGGTCCCGATGTGAATTGGCGGCATGTTACCATTCATCAGAAAGGCACATTTCCCGATGTAGTGCAACATTCACTTTCGTTGGCATGCAATCACTGCATAGAACCGGCGTGCATGAAAGTTTGTCCGGTGAATGCCATTAGAAAAAGAAAAACAGACGGGATTGTTTACATTGATAAAAACAAATGCAATGGCTGTGAACGATGCGTAAGCGCCTGCCCCTACGGCGCACCCCGGAAAAATCAGGCCAACAACAAAGTTTCCAAATGCCATTTCTGCCTACCTCGTCAAGAGAGAGGACAAATTCCGGTTTGCGTTGAAACATGCTTAGGAGGGGCCTTACAATTCGGCTCTTTGGAGAAAATGACCAAAATGGCTGGCAGCCGTGGGTTAGTCAGGCAAGTTGACGGGTTTTTCGATCCAGATTACACCAATCCCTCGACTCGTTTCATAAAGCCCGACATTGAATAGTCCTAATAAATGCGAATTAAGAATTAAAAATGAAAAATGTAGAAGAAAAAGGGCAACCACAAGGGATTGCCCCTACATTTAAATACCTGAAAATTTCTGGTTCGGTACTTAATAAATCTCCGAGTAAGTAATACTCGGAGATTTTTAACCACTCAACTCGTTTAGGAGCAATATTCCCTCTACTCAATCGCGCTTGCGTCGCCGTACTCAATTTAATCCTAAGTACTCAATTCGTTTATCCGCGCAATTCGTTGTACTACTCCCCCGTTGTCATGTTATACTGAAAAACGTTAAAGAAACTACCCATTACCATTACCCATTACCCATTACCCATTACCACAACCTATCGGAATATTTCATGCGCTTACTAACCCAACTGATTTTGGTGATAACTCTCACCCTGCCTTCTCTAGTATGGGCAACCAACGTTCAATATATCCTTGATGTTCAAATAGAACCCCAAAACCAGAAGCTGATGGGTGTCGCTCGCCTTAAAGCCAATCAGCCTCAAAAGCTCACCCTTTCGGTGCCCCATTTGTCTAAACTGAGAATAAATGGCAAACCCGTCAGCGCCCTTGATGATCGCATGGTAGTGACTATTCAAAGTCACCAAGAACTCGTTATCAGTTACGAGGCACGCCTAAATGATCAAAAAGCACATTTTGTTGATCAAGACAATGTGTTTTTGATGGCAAATTGGTATCCTCAACCCAATGTGTTAGCGGCATATCAACTTTCCGTGACATTGCCAAACGGTTTTCTCGCCACTTCCGAGGCTCAGACAGTTGAAGTCCAAAACACATCTCAAACCGCTACCTTTACTTTTCAGTTCAACCAAGGCTTGGACTCATTAACACTGGCGGCCTCCAAAAATTATCGTTTAAAAACCGATAATTATAACAATATTGCCCTTGAGGCCTACTTTTTCAAAGACGATGCCCATCTCGCCGACACTTATCTTGAATACGCCAAAAAGTATCTGGCGATGTATGAACAAATGCTCACCCCATACCCCTTTAAGCGATTTGCCATCGTCGAAAATATTCGCCCCACCGGCTACTCCATGCCCACTTATACCCTATTGGGACGCGCCGTGGTGCGTTTACCCTTTATCGTCAAAACCTCGCTAGGGCACGAAATTCTGCACCAATGGTTTGGTAATTCCGTTTATATAGATTATGACAAAGGCAATTGGGCTGAAGGCCTCACGAATTATTTAGCTGATCAGCATTATGCGGCCCTGTCTGGCAACGGCAGCGCTTATCGCAAGCAAATCATGGTGGACTATAACGCCTACGTACACGACAACAACGCCATGCCGGTGAACGCGTTTGAAGTCCGCCACAATAAGGCCCAAAGTGCCATCGGTTACGGCAAAACCGCGATGATTTTTCATCAGTTAAGAAAACGCGTTGGTGATAAGACGTTTTTTGCGGCGTTACGTGAGTTTTTGACAGCCAATTCATTTCGTGCGGCCAGTTGGCGCGACATACAACACGCTTTTGAAAAGGTAAGCGGACAAAACTTAACGGCCTACTTTGCCCAATGGCTGGAACGTAAAGATATTCCCCATATGACGGCCGAAAAGGCCGAACTCGTCGTTGCACAAGGCAAACTCACCCTGTCATTTAGCCTTGTCCAACACACGAAGCCATATCATCTACAACTGCCCATCACCATTCACAGCGCCACCGGCAAAACGCAACACCGGGTTAAGGTGAACAATGCCGAACAACAACAGATCACGCTCATCTTAGAAGAACCACCCACCAAAGTGGTGATTGATGAAGACTACGACATCATGCGGCAACTACGGCGCGTAGAAATACCACCGACATTGGGCCGGATCAAGGGCAACGAAAAGATTATTGTGGTAATGTCACCTAAACAGCGTCAACTCTATCAACCTCTGCTTAAGGCGTTGGGGATTGCCCATCTCACCGTGGTAGCACCACAACAAATCACCTTTACCCAAGTCAAGAACAATTCCTTGATAATTGCCGGGTTTGACACACCAATGATAGACATGTTATTTGGCAAACAAAGCGTGCCAGCCGATGGCGTGCGCGTGGCTATCCGTAACAATCCCTATAACAACAAAGAAGTCATTGCCTTGTTACATGCCAAAAATGTCCACGAAGTGAAAGCCGTGGCGCGACGAGTGTCTCATTATGGCAAATACAGCGTGTTGGCATTTACCGCTGGCAAAAACACGCACAAAGCCATTAGCCAATCAAACACCGGCATGACTTTGCTAACGCGCTCAGCCACCCACGCGCTCCAACCGGGCAAAGTGGCAACCCTATCTGACATCTTACCGAAGATTAAAGACAGTCGCGTCATTTACGTGGGCGAACAACACGATAACTTCGCTCATCATTTCAACCAATTACTGATCATCAAACAACTCCACCAAGCCGGACATAAAATCGCCGTCGGGATGGAAATGTTCCAAGTGCCTTACCAACAAGCCTTGGATGACTACATCGGTGGGCGCATTGACGAACTGACTTTTTTGCAACAATCGCGCTACTTCAACAATTGGCGTTTTGACTACAACCTCTATAAGCCGATTATAGATTACGTCAAAGCCGCTGGCATCCCACTGATTGCTCTCAACATTGACAAGCACATTACCAACAAAGTCGCTCGTCAAGGGATTCATAGCTTAACGGCGGCCGAAAAGCAACATTTACCGGTAGAAATGGACTTTTCCAACGACACCTATCGGCACGACTTGCACCAAGTTTTTCTCAGACACCAAAAACATTTTGGACACTCACACTTTGAATACTTTTTACAAAGCCAATCGCTCTGGGATGAAACGATGGCACAAACAGCGGCCCAATTTCTAGCCCAACATCCCGACACGCAACTGATCATTCTCGCGGGCAAGAAACATATTATGCACCGCTATGGCATTCCCAATCGGCTCTATCGGCGAAACGGCGAACCCTTTACCGTCATCGTGCAAGATGAACAGATCGATGAAAGCCTCGGTGATTATATTTTAATCACTGAAAAGCTCAACGGAAAAGCCTCACCCAAGTTAGGCGTATGGGTAGTAGAAAAGGACAACCAAGTTGTGATTAATCGCCTCAACTACCATACGTCGGCAAAAAAGGCCGGCTTACAAGCCAAAGACATTATCACCGAACTCGCGGGACGAGAAATACGAACCTTGGCCGATCTCAAAATTGCGTTATTTTACACCGACATCGACAGCACGGTGACAATCCAACTGATAAGAGACGGCGAAAAAATCACTCAAGACATCACTTTTACTCAGAAAAAAAATTACCACTAACCCAGGAGTTTGGCAGTCAGGAGTCCAAACTTTAGTTTGGCAGGACTCCAAGTTTGTAGTAGTGGCTTTAGCCACTAGACGGCATTGGATGAATCGCCTACTACAAACGTATTTGACTACAAGGAATAAGCGGTTTCTTAAGGGCCATAAGTTGAAATTCCATTGAGAAATCCGATTTTTCCAAAAAATCGGATTTCTTCGGATTTCTTTCTTGGCAACGTACTTCAAATCCGTGAAAATGAAAAAATGAACTTGTAATAAAATTCCTATAAACATTGAGAAATCCGATTTTTCAAAAAAATAGGATTTCTTTCCTCTAAAAATTAGATTTAATTTAATCATTTTTCATTTTTCATTTTTCATTCGTATATTCCCCTAATCCGTTGTACTAGACATTTAATGGCAGTGATCCTCCACACCATCCACATAATTTCTCTACAAGTTTTCCACAATTGGTAGAGATAGCAAAAGTCTCCAGAATTTCTCCACAACTTCTCCAGAACTTCTCCACAACTTCTCCACAACATATCCACAATAGCAGTCTATTATTATAAGTAACAACCCAAGAACATTTTCGCTTGGGAGAATTCCATTAGGAATGAAGCTGGAAATAATAGACGCATTTATAGACTTTTCCACAATTGCTGTCTATTGTTATAAGTAACAACCCAATAACAGTTTCGCTTGGGACAAATCTACCAGGAATGATGCTGGAAATAATAGACGCATTTGTCATATTTAATGTAACTCATTGATTTAAACAGAATGGCCCCAAGAGGCCCTCTATAGAAATCAATGACTTAGGTGTAATGTGACAAAATAGAATTATAGACTTTTCCACAATTGCTGTCTATTGTTATAAGTAACAACCAAGAACAGTTTCGCTTGGGACAAATCTACCAGGAATGATGGTGGAAATAATAGACGCATTTATAGACTTTTCCACAATTGCTGTCTATTGTTATAAATAACAACCCAATAACAGTTTCGCTTGGGAGAATTCCATTAGGAATGAAGCTGGAAACTAATAGACACATTTATAATACGAATTAAGAATGAAAAATGAAAAATTGAGAATGAACAAAGATGTCATTTCGTTTCGGTTTCGACGATAGGAGAAAGCTTGAGAAAGCTTGAGAAAGCTTGAGAAAGCTTGAGAAACCTTATAAAATCATTGTCAATAAAGACATCTTATAAGTCATTGATTTTTTATGATTCAATTCAACCCTTAATTCGCATTTATTTATATATATATTATTAATATCAATTCAGGAAACTAAGATGAAAAAGACAACCTTATCTCTTGCAATTAGCTTAGCTTTATGGGGAGGTGTGCCCGCAGTCTATGCGGATGTTCTGCCATCGCCACAGGGACAACAGGGTGATCAACAACCGCCGCCTCCGCCGAGTGGCCAGGATCAGCAAAGGCCTCAATCCTAGGGTAACGGCCAACCAACGCCTCAACCCGTTAGTGACGGCCAACCAACACCTAATCAGCCCGGTGGCGACGGCCAACAACCGCCTAATCAGCCCGGTGGCGACGGCCAACAGCCGCCTAATCGGCCCGATGGCGAAGGCCAACAACCGGCTAATCGGCCTGATGGCGACGGTCAACAACCGCCTAATCGGCCCGATGGCGAAGGCCAACAACCGCCTCCTCAGCCTAGTGGCGACGGCCAACAACCGCCTCCTCAGCCTAGTGGCGACGGCCAACAACCGCCTAATCGGCCTGATGGCGACGGCCAACAACCGCCTAATCGGCCTGATGGCGACGGCCAACAACCGCCTAATCGGCCTGATGGCGACGGCCAACAGCCGCCTTATCGGCCCGGGGGTGACGGCCAACAACCGCCAAACTGTGACGCTCAACAGGATTTGGAAGAATTGGGCATTAGGCCTCAAGCGCTTGATGGCTTTGACCACTTGAAACCAGAGGAAATTCGTGCCTTTTGTCCTAAACATCTCAAGGATGTCCCACCGAAAGCGTTCAAGAACATGGGTCCTGAACACTTGAAAGATATGCCACAACAGGCACTGGAGGGCATGACACTGATACAGTTTGAACAATTACCGCCTGAAGCCTTGGGCGGTTTAGAAGCCCATAACATGCATGGCTTACCCCCGAAAGTGATTCGGGAGCTCGATCCGAATCATTTGAGCCATTTTAATAAGGAACAATTTCAAAGTATGCCCAGTCGTGGCATTGCCAAGATGATGGTGAACTTAGATCCAGACAAAAACCAGCCAGATGATGTCAGGCCCTTATTACAAGAAGATGGTTTGGGGCTCGAAGACGACGGGACACTGAACCCTCCACCCGGCACTGAACTGGATTTTCAGCCAAAACAACCACACTCGATGCCTTCTAGGGGAGAATTGCCTGAAATACCTGATTTTAGCAACTGTTTTTGTCTAGGCGGTCGTGTGCCACCGGGTAAAACAAATGTGTTAGAAGGCCTCAATCAGGGACTCGCACAAGCAGGTTTGCCAGAATTTACCTTTAAACAAAGGGATGAAGATAGCATCCTAAACGTTGAAGGCTCAATCCAAGGTAGGGGCTTGAAAGGGGCCTTTATCCCAGATGTCAACAACATGACTCAAGCGGACGAAAACGCACGTCCCGGTATGTCTAAAGATGAAGAACGCGATCAATATGCGATAACGACTCCAAACGGGCATAAAATCCCATTCATTCCGGCCCCTAATAATTCGGAATGTGTCTCGAAAATCGTCGGCGAGGCCGGCCGTTTTCAAATGGGTGAAGGTGGTGATGTTTTACTGAAAAGGCCCGGCGAAAAACGCCACATCATTGTGGTTATGTTTAACCCCTTTGTGGCACAGTCAGAGCTGTCACCTGGGGTTCACTTTATGAACACGCGAACAGGCCAAGAAAAAGCCATGATGGTTTGTGAAGACGGTACGATGCAACCAATGCGTCCCACCGTCTTGTCGCCTGACAAGTTTATCGAAAGAGGCCTGAAGTTTGACGGTGTAGAACAGATTAGGCACCGGATGGATGGCACTTTTAAGGTGAAATTCAAGGGTCAGGTTCTTAATCTTGAGCCGACTTTAGATGTTGGGGTCGAACCGGTTGTCGAGGGTGAACAACAGATTGAGCCTGATATTGCTCTCCAGCAGGATGGCACCTTGGAATACGCCGTTCAGAACGAAATGGAATTACTCCGATTCAAACTGCGTATTCGTCAATGAACGAGCCGGCGTTGGATTATTAAAGAAATCCGATTTTTCCAAAAAATCGGATTTCTAGAGGCGAGATAAATCTTGGACTCCTTTTTTCTGGACGTCCAAGATAAATCTTGGACTCCTATTTTTTGAAAAATTTCATCAAAAAGCTTGACATTCGCTAAACAACGCTGTATATATTTACAGCCTCATTTAAAAAGCTATTTGGGAACGATACTGCCAAGGATTCAAACGTAGAGCTTGACATTCGCTAAACAACGCTGTACATTACATGACTTCAGTTAAAAAGTTATCTAGGAACGATACCGCAAGGGATTTAAACGTAGAAAGTCTTTCATTTTTTTAACAGTTTTTGAGTTGACGAAACGATGCGAAAATCTATACTAGAAGAAAATAAAAGTTATACCTTTTCGGATTATTTTAAATTATCGTACCCAACCCGAGATGTGGTGGCTGAATTTGGTTATCAGTTTCAAGTGCAGAAACTTGAACTGCCTGATTATACGGATAAAGCGTTGAATGTTGAAAAATTAACAGAAACTTTTTATAAGAAATTACCTCATGTCACTTTGAACTCCGAAGCCGCAAAACGTGAGTTCTTTATCTCTCCTTTACTTTTTGAGTTGCTTGATTATATTGACATTGATATAGATGTCGAGTATCCGATTAACATCAATGAGAGATTAAAAGGAAATATTGATTATCTCATACACGCCTCAAAACAGATTATTGTCATCGAAGCCAAAAATGCTGATATGGATAAGGGTTTTACCCAATTAGCCGTGGAATTAATTGCGATGGATCATTATTTAGAAAACGAGAGCACTGAGCTATTATATGGTGTAATCACGATAGGCGATGTATGGCGTTTTGGGGTACTTGAAAGACTAACAAAGAAGATAATAAAAAATATCGACGCATTTCTAGTGCCGGCACAGTTAGAAAAACTGTTAGCCGTGTTATTAGGCATTCTCAAAGAGCCATAAACTAAAACCCAGCGGCGATCAGGTGAACAGGCATCATTTTATTAGCCTAACAAAGTTTGCAACTGGGATGTTCGTTCAATTTGAGCTTGTCACTTTTTTTTTCGCCCTAGATTGGATTTGTAGCCCGGCATTTCACAAAAGTAGAGTGAAAAATAAACTAGTACCCCGCACCGCAAATTCATCCGATTATTCATATCAGCACCAATCAAGGGGCTGGCTACAATTAATTATCCGATATATTAGCGACGCGTGGTACTAGGAAATTAGCTGATATTTAACACCCCAGTTCAAATCCCACCTCTTCCGCCATGAAAGCTTATAAAATTCCTAGTAAAAATATCCACTTATAATGAATTTTTTCATTTTTCATTTTTCATTTTTCATTTTTCATTAGTTAGTCTAGCACGGCTAAAAACTGAAACTTCAAATCCTAACCGTTTGCAGTATAACCTAGCCTACTTGAAAGAAACCTCCAAAGTTTTAGAAACCTTGGCGGTTTTTTTTGGCTCATCCTTTCTTATAAAGAATCCTTGTCGTTATTGCTAAAAAATTACTCAGAAAACGGAAAATTCAATTTATATCCCACTCGATACACTGTACTAATAATTTCATGATCTGGTAAAAACGTCGCTATTTTTTTCCGCAAGTTTTTGATATGTGAATCAATCGTGCGTTCATAGCCAGAAAACGCATAGTTTTGCACTTGGCTGATTAGAACTTGGCGAGAAAAGACTTGATTGGGATGGGAAATAAAAAACGCTAACAAAGCAAACTCATTGGGAGTGAGTTTTAATGGTTGATTAGCAATAGTGACTTGATGACTCTTGACATCGACGGTGATTTCCCCAAGCACTAATTTTTCCTCTGTGACGCTCGTTGGCTGTATACGGCGCAAAATCGCTTTCACTCTGGCAACCACTTCTCTCGGGCTAAAAGGCTTGCAAATATAATCATCCGCCCCGAGTTCTAAACCCAGCAACCTATCGATTTCTTCAACTCTGGCTGTGAGCATCATAATAGGCACAGTCGAAAATTGCCGCACTTCCCGGCAAACAGCCATGCCATCTTTGCCGGGCAACTGGATATCTAACAAAATCAAAGCCGGGGGCGTTTGCTTGACATAAGGAACAGCGGAGACATTAGTGAGAGTACAACTTCTTTTAGGAATAAACGGATTTTTTCTAGGCATTCAAGTAAATGTTATTTTTGCCTTATCCGTTTATGAAAGCGTATCCGTTGTACTTTGTTTTCCCAGCCTCCTAAAGCGATAGCCCAAGGCATTTGCTTAGCTTATTTTTGTTTTATCCGTTTATTTCGCGTATCCGTTGTACTTTGTTTTCCCAGCCTAAAGCGATAGCCCAAGGCTTTTGCTTAGCAATGTGGCGTGCCTCAATTAGAAAAAACGATGTTTTTTACTGTATAAACTATAAAGCCATTATTATCGTTAATTATTCTCGTTCTTTATCGAAGAAACCGGCAAGATAATCTTAAACCAGAAGCCCCCTTCTGGTGCCTTCTGGACACTAATTTCACCGCCATGCTTCTCAATAATACTTTTGCAAATGGAAAGTCCTAATCCACTACCACCTTGGGCCCGATTCCTAGACGGTTCGGCCCGATACAAGCGATCAAATAAATGAGGTAGCGCAAAATCGGGTACTCCGGGGCCAGAATCTATAAAATCCAATTGCAAAAAAGTCGGCGTGAGCGTCGGCGTAATTTCCAACCAACCCGGTTTATCCACATAGCGCAACGTATTCTCTAATAAATTATTAAAGACTTGCAACAAGCGATCGCTATCGCCAGCCAAGTAAGGCACTTCTTTGGTTTGTAAATTCGCCCGTAGCTTGATTTTTTGTTGAGCCAACCGGGCTTGAAATTGATTAAGACTCTGTTGCAAAACATGCAATGGGTTAAGTGGTTGCCGCCGTAAATTCAACGCCTGACTATCTGCCAAGGACAAAGTCCGTAAATCGTCTACCAATCGAGTCAAATGCAAAGCTTCCGCATGCAACGACTCCAACGTTTCATCATCCGCTTCCCGAATACCATCTTGCAAAGCTTCAACTTCGCCACGCAAAATAGATAATGGTGTTCGTAGCTCATGGGCAACATCAGCTAACCATTGTTGGCGCATTTGCTCATACTGTTCTAAAGTATAGGCCATTTGATTAAAATCAGTCGCCAATTGACCGACTTCATCTTGCGTTTTAACCGTCACACGAGTGCCAAAACGCCTCGCTGCCAGTGCCTGAGTCGCCGTGGTCAATTTTCGCAAGGGTTTCACCAAATGCTGAGCTAACAACCAAGTGACAATAATACTGAATAACAAAACCCCTAAACTACTTATGTAAATACCCCGCGTTTGTTGCTGAATAAACTCAATATCTTTCGGCGCAAAAAAAGTTTCTACCCGTTGAATACCCACCCAACCGACGGTTTTGCCATTCACCTCTATCGTTCGCAACGCAAAATTGTCCAAATCGGTTTGCCTACCAATAACCCAGCGTTTTTCGGCATCAAACAAGGTTAAACGAGGTGCAATCATCATCGGATCTGGGGGATAATTGGGTATTGGTTTAACTGGGGGCCCCGGGATATCCTTAATAGACAGCATTTCATCAACCAATTCAGGTGGTGGACGAAAACTGGGCGGTTGGTGATCACCACCATGCCCCGGTGGCGGCCCCATACCCTCATGCGGTGGGCGAGGTGGCGGCCTCATACCCTCATGCGGTGGCCGAGGTGGCGGCCCTATACCTTCATGCGGTGGCCGAGGTGGCGGCCTCATACCTTCATGCGGTGGCCGAAGTGGCGGCCCCATACCCTCATGCGGTGGCCGAAGTGGCGGCCCCATACCCTCATGCGGTGGCCGAGGTGGCGGCCTCATTGGCGGTGGCGAGTGGGAAGCATTTGAAAGCCTCAACAAATTTTGCCAATGCGATTGGTTCTCCTGCAAATCCTCCCAACTACCTTTTTGCCGATACTCATCCGCCAGTCGTTGTACTAAGTGATCTATTTTATTCAGCTCGATTTGACGAACAAAATCAAAAAAGTATTGCCGCATAAAATATTGCATACCCCCGACAAGTAAAACGATGCCGACAATATTAGTGAGCAAAAAGGCGACAAATAATTTGTAAGCTAATTTGTATTTCATAGCAGCGACTAAAATAAACCACCAAGGTTTCTAGGGGCGTTGCCCTGAGTTTCCAGGGGCGTTGCCCCTGGCTTTAATAATACGCCCCTTTGGGGCTAACAGACGAGGTTAATATAAAAGGGGCAACGCCCCTGGTTAGCCCTTTGGTACGAGATTAATATAGCCAAGGGCAACGCCCTTGGCTTGGGGCTTGAAGGCCATTAACAAAACTAAGCCCTATCAATTCGACAGCCTGGCCCACAAATTAGAAACCTCTAACGTTTTAGAACCTTGGCGGTTTTTTTTGGGTTTGAGGGCCATTAACAAAACTAAGGCCTATCAATTCGACAACCTGGCCCACAAATTAGAAACCTCCAACGTTATAGAAACCTTGGCGTTTTTTTTGGTTTGAGGGCCATTAACAAAACTAAGGCCTATCAATTCGACAACCTGGCCCACAAATTAGAAACCTCCAACGTTATAGAAACCTTGGCGTTTTTTTTTGGTTTGAGAAAACTAAGGCCTATCAATTTGCCAACCTGGCCCACAAATTAGAAACCTTGGCGGTTTTTTTTAGTTTGAGGGCCATTAACAAAACTAAGCCCTATCAATTTGCCAACCTGGCCCACAAATTAGAAACCTTCAACGTATTAGAAACCTTGGCCGTTTTTTTTGGCTTGAGGGCCATTAACAAAACTAAGGCCTATCAATTCGACAACCTGGCCCACAAATTAGAAACCTCCAACGTTCAAAATCTTTATCAATCCCTTTATGGGACTTTCGCTTTCAGACAAACTACGTTATCTCGCTACGCTCGGAACAATGTTCACTGCATGAGCGGTTCCTCTGCACTAAAAACTAAAGTACAGTCAGTCGTCCAAACTAACGTTTGGCAATCGTCAGTCGTCCAAACTAACGTTTGGCAGAAGTCAGTTTGGCAGTCGTCCAAGTTTTTTTGAGGGCCATGTTGGCGAATTGATGTTCAGGCAAAAGTTTTTCGGAGAAAAACTTGTTGATTTGATTGATGGCCCTATCGATAAAAACTTCTAAAAGCACAAGTGGGACACACCCACTAAAGTTTGGAGTCCTGCCAAACTGACTTCTGCCAAACTAAAGTTTAGAGTCTTGCTAAACGGATTTCTGCCAAACTGACTCCTGCCAAACTGACTTCTGCCAAACTAAAGTTTGGACTCCAAACTAAAGTTTGGACGACATAACCCGAGTATTTTACCCGTCAAAACAATAATAACCGTTCACTGACAGACGAACGAATTTATTACTTACGATAAATAAACCTTTTTTTCAACCCCCACCAAATCACGCACAACATTCATGCCATCCATCAACCCCCTTCAATGACTTATTCATTACCAATTACCAATTAGCAATTAACAAAGAACGATTGCATCAAATTGAAATCACCCTGGTATTTTGTCGGCCGGTGTTGGGGGCGTTGTGCGTGCAGGTTTGCGCTGTCATAAGTGCCCGTGCAAAAGTTTTCCAGTATTGTGGATACAACTATTTTCGTTAGTTTTTGAAAATGCCGGCACGGCTAATAAAATTCTCATATTTTGTATTAAGGCCATTTAACATATATGGAACGTACTTCAAATCCGTGAAAATGACTTGTAGGAACTGATAAGAAAATGAGTAAGCAAAATTATATACTTATCATTAATTGAGTCATTTTTCAGTTTTCATTAGTATCGCTTTGTACGTCATTATGACTTTTTGCTCTCACCCATTACCCATTACCCATCCTTCAATGAGCCTTCGCCACGAGGCTCTATCTTTTAACTTTATTAAACAGCTCGGTTAATTTTTTTTGGACAAGGCTATTGCAAAAAAATGGGCGATGTGTTTCAATACGCGCCTTTTTTTATAGGTATAATTGAGTCATATATATAGCGTTTGACCGAAAACTTTTTTCAGGCGCTGACTTTCGTTCTAAGTAACCCGCATGCAGCAACTTAACATTTAATTTTGTCGGGTAATAGGAGTCCAAGATTAGGAGTCCAAGATTTATCTTTCCAACTAAAACTAAAATGCATCGCTCGTTACTGCTGATCAACACAGAGCGAAGCGAGATCACTTATAACGGTATGCAGTCTAATAAAGCGTTCCCTTTTAACTACAAGTAACATGGTTTTTAATCAGTGAACCCCGTTATTTGTTTATAAATTGGGACGGTGTTCGCGCTGCAACCCCCTCCATCGCTCGCTACGCTCGCTTATTTGTCAAGCCAGCAATTGAAAGGCGGATACACACACCTAAAAAATAGGGTTTTTTGCCGTCAAAATTTTTAACCTGCGTGACGGAAATAGTCGGTAACTTATTGAATAATTACTTATTGATCAAGTAGTTCAAGACAACGAGCAAATCTTTTCGCCGTTTTTTGACGTATGTCAAAGCTGATGGAGATAGTCTTAATTTAACATTATCACAAATAAAATCTGTGGTGGGCATGTCCAGTTATGTTGTCGAGGTGTTTTTTGACTTGTAACTCCACCCGCGAGTTTTATTTACAAATCGGCAATGTACAATCTGAAGTTTAAGTGCCAGTGTTTAATGACGACTTAATGAACTTCCTTGGATGAGGTGATAGAGGATGTGCAGTTCATCCATCATTGTTGTCAACCTCGGTTGGTTACAATTTAAAGTATTTTATAGACTTTTATATAAAATTCGTTACTGTATCGGCTCAGATAACAATTTCATTGATAATTATTGACATTGCATTTAATGGAATACAACTCTCAACAACTATGAACTAGGCAGTATCAACCCTTTATCCCCCATTTTTTGACTTGCAAAGGCTAACCACCTCAAGCACCCTTATGTTACTTTAAAATAAAAAAAGGTAAAGTTTTTTTAGATAATGTCCAGCCAATATCAATAGTTATCAATATTTTTGTGACTATATATAGAGGTAATGCCAATGCATGTTACAAGTCGTTTACAATCTT
>NBMI01000128.1 GCA_002085445.1 Candidatus Parabeggiatoa sp. nov. 2
TTGGATAGAGTACCTGGCTACGAACTAGGTGGTCGGGAGTTCAAATCTCTCCGGGCGCGCCAATTTATTTTTTCAACACTTGACAGAGCGACATTCAGTTACTACTATAATGTCTGTCGCGCCTTTATAGTTTAGAAGCTTATTTGAGGATGCTGGAGAGGTGGCTAAAGGCGCTCCCCTGCTAAGGGAGTATGGGCTAATACCCCATCGAGGGTTCGAATCCCTCCCTCTCCGCCGGTGTAATCGGTTCTTTTGGTACCAAAGCGCCCGTAGCTTAGCTGGACAAAAGCGTCTGGCTACGAACTAGAAGATCGGGAGTTCAAATCTCTGTGGGCGTGCCATTTTCTCCCAACACTTGACAGAGCTAAATTCGGGCACGAATTTCGCGCCTTTTGATTCATAAGCTGGCATCTCTTTTTGTTGATGCCCGTTTTTTTTTGAACTTGTGTTGTTGATTAGTGGGTTATTGACTTTAATTTTCACCCTCACCCCCACCATTTCCCTCAATCAAGGGAAATGGCGTGTTCTCTCTGGGGAGAGGGGGAGTAAGGAATATTTTCACTCACCCTCTTTCCCTCTCTCCACCGGGGAGAGGGCTAGGGTGAGGGGGAGCGAATATGGCAACAATCAACCAGTTGGTGCGTAAACCGCGCAAACGCCAAGTAAGTAAGAGTACAACACCGGCACTGGAAGGCTGCCCACAAAAGCGTGGCGTGTGTACCCGTGTGTACACCACGACACCTAAAAAGCCCAACTCAGCTATGCGTAAAGTTGCGCGTGTGCGAATCACCAATGGGATGGAAGTCACCACCTATATTGGTGGTGAAGGGCATAACTTGCAAGAACACTCCGTTGTGTTGATTCGTGGTGGTCGTGTTAAAGATTTACCAGGGGTTCGTTATCACACGGTGCGCGGCACACTAGACACCTCTGGAGTTGACACAAGACGTCAAGGCCGCTCTAAATACGGTGCGAAACGGCCTAAAAAATAATTAGGTTAAATAAAAGATATGTCATGGCAAAAGTTTTTCGGCAACGGAAAAACTTTTGCGTCGTAGTCACAACCTTGAAATGTTTACCTCATTTGTTGACATATCAATAGTTGTCACTGAAATTGTTATCTTAGAAGCATTTATTCCTTTTAGAGAAGAATAGAGTTATTTAGAGAAGAATCTCCGCTAAAAATCTCCGCTAAAAACACTCGGTTTTATCAAAAAGTTTTCTAAAAAAATTTTTGCTAAAAGACATTCTCTCAAAATTAATTACAAGGCATTTTGCGTTGGTGTCTGAGTCCCTTTTGCGCGGGACATCTCTTCTGATTGGAAACCTGCTTAGAGTAGACCAACTTTTGTAGCAAAGGCCCTAAGCTCAGGTGTGTATTGTCCACCCAGAACGGTACCTTAGGGAGAGATAGGTTGCTTGCAGCTGACAGTCAATCAGCTTAACGAAAGCAGGAACTCTATTTTTAGGGCTAATTTTGCAACTATTATCTAAAAACAAACACTTCACTCTAAGTAAAATTTATTTGCACATAAAATTTAATAAATAGAGCTTTTCAGATAAATTTGTCGGTTTAGGAAGCCTTAAAAGGCGACACGTAGCTTGATTCAACTGAAAACTTACACTTCAAACTAACGGATAGAAAGACTTGTTATTTTTTTCACCCTAGATAGGATGAATTCTTTCAAGTTAACAAAGCATGTCCCTTCTTTCCCTGCTGGAGAGAGGGATAGAGGGTTAGGGTGAAGGGAATTGATACTGAGAAAAGTCAATGCCAAGAAGAAGAGTTATCGCAAAACGCGCCATTCTACCAGAGCCAAAATATGGAGATGAGACGGTAGCCAAATTCATCAATATCGTCATGAAAAATGGCAAAAAAATGTTCGCCCGGTTGTGGAAGTCAAATCTCGGCGGGTAGGTGGCTCGACTTATCAAGTGCCGGTAGAAGTGCGCCCCGCTCGTCGGACGACTTTGGCGATGCGTTGGCTGGTAGAGTCTGCACGTAAGCGGGGAGAAAAATCTATGGGGATGCGTTTGGCCGGCGAAATCCTTGATGCTTACGAAAAGAAGGGCGTTGCGATTAAAAAACGTGAAGAAGTGCATCGCATGGCAGAAGCCAACAAAGCATTTTCACATTTCCGCTGGTGATATTCAGACAACTGATAACTAGATAACTGATAACTGATAACTGATAACTGAATATGGCACGTAAAACACCCATTGAGCGCTATCGTAATATTGGTATTATGGCGCATATTGATGCGGGCAAAACAACAACAACTGAACGTATTTTATATTACACCGGCATTTCGCATAAAATAGGCGAAGTGCATGATGGTGCGGCCGTGATGGATTGGATGGCACAAGAGCAAGAACGAGGTATCACCATTACTTCGGCTGCAACCACCTGTTTCTGGAAGGGAATGGGGCTGCAGTACCCTGAGCATCGCATCAATATCATTGATACCCCCGGTCATGTCGACTTTACGATTGAAGTAGAACGCTCACTGCGCGTACTGGATGGCGCGTGTGCCGTATTTTGTGCTGTCGGTGGGGTGGAACCACAATCGGAAACGGTTTGGCGGCAAGCCAATAAATACCGTGTCCCCCGTCTCGCTTTCGTCAATAAAATGGATCGAGCTGGGGCTGAATTTTTACGGGTAGTTGAACAAATCAAAAACCGTCTGGCGGCCAATCCTGTTCCCCTACAATTACCTATAGGTGCAGAAGATCAATTTGAAGGGATCGTTGACCTCATCAAAATGAAAGCCATTTATTGGGATGATGCCAGCTTAGGGACGAAGTTTGAAGAACGTGATATTCCAGCCGACATGCAAACGGTTTCTTTCTCGTTGCGGGAAAAGCTAATAGAAGCGGCGGCCGAAGCCAATGAAGCACTAATGGAAAAGTACCTTGACGAAGGAGATTTGTCTGATAAAGAAATTCGCCAAGGGATTCGTCTACGTACCTTAGCCAATGAAATCGTTCCAACCTTGTGTGGCTCGGCCTTTAAAAACAAAGGTGTGCAAGCCATGTTGGATGCTGTGATTGATTATCTACCTGCCCCAACAGATGTTCCGCCGATTCGTGGTGTACTGAGCGATCCACAACAAACCGAAGCGACTCGTGCCTCTAGCGATGAAGAACCGTTTGCAGCCCTCGCTTTCAAGGTGGCTACCGATCCGTATGTGGGTTCGTTAACGTATTTCCGGGTTTACTCTGGCGTGTTAAATTCGGGGGACAGTGTATATAACCCGTTGAAAAAAAGGCGAGGACGAATTGGGCGTCTTTTGCAAATGCATGCCAATTCCCGTGAAGAAATCAAAGAGGTTAGAGCGGGAGATATTGCCGCCGCTGTTGGGTTAAAGGAAGTCACCACGGGGGAGACGCTGTGCGAGATTAATCATGCCATTACTTTGGAAAAAATTGAATTTCCAGAGCCAGTGATTTCTGTGGCAGTGGAACCGAAGACCAGGGCTGATCAAGAAAAGATGGGGATTTCGCTGTCCAAGTTGGCGGCCGAAGACCCCTCATTTCGGGTGCGGACTGATGAAGAGTCTGGACAAACCATTATTTCAGGGATGGGTGAATTGCATCTTGATATTATTGTGGATCGCATGCGCCGTGAGTTTAATGTCGAGGCGAATGTTGGTGCGCCCCAAGTCGCTTATCGTGAAACCATCCGCAAGACGGTTAAACAAGAAGGCAAATTTATACGTCAATCGGGTGGGCGTGGTCAGTATGGACATGTTTGGATTAAACTTGAGCCCAAAGAATCAGGAAGTGGTTACGAGTTTGTCAATGAAATTGTCGGTGGTGTCATTCCCAAAGAGTACATTCCGGCCGTTAACAAAGGTATCCAAGAGCAAATGCGGGGTGGAGTGATTGCGGGCTATTCGGTCGTTGATGTTAAAGTCACTTTATATGATGGGTCGTTCCATGAAGTGGATTCTAGCGAAATGGCCTTTAAAATTGCAGCCTCTCAAGCATTCAAAGAGGGTGCCAAAAAAGCCAAGCCCGTGGTACTTGAACCTATCATGGCAGTGGAAGTGGTCACGCCGGAAGAATATATGGGCGACGTGATGGGAAACTTAAATCGCCGTCGGGGTATTTTGCAGGGGATGGATGAACTACCTACTGGTAAAGTGATTCGGGCCCAAGTACCTTTGGGCGAGATGTTTGGCTATGCCACCGATTTACGATCACTGACGCAGGGACGTGCCAGCTATACCATGCAATTTGCCAAATACCACGAGGCCCCGGGCAGCATTGCTGAAGCTGTGATTAAGAAGAATCAATGAGAATTGTGACGTAAACGAATTATTAATTATCCCCCCGTTGGGGGGTGTTTTTCATGAACTATTTTCGTGGAACTGATAACTGATATGGCTAATCAAAGAATCCGCATCCGCCTCAAAGCCTTTGACCACCGATTGATAGACCAATCTGCGCGTGAAATTGTTGAAACGGCAAGACGTACTGGAGCGCAATTACGGGGGCCTATTCCCCTGCCTACTAAAAAAGAAAAATTTACCGTATTGATTTCCCCGCACGTCAATAAAGATGCGCGGGATCAATATGAAATTCGCACCCATAAACGTTTAATAGATATTATTGATCCGACCGATAAAACCGTTGATTCTTTAATGAAATTGGATTTAGCGGCCGGTGTTGACGTACAAATTAAGCTGAATTAGTGTCACTAAACAGTGATCACTGAACAGTGTTCAGTATTTTGTGATCTGATTTCTTTAATAAGTTTAACCCTTATAATTCTGTGGAGTTGAGTCGCTTTAAAATAGTTCTGCATGGATGAAATCTATAATTCAGTGATTTTAGATGCCTGACTGCCTATCAATATTCGCTTCACCAATTATCAATTGCTAGTTGCTAAAAAAACCAAAAAGAGGTTAAGATTATGGCCGTTGGAATTGTCGGTCGGAAATGTGGAATGACTAGAGTCTTTACGGAAGACGGAATTTCCATTCCGGTGACCGTCATTGAAGCAACGCCCAATCGGGTGACTCAATTAAAGACTAAAGAAAAAGAGGGTTATCGTGCCATTCAAGTGACCTGTGGCAGCCGTCGGGCTGTCCGCGTCAATAAGCCTATCGGCGGACATTTGGCTAAAGCGAAAGTGGAATCTGGGCGCGGTTTTTGGGAATTTTGCTTGAATGATGATGAAGCTAATGATATTAAATTAGGCAAGGAAATCAAAGTTGATATTTTTACTGAGGGGCAAAAAGTTGATGTGACCGGCATTACTAAGGGTAAAGGCTTTGCAGGTGTGGTAAAACGTTATAACTTTAGAACGCAAGATGCTTCCCACGGTAATTCATTATCACATCGCGCCCCCGGCTCGATAGGGCAAAATCAAACGCCCGGACGAGTTTTTAAAGGTAAAAAGATGGCGGGGCATATGGGTAATGTGCGTCGCACGATCCAAAATCTTGAAATAGTGCGAGTGAATTCTGAAAGACATTTACTGCTCATCAAAGGCGCTCTACCCGGTGCGCCGGGTGGAGATGTGATTGTGCGTCCCGCCGTTAAAGTGAAGAGTAAATAAAAAGTTAAAAAAAATTTTGCCGCGAAGCGAAAAGAAACCAAGGCTCTGATTTGGGTAGGCAAACAAAAGTTTTTTAACATGACGGGTTTGTAGTAGCAAAAGTGACTATTACAAAAATATTAAAATATTTATGTGTATCCTTAAGGTTATGCTTGGCACGGCTAAAAATTGGACTTATGTAACGCTTCGCTCTCAAACTTTATCTCGCACGGCGAAGAACCAAGTTGATCTCGCTTGTCGTGGCGATTCGTGATCTCGCACAGCGAATGACTGTAGCTCGATGCATAAGCGAGATAACCAAATTACACTGTAAACGATCACTTCGAACGATCACTTCTCACTGTTTAAGCGGAGAGAGCAATGGAACTGAGCCTACAAGCCTTGCAGCCAGAAGAAGAAACGAGTGCTGTGGGCGTTATTAGCGTATCCGACACCGTGTTTGCTGCCAAATTTAATGAACCCTTGATTCACCAGGCGGTAACAGCTTATTTAGCAGGTGCCCGTGCTGGAACGCGAGCGCAAAAAAGTCGTTCCCAAGTCAAAGGCACTGGCTCCAAACCTTGGCGGCAAAAAGGGACGGGACGTGCGCGTGCGGGTAGCATCACCAGTCCTTTGTGGCGTGGAGGTGGTGTTACTTTTGCGGCGAGGCCTCAAGAACATTCGCAAAAATTAAACCAAAAAATGTCTCAAGGCGCATTGCGTTCAATTTTATCAGAATTGGTAAGACAAGCGCGTTTATTAGTCGTAGAACAATTCTTCGTTGAAGAACCGAAAACCCGCGCCTTGGTGGCAAAATTGAAGGCACTGAATCTGAGTAATGTGCTGATTGTGACTGAAAATACCGATGGAAATACCGATGAAAACTTGTATTTGGCCGCGCGCAACCTGCATAAAGTTGATGTAAGAAAAGCAACGAGCTTGGAGCCGGTCAGTTTAATTAAGTTTGAAAAAGTGCTAATGACAGTTCCCGCCTTGAAGAAAATAGAGGAGAAACTGGCATGAACCAAGCCCGTTTAATGAAAATATTGATTGCACCCCATATTTCTGAAAAAGCATTGAGGGTGGCTGATAATTATAGACAATTTGTATTCAAAGTTGTGCCAGATGCCACCAAGCTGGAAATCAAAGAGGCGGTTGAATTCCTATTTGAAGTCAAAGTTGATGAAGTACGAATCGCCAATGTTAAGGGTAAGCGAAAAACTTTTGGGAGCAGGAGGGGCAAACGTTCCAACTGGAAAAAGGCTTACGTGGGGTTGCAAGAAGGGTTTGATATTAACTTTAGGGGCGCTGAGTCATTGTAAAGTGTAAAGTTTGAGAAACCACATTTCCAAAGAGTCGGTTTCTCTCAAACGTAGGGATATATAATTATTATGGCACTGGTTAAAGCAAAACCTACCTCGCCGGGACGACGTTTTGTGGTGCGAGTTAGCACCCCTTCCGTGTATAAAGGCGCACCTTATAAGCCGCTATTGGAAAAAAAGACCAAAAAAGGTGGACGAAATAATCAGGGGCGTATGACGGTTCGCCATCGCGGTGGTGGACACAAACAACATTACAGGATTATTGATTTCAAACGTAATAAAGGTGGGGTTCCCGGAAAGGTGGAACGTATTGAATACGACCCCAATCGCACTGCCCTGATTGCCTTAATACTATATGCCGATGGTGAACGCCGTTACATTCTTCAACCCAAAGGGCTCAATGTGGGTGACTCAATCATGTCAGGCCCTCATGCGCCCATCAAGCCCGGCAACAGTATGCCGCTGCGCTATATGCCTATGGGTAGCATGGTGCATTGTGTCGAATTAAAACCGGGCAAGGGAGGACAACTGGCCCGCAGTGCCGGTGCTTGTGCACAATTAATTGCTCGTGAAGGGCAATACGCAACACTACGTTTACGTTCAGGAGAAATACGAAAAGTCCTTACGGACTGCCGCGCCACCATTGGTGAAGTTGGCAATGTTGAACACAATGTTGCGTCGTTGGGTAAAGCAGGGGCTGCGAGATGGCGAGGCATACGACCCACCACTCGCGGTGTCGCCATGAACCCCGTTGATCACCCGCACGGTGGTGGTGAAGGACGTAGTTCTGGGGGGCGTCATCCCGTTACGCCTTGGGGATTTCCTACCAAGGGTGCTAAAACTCGTCATAATAAGCGCACCACGAATATGATTGTACGCCGCCGCCGTTGACAGTTATCCGTTAGTTATGCCAGACTTTAAACGGGTAACTGATAACTCAAAACCGGAAATAACTGATAACTCAAAACGGATAACGGATTGATACACTGCAATTTCGTCAAAATCCAAACAAAAAATATTCAAAAAATAGGATTTATCTTAAGCGAGATAGTACCCACCGGTTTCAAGTACGTTTGGTATAATTCAAAACTGAAAAAAAGATAACTGATAACTGTTAAGTGTTCACTGATAACTGATAACTGATATGCCACGTTCTATTAAAAAAGGGCCTTTTGTTGATCTTCACTTATTGAAAAAAGTTGAGAATGCCATTGCTACCAAAAGCAAACGCCCTATAAAAACATGGTCGCGCCGGTCGATGATTATTCCAGAGATGGTAGGGCTAACCATAGCGGTTCATAATGGCAGACAACATGTGCCCGTGTTTATCACAGAAAACATGGTAGGACATAAGCTAGGTGAGTTTGCCACGACGCGAACTTACCGAGGCCATCAGGCCGGAGACAAAAAATCTAAAAAATAAAAATCATCCGTACCGATCCCTCTTTAAAGGAAGGTTCTTTAAAGGAAGGTAAGTAGGTACTACATAAAAAATATTTTAACGTTTTTGGTCACGTTGATTTGTAAAATTTTTGTTTATACTTAGCATCGTCATAAATTGAGCTTTTCACACAGCTCGAAATTCCCGAAACGAAGGGGACTTGCGTCACCTCGATAGAGGGGTGAGGGGTGTGTTCACAAAAGCTCAAATTATTCCGGCGCAAAGTATATCTACTAAAAACCCCTCAAGGGGAAGACAACCCTCTTGTTTTTGCAGGAAGAGTGGATAAATTTAACGGCTAACTGATAAATAACTGATAACGGCTAACTAATAACGGCATAATTGATAACTGAAAATTGATAACTGAAAATGGAAGTTTATAGTAAGTACAAGTATGCGCGAATTTCCCCGCAAAAGTGCCGGTTGGTGGCCGACCAGATTCGTGGGCTACCGGTTGAAAAGGCACTCAATCAGTTGAAATTTAGCAAACGACGTGCGGCTTTTTTGGTCAGAAAAACCTTGGAATCTGCCATTGCCAATGCCGAAAATAATGAAGGGGCTGATGTCGATGAATTGCGTGTCTCGAAAATTTACGTTGACGAAGGGCCAACCATGAAACGCATGCGTGCCCGTGCCAAAGGACGGGGCAGTAGAATCCTCAAACGCACCAGTCACATTGCAGTAACGGTTTCTGACGCTTAAGAGAAAAATTATGGGCCAAAAAGTACATCCTACCGGTATGCGCTTGGGTATCATTAAGGACTGGTCGTCTAAATGGTACGCCAGATGCCAAGACTATGCAGATTATCTTAACACTGATTTGAGGGTGCGAGAGTTTATCAAAAAGAAACTGGCGCATGCCTCGGTCAGCGAGGTGCGTATTGAAAGGCCGGCACGCAATGCACGGATTATTATCCACACGGCACGCCCGGGCATCGTCATTGGTAAAAAAGGTGAAGACATTGATAAGTTGCGAACCCAAGTCTCCGAGATGATGGGCATTCCAGTACACATCAGTGTCGAGGAAATTCGAAAGCCTGAAGTCGATGCACTCTTAGTCGCGGTGAGTGTTGCGGGGCAATTAGAACGTCGCATTATGTTTAGACGTGCCATGAAGCGAGCGGTGGGAAATGCCATGCGCTTAGGCGCGCTGGGGATTCGTATCAATGTCAGCGGATTTGCTGAATCCCACACGACTTATGGTGTAATAGGAATCAAGGTCTGGATTTTTAAGGGCGAGATTATCGGTAAACAAAACTAATGTCAGAAAGGATATAGTCGACCCAAAAATGATAATTGTTGATATATCAACATTAGATGTTATAATACGCCGCTGCTTCAAAGCGAACTAACAGAGGTGCTTGCCGGAAAGCACTTAATGGATCAATGATCAGTGAAAAGTGTAAAGTAATCTAGTAAACTTCATGTCAAGCAAAGTGTAGATCATGGTGCTTATAACATTTTAAGTAACTGTCCATAAATAACTTGGTCATCCAAGTTATTTTAAAGTTACTTAGCGTAGTTCTTCGAGAACGACGTTAGGGACGAAAATATAGGCACTCTTGTGATGCTTCGTAAGGAAGGTACCCTGCGGGGAGTCATTAAACAAGTCTTTAGGTGCGGCTAGTGTGGCTCTCAGGAAAAAACCGTCCACTAACATTAGCTAGGGGACCATTACCAGCGCAAGCTGAGATAGGTAACGACTTATTGAAGCTTTCCGAACGTATTTAATTATTGTGATAAATGTGGTTTTTCCATTTCTCGTGATTTAAATGCGGCCATAAATATTGAGCGAGAAGGCATTCGTGTTCTCGCAGATTTTAAGGTTGATTTAAGTACCGGGGGCTAACCGGGAACTTATACGCACGGGGACAAGACGGCTCTGTGACTAGAAACACTTCTAGTGACAACCAGCTTGGATGAATCGTGAACTAAGCCGTCGTGATCACATTTGAACACAAATTAGATAGCAGAACACATAGAATCCGTGTGATTGTTGAGTGTTCGTGGGCATTAAAAATGCGTTGTAATTCAAGGTGGTAAGTCTAAAAGGATGAAATAAATTAGAAAAACGTTAGTAGGCCGATTTTTTAAGGATAATTTATATGTTACAACCAAAACGTACCAAATTCAGAAAACAACAAAAAGGCCGAAACCGAGGTTTTGCACAACGCGGTAACAAAGTCAGTTTTGGAAAATTTGGACTCAAAGCAACCGGCCGTGGACGTATTACAGCGCGTCAAATCGAAGCAGCACGACGTACCATCACTCGTCATGTTAAACGGGGTGGTAAATTATGGATTCGGATATTTCCAGACAAACCTATTTCCAAAAAACCACTGGAAGTGCGTATGGGTAAAGGTAAGGGGAATGTTGAGTATTGGGTTGCTTTAATTCAACCGGGCCGCGTACTTTACGAGATTGAAGGCGTTTCAGAAAACATTGCCCGCGAAGCTTTTCGTTTAGCGTCGGCAAAACTGTCAGTGCCAACCACTTTTGTGAGTCGGACAGTAATGTAATGAAAGCAAGAGAACTTCGAGAAAAAAGCGTTGAAGACTTGAACAAAGAACTGCTTGAGTTATTGCGTGAACAGTTCAATTTGCGTATGCAAAAAGCAAATGACCAGTTAAACCGTCATACCCAGCTTAAAAGCGTCCGACGTGATATTGCACGGGTCAAAACGGTACTGAACGATAAAAGAAAAGGTAGCATTGCATGACTGAGACCTCACAACCAGCCAGCGTAACACGTACCCTGACCGGACGTGTGATCAGTAACAAAATGCAGAAAACGGTTACCGTCTTAGTTGAACGAAAGGTTAAACATCCTAAATATGGCAAGTATATTAAGCGTTCAACCAAGCTACATGCCCATGATGAAGAGAATGTTTGTCAGGAAGGCGATATCGTTGAAATTTCGCAATGTCGCCCCCGGTCTAAAACCAAAGCTTGGCGACTGCATACGATTGTTGCACGGTCGGTTGCTTAAAGAACTCAGGTGGTGAAAGCGAATAACACACTTTTTTCGTTTCTTTTGTATCAGGAGCGATAAGAAGGAGTGTAAGGCAACTCACAAAAATAATATCCCAAAACACACCCCGAGCAAATCTATCGATGTGAATCAAACCGCGGAAAGTCCCCGAACAAAATGATTTTCATTAACAATTCACAATTCACAGTTCGTTTACGTCACAATTATTTTGGTTTGGGGTTATCTCAATGATACAAATGCAATCGGTGTTAGAGGTGGCCGACAACAGTGGTGCGCGTCGGCTGAAATGTATTAAGGTATTAGGGGGTTCACATCGCCGCTATGCCGACATTGGTGACATTATTAAAGTCAGCATTAAAGAAGCGATTCCTCGTAGCAAAGTCAAAAAAGGTGAAGTTTATCCAGCCGTTGTGGTGAGAACTCGTAAAGGAGTGAGGCGTCCTGATGGCTCCGTGATTCGTTTTGATGGTAATGCGGCTGTATTGCTTAATAACCAACTACAACCTATTGGCACCCGTATTTTTGGGCCTGTCACACGCGAATTAAGAAGTGAACGCTTTATGAGGATCATATCTTTGGCTCCCGAAGTACTTTGAACCATTCCATTATCAATTATCATTAAAAGATACTGTAACGATTTAATATAAGCTATTGATTTTAGATGAAATCACCAGTGGGGTGACTTCAATCAAATAAAGCTATAGCATTCCAGAAAAATATGAAAGGAAATACCGAAAATTCAATGGTTAATTCAATGGCTATTATTTTCATAAATTGTGTAAAATCAGTATGTCACCACAGTACCTAATATAAATATTTCAATCACTTAGTATTTTTCTGGAACACTATTTCAAATCAAGCACTTAAATTGAATCGGTCTAAAGTGTAATGATAACTGATAACTGAAAACTGTGAACGATTAACTGTTCACTGAAAACTGAAAACTATGCGAAGAATTAAAACCGGCGATGAGGTAGAAGTCATCGCGGGCAAAGACCAAGGTAAGCGCGGTAAAGTGATTCGCTATCGCTCAAAAGAAAGCATGGTGGTAGAGAATATTAATTTAGTCAAGCGTCACACGCGGGGTAATCCTGTGCAAGGCACGTCGGGTGGCATTATTGACAAAGAAATGCCTATTCATATATCCAATGTTGCGCTTGTTAATCCAACCACCAATAAATCTGATAAGGTCGGTTTTAAGTTTCTTGAAGATGGCACCAAGGTGCGCTACTTCAAATCAAACGGCGAAGTGATTACGGATTAAATCGAGATGGCGAGATTACAAACAGACTACCGTGAGACGGTAGTCCCACAGTTGATGCAGCAATTTGGCTACAAAAGCATTATGCAGGTGCCAAAAATTGTGCAAATGACCTTGAATATGGGTTTGGGTGAAGCGGTGGGTGACAAGAAAGTTATTGAACGCGCCGTCGCTGATATGACGGCTATTGCGGGCCAAAAGCCGGTCGTCACCAAGGCACGTAAATCCGTTTCCAACTTTAAAATCCGTCAAGGTTGGCCTATTGGCTGTAAAGTGAATTTACGTCGTAAGCGATTGTACGAATTTCTTGATAGGCTCATCAACATTGCCATTCCACGTATTCGAGATTTTCGTGGTTTCAGTGCCAAAGCCTTTGATGGGCGTGGTAATTACAGTTTGGGTATTCGTGAACAAATTATTTTCCCAGAAATTGATTACGACAAAATTGATGCTATTCGGGGTATGGACATCACTATCACTACCACGGCACGGACAGATGAAGAAGGTCGTGCATTGTTGACTGCATTTAACTTTCCATTTAGAAACTGAGGCAGCGAGTGATGGCAAAACTCTGCATGATCAATCGAGAAGCAAAACGCATACGGACAGTCAAAAAATATGCGGCCAAACGGGCTATGTTGAAAAAAATACTGGCTGATGTCAATGCGAGTGAAGAAGAACGCGAAGCGGCTGGACGTCAGTTGCAATCTTTGCCTCGTAATGCCAGTCCTTGTCGGGTTCGTAATCGTTGCAGAATAACGGGACGGCCTCACGGTTATTATAGGAAATTTGGTTTAGGCCGAAATAAGTTGCGGGAAGCCGCGATGCAAGGGTTTATTCCGGGTTTAGTCAAATCAAGTTGGTAAATAGGCACACCCGAGGTCAAAGAGTGACACAAACACAGAAAAAGGCTTTTTTTCCTTTTAATCAGTATAGTCACTAAAAATATAGACATGTCGATAAAAAAGTCCTTCATCAATTCAGTTTGACTTGACTTCAGGTTTAAAAAAAGTACCACGAAAATAGCGAGTGTTTGAAAGGGAAAACTCATTCAAGCTTCCAATTGTTTACCTGAATTTTGGCAAGTAGTCATACATAGAGAACATTTCAACGCTCTCAAGTTATTTGGTGGAAAATGAACAAGGGCATCAAAAGTAACCCCTGGCATAAGCGAGGGGAGAAAAGGCTTTTTTTAGCTCCCCTTGTACGCACTTAGGCCGACATGTTGTTATAGACCGGTCTCTATTTGTCTACTTTCATTGCGATCTGGTTAGGTAGTGACTGACTCAGTGGGAAGAAAAAACGAGGGTTTGTCACGGCGGTAAGTCTAATGAAAAATGAAAAAGTTCTAGGACTTAGTTCTAGGACTTACGCACTCTATAAGCACCTAACCTAATTGATTGATTTGATTGATTTGATTGGAATGGCTGATTGCGGTGCAACATAATAAAAAATCGAAATGACTGCCTTTTTTTTTGGTGCGTCTGCTCTAAATTCATTCATTTCTCATTCTTCAACCAAGAGGATAAATTTGTGAGCATGTCAGATCCCATTGCCGATATGTTGGCACGCATTCGCAATGCGGGGGCCGTCAGAAAAAAGCCTGTGGAAATGCCGGCCTCCAAGATAAAAATAGCCCTGGCTAAAATTTTAAAGGAAGAAGGCTATATTACCGACTTCAGCGTGTCTGAAGAGGCTAAACCCGTGTTGACAATTACCTTGAAATATTATCTGGGCAAGCAAGTCATTTCGGAAATTAAACGGGTGAGTAGGCCCGGATTGCGTACTTATAAAGGCAAGGATGAGTTACCAAAAGTGCTGGGTGGGTTGGGTATTGCGATTATTTCTACGAGTCAAGGGCTGATGACAGATCGTCGGGCGTGTGCTGAGGGGCATGGTGGCGAAGTGCTGTGTTTGGTTTCTTAAGAAGTTTAAGTGATAAGTTAAAAGTTGTACAATTAAAGCCCAATTTAAGGATAATCGAAGATGTCAAGAATCGCTAACAGCCCTATTCCTATTCCTCAAGGTGTTGAGGTCAGTTTACAAAATAAGGCGATTAAAGTTAAAGGCAAGAAAGGGAGCTTGGGTCGTATCGTCCACAAATATGTCGATGTTAAGTTGACTGATAATGTTTTGACATTTGCTCCGCGTATTAATGATAAAACCGCAAAGGCCTTGGCGGGTACGACACGAGCCTTAGTCAACAATATGGTACAAGGTGTTATTCAAGGTTTTGAGAAAAAACTTACGTTGGTAGGGGTAGGGTATCGTGCTCAAGTACAAGATCAAGTGCTTAACCTCACATTAGGGTTTTCTCATCCGATCCATTTTGATATTCCCGAGGGCATCACCATTGAAACGCCAAGTCAAACCGACATTGTCGTCAAAGGTATAGATAAACAACAAGTGGGACAAATTGCTGCCAATATCCGTGCTTTTCGACCGCCTGAGCCTTACAAAGGCAAAGGCGTAAAATATGGCGATGAAGTGATTGTGATGAAAGAAGCCAAGAAGAAATAGAAGTGAATGGGGGGTTGTAAATGAAGGACTCAGGATTCACCAAAGATTTTAAAACTTCTTTTGGACTTTGGAGCGTTTTCAATTGAAAGAGGGAAATATGGAAAGAAAATCAGCCCGTTTGCGCCGTGCCCTTCGCACCAGAGCGTTGATTAAAAGATTAGGGGCAGTTCGGTTGTGTGTACATAAAACGCCTCGGCATATTTATGCACAAATTATTGCACCGAACGGTTCAGAAATTCTTGCGAGTGCTTCTAGCTTAGATAAAGAATTCAAACAAACAACTCTCTATGGTGGCAATGTAAAGGCAGCGGTCGTCGTGGGCAAGCTCATTGCAGAACGTGCTAAATTAGCTGGTATTACCAAAGTTGCTTTTGACCGTTCTGGTTTCAAATATCATGGTCGCATTGAGGCTTTGGCTGAAGCGGTTCGTGAAAAGGGTCTTTCTTTCTAAACAGTGAACGCTTATCAGTAATAATTGATAACTTAAACTTCTAACTGATAACTATATATGGCACAATACGATATCCAACGTACTAAAAATGAGGACTTGTTAGAAAAACTGATTGCTGTCAACCGTGTTGCTAAGGTAGTTAAAGGCGGACGCATTTTTAGTTTTACCGCCTTAACGGTGGTGGGCGATGGCAAGGGTAAAGCGGGCTTTGGCTACGGTAAAGCTCGTGAAGTGCCGCTTGCGATTCAAAAAGCTATGGAAAATGCCCGTAAAAATCTGCAATCGATATCGCTTTCCGGCACCACCTTGCAATACCCTATCGTAGCAGAGCATGGTGCGGCCAACGTGTATATGCAGCCTGCCTCTGAAGGAACGGGCATTATCGCCGGGGGCGCGATGCGTGCCGTGTTTGAAGTGTTAGGTGTGCGTGATGTATTGGCTAAAACGTATGGCAGTTCTAATCATAAAAATGTGGTGCGTGCCATGTTTAAGGGTTTAACAGCCATGGCCGAACCTGAATTTATAGCGGCTAAACGTGGCAAAACGGTTGAAGAAATTCTCGGTTAAATAAATAATAATTGCGCTATGAAAAAAAAGCTTAAAGTGACACTAATGGGTAGCGTACACGGGCGCATTGAGGGACATAAAGCCTGTGTGGCTGGATTAGGGTTGCGTCGCAGACATCACACGGTTGAAGTTGAAGATACGCCAGCCATACGTGGGATGATTAATAAGGTTGCTTACCTGTTAAAAGTGGAATAGTTATGCATCTGAATACGTTAAAACCGGCAGCAGGTGCCAAAAAACCAGCCAAGCGTGTTGGACGTGGCATAGGTTCGGGTTTAGGTAAAACCTGTGGACGGGGGCACAAAGGCCAACGGTCTCGTTCCGGGGGTTTCAAAAGCGTCGGTTTTGAAGGTGGTCAAATGCCTTTGCAACGACGTTTGCCTAAAGTCGGCTTTGTTTCGCCTAAGGCGAGATTGACTGGAGAAGTACGTTTGCATGAACTTGAGCGTGTAGGACAAGACACGGTGGATTTAGGTAGCTTAAAGGCCGCAAACATTATCAAGCAGCAAGTCAAACGTGCCAAAGTCATTGCTTCTGGTAAGTTGACTAAAGCAATTAAAATTAAGGGACTTGCAGTCACAAAAGGGGCACGTATGGCGATTGAGGCTGCCGGTGGCACAATTGAAAGTTGATAATATAGTCGATAAAAATATCAATATTTGATAACAATATAGAATAATATAGAATAATTTCTATATTAAGGTTTAAAGAAAAGTGATATCTCGGTAGAAGTTTAAAAAAAACTTCTACCGTCGATCCAAGTTTTCATTCGGTAAACGGGTTTAAAAAGTGGGTGATTACGTCAAAGACGGGTTACACCCAACACAACGAGTGTTCATCAAGTAACCCTTAGTAACTGTCCATAAATAACTTGCTCCAGAAAGTGATTTTAAAGTTACCCGTCTAAGTTCTTAGGGAACTACGTTAGGAATGAAAATATAGGCACCTTGGGATGAACTGTTCAGTAGAGCCAAGTTATTTATGAACAGTTCCTTAGCGAAAGCGAGGGGATATAATGGGTTGATCGTTCCCGTGTTCGGATATCTATAAATTTATCGAGATATTTCTATTATATATTTCTATATTTCACCACAAAATTTAGTTCTAGTTAAGTCATTTTCAATTACCCATTCTCGGAATCCGTTTTTTAACATATTATCGCCTCAAACCCATTACTAAGAGAAATTCAGTGGCTATTCATACGACAGCGGGTATTGAACTCGGCAAGCTAGGTAGGCTAACCGAACTGAAGCAACGGTTGTTGTTTGTACTGGGCGCGATTATCGTCTTTCGTATCGGTACTTTTATTCCCGTGCCCGGCATAAATCCTGAGATGCTCGAAAAGCTATTCAATGAGCAAAGTGGCACTATCTTGGACATGTTTAACATGTTTTCCGGGGGTGCCTTAGAACGCTTCTCGGTGTTTGCCATAGGTATTATGCCGTATATTTCGGCTTCCATTATCATGCAACTTATGACGGCCGTTTCACCAAAACTTGAGCAGTTGAAAAAAGAAGGAGAAACGGGGCGACGCAAAATTACCCAATATACCCGTTATGGGACACTAGGATTAGCAACCTTCCAAGCGATCGGGGTGGCAATTGCGTTAGAAAGCCAACAAGGTGTGGTCATTGACCCGGGTTTGGCTTTTCGGATTACTGCGGTTATGACACTGGTAACAGGTGCCATGTTTTTAATGTGGTTAGGTGAACAAGTCACAGAGCGTGGGATTGGTAATGGTATTTCAATTATCATTTACGCAGGGATTGTGGCGGGATTGCCTTCCGCAGTAGGTGGGACATTGGAATTGGCACGTCAGGGTCAGTTGCATGTACTGACGACGTTGTTATTGTTTGCCGTTGTGTTGCTAGTGACAGCTTTCGTCGTATTTGTTGAACGTGGACAACGCCGTATTACAGTGAACTATGCTAAGCGTCAAATCGGCAATAAACTCTATGCGGGCCAAAGTAGTCATTTGCCACTGAAAGTGAACATGGCGGGCGTTATTCCGCCTATTTTTGCTTCAAGTATTATTTTATTTCCGGCAACCTTGGGCGGTTGGTTTGGCAGTGCAGAAGGTATGACATGGTTGAAGGATTTGTCCCAGACTTTGTCACCGGGGCAACCTTTGTATGTCTTGTGCTATGCCATAGCGATTATTTTCTTCTGTTTTTTTTATACGGCATTGGTGTTTAATCCAAGAGAAATAGCAGATAACTTAAAAAAATCGGGTGCCTTTATTCCGGGGGTAAGACCGGGCAAGCAAACGGCGGAGTTTCTTGATAAAGTGATGTCGCGTTTGACTTTGGCGAGCGCTGTTTACATGACTGCTGTTTGTTTATTGCCTGAATTCTTGATCCTCCAATGGAGTGTCCCTTTTTATTTTGGGGGCACTTCGCTGCTGATTATTGTGGTAGTCACCATGGATTTTATGGCCCAAGTACAAGCCCATCTGATGTCGCATCAGTATGATGGTTTGATGAAAAAAGCGAATTTAAAAGGACACAGTCGCAGTCCTTTATTGCGCTGAATTGGAGTCTACTTGGCACGGTTACAAACCATTTTAGTTTCGTTTGTCCCCGCGTTGAGTATAAATTAATTGCTCAACTAGGACTCTAGTTGCAACTTATCTATACTTTGCACCGATCTCGGAATCTGTTTTTTAAAGCAAAAACTGATTCAGAGATCACAAATTGCGCTTTTGTCATTTCTACAGATACGAAATCTGGTTTTCATGGCTGAGCGTGTTCCACTGCGTGAGACCTGACAAAAAACGGGTTCGATGACGGTGTTTAGTATAAGTTATCAACCGAGAGCGAATCACCTAATGGGCAAGTTTGTCCAACATTTTAGGAGCAGATTAGAAGATGAAAGTGAGAGCTTCTGTAAAAAAAATTTGTAGAAATTGTAAGGTTATTCGTCGTAAAGGAAGAGTTCGAGTGATTTGCATCGACAAACGACACAAGCAACGACAAGGATAGACACGAGGATAGACACAGATTTCAACAAATAAATCAAAGAAATCAATTATCACTGATAACTGACAAAGAGAACAGCTATTATGGCCCGTATTGCTGGTATCAACATTCCAGTACACAAACACACGGTAATGGCATTGACCTCTATTTATGGGATTGGGCTTACCCGGTCACGGCATATTTGTGATGCGGCCGGTATCGTCCCAAGTACCAAGATTAAGGACTTGAAAGAAGAAGAATTGGAAAAGTTGCGTAGTGAGGTTGCCAAGTACGATGTGGAAGGCGATTTGCGCCGTGAAATCGCAATGAATATCAAACGCTTGATGGATTTAGGATGTTACCGTGGAATGCGACATCGGCGAGGGTTGCCTGTGCGTGGGCAGCGCACCCGCACCAATGCCCGTACCCGTAAAGGCCCACGGAGACCTATAAAGAAATAAAGGTTTTTTAGCATTCTGTAACTGATAACTGATAACTGACAACTGATAACTGATAACTAATATGGCGAAAACCGCAGCGCGTCCACGCAAGAAGGTAAAAAAGATTGTCTCTGATGGCATTGCCCATGTGCATGCTTCTTTTAATAACACGATTATTACCATTACTGACCGCCAAGGCAATGCTTTGGGTTGGGCAACCGCGGGAGGGAGTGGCTTTCGCGGCTCACGTAAAAGCACCCCGTTCGCTGCCCAAGTCGCCGCGGAAAGAGTCGGTCACATAGTCAAAGAATTTGGTGTCAAAAATCTGGAAGTACAGATTAAAGGGCCAGGGCCGGGACGTGAATCGGCCGTGCGGGCACTCAATGCCAATGGTTTTAAAATTACGAGCATCACGGATGTCACACCGATTCCGCATAATGGGTGTCGTCCACCTAAAAGACGCAGAGTATAGGAGTTAATTGATAGGGGTTTATTTTGTACTCATAATGAATGCCTATTATGTGTTTATGGTGAGTAATTATGAAGCACAAACCGGTTAATAGGTTGTTCAGTAAAAACCCTGAGACTTTAGGTGTTTTGATGGCCGATCGTACTGCAACCGGGCGAAGATATTACTTAAAGGCAATATCTTGAACCGGCAAGGCCTAAAAACTTTAATAATTTAGGAAAACGTTTTTCGGCAACGGAAAAACTTTTGCCTGAAAAGGTGAATATTTTACCGTGATTTGAATGCGGCAATAAACCTTGAACGAGAAGGCTTATGTCTTCTCGCGTAATGAGTTTGATTAAAATACTGGGGGCTAACCGAGAAACGAAGTAACTTCGCTAATGCGACGTTTCTTAACGCACGGGGACGTTTCTGGGAAGACTTCAGGAAGCAACCAGCTTGATTGAATCGTGAATAATTAAGCCGTGATTGTTAGGTTCACAAATTAGATAGCAGAAACAGAAAAAGGTCCTATGGCAAAATACCTTGGCCCCAAATGCAAGTTAAGCCGTCGCGAAGGTGTCGATCTTTTTTTAAAGAGTCGTGTGCGGGGGTTGGATTCAAAATGTAAGCTAGATAAAATTCCGGGGGAGCATGGTGACAAACGTCCGCGTCGGTCTGACTATGCCCTGCAATTGCGAGAAAAGCAAAAGTTGCGCAGATTTTATGGTATTTTGGAACGGCAATTTCATAGTTGCTACCTAAAAGCCAGTCGTTTAAAAGGCTCGACGGGTGAAAATCTGCTGAAATTACTTGAATGTCGTTTAGACAACGTGGTGTACCGCATGGGGTTTGCAGCGACACGAGCTGAAGCCAGACAGTTGGTGAGCCATAAAGCGATTTTAGTTAATGATAAGATGGTCAATATTCCGTCTTATCAAGTCAAAGCAGATGACATGATCAGTATTCGTGAAAAAAGCCGTGGACAACTGCGTATCAAGGCGGCATTAAGCAGTGCGGCGGAATATGGTTTTCCAGAATGGGTTGATGTCGATATCAATAAAATGAGTGGTGTGTTTAAAGCACCCCCTGAACGTATGGAATTGCCTAGCGATATTAATGAACAACTCGTAGTAGAGTTGTATTCTAAATAAGTCAGTTACCAGTTATCAGTTGGAAGTCGGGTTGAAAACTGTTCGCTATTATATGGACAAATATTGACAAATATATTTTTCTATTCGGAACAATTCCGACTTGATAAGCGATTTTTGCTTGAGTAGCATACTGCCGTACTTTGTTATGTCAGAAAGAGCGTGATCAAAATGGAAATCACCCTCAGTCATAAAATTTGTTTAGACCCCACTACAAACAAGCTGAATATTTCAGGCATGCTTGTGGTATTGCTCGGTTCACCTAGAATTGGGCCTTAGAAGAATGGAAACGTCAGTACGATTTGGGTCTCAAACCAAAGGCATTGGAACTTAAGAAGCAATTCAATGCGCTCAAACCGATTGATTTTCCTTGGATGTATGAGGCTGAGGTATAGTATCCAATTTATTAACAAGCATTAACAAAATCTACCAATTGCAATCAATCTTAAAACCCACCTTCTCTGCATTGACTTTAAGATGGATGCTCTTTTCTTTTTGGACCAAGTCTTTAGGCTAAAGTTTCCGTTGCGGAAACTTTAGCCTAAAATAATTATTATGTGAGTGCAGAAGCTCTATTTTTGGTGTGGTTCTAACCTAGAATCGTTGGTTAGGTCAAATGGCGAGCGGTAAGTGAGTAGCGTTGATGAAATCAAATCCAAATGATATTCATACCGATAACCTTTTGTCTAATAATTATGCGCCCCTTGTGAATTAGGGCCTTGGGAGATACCCCCTCACAAGACTTTGGTTTTGTGTGCATTGGTTAGCGATTTAAAACAATTGTTAATTAAAATGTATCGGTAACTACCTATTAATTGTTGATAGGTGGTTCCCTTCATCTAAAACGTGTTCAAACTGTGGTCATAAAAAAGAACAATTTAAATTATCTGAACGTGTTTTCAAAGTGAAGCCTGTGGTCACGAACAAGACCGCGATTTAAATGCCGCGATTAACTTAAAAAAACGTTTTATATACCGAGAGTTCCTCGGAAATTTTCTTGTGTGGACAAGACGGCTCTGTTGCTGCTTGCTGTGACAACCAGCTTGGTTGAAGCAAGAACCGAATCGTGTGATGAGATATTTGTCCACAAATCGGAGAACGGTTGTCATTGACGGGTAAGTGTAACTGTTGACTGGTAACTTAGTATTGTTCACTGATAACTATTAGATGATAATTGATATGGTGATGGAATTATTAAAGCCGCGTATAGTTGATGTTAAACATATCAATGAGACGACAGCAACAATAACACTGGAGCCATTGGATCGTGGCTTCGGACAGACGTTAGGCAACGCCCTCAGACGTGTGCTGTTGTCTGCCCTTCCGGGCGCGGCTGTGGTTGAAGTTGTGATTGAAGGCGTGCTACATGAATACACTAGCTGTGGTGAGGGTGTGCAGGAAGATGTCACTGACATTTTACTGAATTTAAAAAATTTAGCCATTCGTATGCAGGGTCGTACGCAAGCAACCTTGCGACTCACTAAAAAAGGCCCCGGCCCCGTCTGTGCGGGGGACATCACTTTGGAGCATAGTGTTGAGATTGTCAATCCAGACCATGTTATTGCTAACTTGACCAAGGCTGGTGAACTTAACCTGACGTTAAAAGTGATGATGGGACGTGGTTATCAGCAAGCCAGTCAACGTAGTCAAAACGACGAGAGTGAAACTCCTATCGGTACGTTAAAGCTAGATGCCTCTTTTAGTCCCATTTTGCGAGTGACATACAAGGTTGAAAGTGCGCGTGTCGAACAACGTACTAATCTTGATAAGCTCATCATTGAGTTGGAAACCAATGGTACAATCGATCCTGAATCGGCCATCAGAACGGCGGCATCCATTTTGCTGGATCAGCTTTCTGTGATTGTGAATTTGGAAGGTAATGTCGAAACTGAAGTCAAATTAGAAAAGAATGAGATTGATCCCATTTTATTGCGGCCGGTGGATGAATTGGAATTGACAGTGCGTTCTGCTAATTGTTTGAAAGCGGAAAATATTTTTTATATTGGCGATTTGATTCAAAAAAATGAGACTGAATTGCTGAAAACACCTAATCTTGGTAAGAAGTCTCTGACTGAAATTAAGGAGGTGTTAGCATCGCGTGGGTTGTCTCTAGGATTGCGTTTGGAAAACTGGCCACCCCTCGGCCTCCCCAGTAGGGAACCATCGGATTCTTCTTGATTGGCGAGAACAGCTACCAGTAAGTAATTATCACTGTTCATTGATAACTGATAACTGATAAATGATAACTGATAACGGGTAACTGGTAACTGATAACTGATAACTGATAACTGATAACTGAAAAGGAACATTTATGCGTCACCGTCATGCCGGTAAACATTTGAATCGAACCAGTAGTCACAGAAAAGCGATGTTTAAAAATATGGCGGTTTCTTTAATGCGCCACGAAATTATTAAGACAACTTTAGCTAAAGCAAAAGAACTGCGGGGCAAAGTTGAACCGTTGATTACTTTGGCTAAAGAGGATAGTGTCGCAAAACGTCGCTTAGCCTTTGCTCGGTTACGTGATCGGGAAATCGTCACTAAACTGTTTAATGAATTAGGCCCTCGCTATAAGGAACGTCCGGGCGGGTATCTACGCATTCTAAAGGGTGGTTTTAGGACTGGAGATAAAGCGCCTATGGCTGTTGTAGAACTGGTAGATCGACCAGAGACAGAAGAAGCAGCCCCGATTTAGATACGCGAATTAAGAATTAAAAATGAAAAAATGAAAAATGTAGAATGAACAGAGTTATAAAATAACTTATCAATTTAAGTTTTTATAACTCATTGATTTCATAATAATTAATTCAACCCTTAATTCACATTATTCATATATATTTTAAAGTCAAGCGTTAAAGTCTAACACTCTAAAACTTAACTTAAATAAGTCACTTTGATTAGGTTTGACTAAGATAGGACTTACGCATTGACAGATGACAAATTTTATGATCCTTTTTAAATACAAGGCATTACAAATTTGGATGAATCGTTTTTGGTCAATTTTATAAAATGCACCATTCTTCAAAATCTCATTCGGCCGACAGAGGCATTTTTATCGGCTTTTTGGTTTTAATGTTCTGGTTGCCTGTCCCTTTGGGCAGTAATCATGCTTGGGCATGGGCCTTCATGGAAGTCTGGATATTTGGTTTGTCTCTGGTTTGGTTATGGGGATTTCTACATGGCCATGTTAGGCTTACCTCGGTTTTTTATAAAGCCAAACCGATACTTATCCTGTTGATTTTGTGGTTAATTTATATTGGCTTTCAGTGTTTTCCTTTGCCTTACTTGTTGGTTGAATTTCTGTCTCCAGAGGCTGCACATCTGCAGACCTTGGTAACTACTGAAGGCAGCCACCCCGCCACTGCAACTCTCTCTGTAGACTCCCATGCGACGACTGTTTCTCTGCTCAAAAGTATTAGTTATGTTTTGCTTTTTGTACTAACTCTGTTGCTTGTTAAGCGACGCAAGCGTTTACGTTGGTTGGCTTATACGTTAGTATTTAGTGGCCTATTTCAAGCCGTTTATGGCAGTTTAATGACATTATCAGGCATGGAATATGGTTTTTTCCACGAAAAAATATATTACACGGAAGTTGCGACTGGCACGTTCGTCAACCGCAATCATCTTGCGGGCTACTTGGAAATGTGTTTGGCTGTGGGAATTGGTTTGCTGATTGCTCAACTTGGCGATTCAACTAACATGACTTGGCGGCAGCATTTGCGTTCGGTGGTGGCTTGGTTGTTGAGCGATAAAATGCGGTTGAGATTGTATCTTGTCATGATGGTTATTGCTTTGGTGTTGACACGCTCTCGCATGGGTAATACGGCTTTTTTTGCTAGTATGATGGTTGCCGGCGTTATTGGTTTAATGCTTTCCCGACATGCCACCCGTTCCACTGTCATATTGTTGGTGAGTTTGATCGTGATTGATATTTTGATTGTCGGGGCTTGGTTTGGGATAGATAAAGTTGCTCAACGTTTGGAGCAAACTAGCTTTGTTTCTGAGACGCGCGATGAAGTTGATGTACATACTCTTCCGTATTGGCAGGATTATTTGTTGACTGGTTCTGGGCTTGGCAGTTTTTATACGGTGTTTCCACGTTATCGGGAGAGCGATGTGGATGGTTTTTTTGACCATGCCCATAATGATTATCTGGAGTTTGGTGCAGAAACGGGTATTGTTGGTGTGCTACTCGTGGGTAGTAGCGTTATTTTTTCTTTAATTGTCGCGCTATTGGCACAATATCGTCGCCGTGAGTCTTTGTATCGAGGCGTTGCGTTTAGTGCAATGATGGGTATTATTGCCATAATGACTCATAGCTTCGTTGATTTTAATTTACAAATTCCGGCGAATGCAGCAACTTTTATGGTGATTTTGGCGATGGCGTGGATTGCGCTTTTTTTGCCGTCTCATAGTAAGCAACGTCAGAGACGGAGCAGTGCAATTGGGAAGAGTGAAAATAAAAATGAAGGGTTAAATGAAGGGTTTTGAAATGTTTTGAAATCCTGGGTTTTGAAATCCTGGGGCGATGCCCCTGGCTTCCCCGCCCTTGGCTTCCTGTCCCTGGCTTCCTGCCCCTAGCTTCCTGCCCCTGGCTTCCTGCCCCTAGGCTAATCCCAAACATAGCGTTCATCGAATTCTACCTCATATTTTTTTCAACATAATTCGGAATTCATCCTCGAACGAGGTATTTTGGTGATGTTGTTTCTGGTTACGGATGTACTGCGTCGATGCTTCGAGATTGGAGGCACCGATAGAAAAGGCACCATAGCCGGATTGCCAAGCAAAACCCGAAAATTCCCTCCCTTTGGTTTTTATCCATTTAGAAGAGCCCTTCTTGACGTGTTCCAACAAATGCGCCACCGTCACTGTGCGTTCTAAGCGGCTTATGGTGTGGATATGATTTGTTGTACCACCGATGATAAGTGCCGGACAAGATTCATTCAGGTAAATTTGTGCCATATAGGCGTGTAGTTCAGCCTCAACCGAAGGCAGAATTAAATCCTCCCTGTTTTTGGTGCTGAATACGATGTGTACTAGAATATTCGACAAAGATTGTGGCATTGTTATTGCCCTCTGGGGCGATGCCCAGGCTATATTAATGTCGCCCCGTTGGGGCTTTTCTTAGCCCCTTCGGTAAGTGTTATTAAAGGCTTCCCTCCTGGGGCGATGCCCCAGGCTATATTAATGTCGCCCCGTTGGGGCTTTTCTTAGCCCCTTCGGTAAGTATTATTAAAGGCTTCCCTCCTGGGGCGATGCCCCAGGCTATATTAATGTCGCCCCGTTGGGGCTTTTCTTAGCCCCTTCGGTAAGTGTTATTAAAGGCTTCCCTCCTGGCTTCCCGCTCCTTCCCGCTCCTTCCCGCTCCTTCCCGCTCCTGGGGCTTTCTTGCGGCTATATTAATGTCGCCCCGTTGGGGCTTTAAATTTTATCTAAGTCTAATAAGCATTTTTATCAAAAAAACCTTTAAAAATGGTCGTCACTATGATTTGAATATCAAACCATACTGACCAGTTTTCTATATAGTAAATGTCGTGTTCAATGCGCGGACGCAAGTCGGTGTTGCCGCGCCAGCCGTTTATTTGCGCCCAGCCGGTGATGCCGGCTTTGACTAAATGCTTTTGCATATAATCGGGTATTTCGTGCTTAAACTGTTCAACAAAGTGGGGCCTTTCTGGCCTAGGGCCCACAATAGACATTTCTCCCTTTAAAACATTCCAAAACTGTGGCAATTCGTCTAGGCTGCTTTTCCTTATAAAAGTACCAAAACGGGTGGCTCTGTTCTCCTCTTTTTTGGCCCACACCGGGCCACTCTCCTGAATCAGAGTCGCAAGCACTCTGTCTTCAATGGCTTTGAGGAGCCGGTTTCTCTTTTTGATCATGGGCGATTCTGTCAGCGTAATGACGGGTAATCCGTATCGATTTGTAATAGAAGCATTTATCATACGAAACGAGAACAGGTTGGCGACAAAACGTACCGTCACCAAGTTATGACGCAACTGAACTAAAATCGTTTTCAAGCGCGATTGTTCTATGCACTGCGGTGTCACCCAAACTTCATTTATCTCATTTTTTTCGACAAAGGTGGGCAAAGTAGAAATATTATTGTTCACTGGAATGTTTTCTACGGTTTTGCCTTGTAGTTTCTTGTCATCATCAAAAAAGCTTACCACCTCGACGCTGATGTAGGGTTCTGAGGCTTTGATGTTTCGTACCAGCATTTGGCCTAATTGTTGGGCACCGATAATGACAATCTTGTTGAGATGCCAACCTTGATTGTTAATATAGTAGATGCTGCGATAGACGAAACTTCGCATGACAACTAACATCACAGCGCCTAATACTACCCAAATTGCTATCCAAACACGGGAATAGTCGGTGCTGATTTTGAGGCCAAATCCGAACAAAATCATAACGGTGGTGACGGTTATCCATGCGATTATCAGTTTGTGAACTGAAGAGAATAAACCATATTTGTCCAGTTTATGAACACCAAACCAAGGAAAAATAATCAGTGATAGCAATGCGCTTAAAACGATAGCCATGCTATGATAAAACGGCATGGGCCATTCTTCTAAGCCTAAATAGGCTATGTAGGCTATTATTCCAGAAAGAGTAATACTCAGTATGTCAATTGTTTTGATAAGTAAAATAGAACGTTGTAACATGTTTTTTCGGTGAGAATTATCAGTTAGAAGGATTCAGTTGGTAAGGAGCCTTAGCGAAGCGTAACCCATCATTGGCGCTTTGGTGGATTACGCTTGGCGGCTAAGGTGTCTTACGTTTTTTATTGTGGTTTAATTATAATTGTAGCAGCGATTCAAAATAGTGCCATAAAAAATAATTCGCTATTTTCCTTGAACATTACCCTGAAGGGGTAAAATGTGAAAGAGCTACTGGTGAAACCTGGGGTGATGAAAATTGTGAATTGCGAATTGTGAACCGAAGCTCAGCGGAGCTAATTGTGAATTAAAATAGGGTTATTTAAGTGACTATTTTTTATATAATTTTGTCATTACGGAATAAAAATTGGCTCAGTTTTTGGGACAAAATAACCTGATTTTCACCACCCTAGGTGAAATCTGGGAAAAAAATGGAGGCACAACCCTAAATGGGTTGAATGTGAATATTAATTCAAATTATATAGGACTTACGCATTGACAAACTTAAAATTTTGTATTCCCGATTAATATCAATGAGTTATGAATATTCTACCGTGGCTAAATTGATAAAAATTGCCCAAAAACAAAATTTGTATACTGAGAAAAGTCATAACGAGCATAGCCATAAATCTTTTTAAATTCTTGCTTGATTCCTCACATTCGTTCGGAATGACAAAAGTGCAAATTATGCCCGTGCTGAGTATAATTCCTTGTATTTAAAATAAATTAGGATTGACGCATTGACAAACTAAATTTTTTGTATTCACTATTAATATCAATGAGTTATGAATATTTTACCAATGGCTAAATTGATGAAAATTGCCAAAAAAAAATTTGTCAGTTCTTGTATTTAAAATGAATCATAAATATTTTCATCTGTCAATGCGTAAGTCCTAAAGGTTTATTAATGTACGAAACGGATATTTCTTTCACATTCAATTCCCTTCGGGGTTGGCACCTCGATGCCAAAACCCACCGCCCACAGCCCACAGGTTTCACCTGTGGCTATTCGTATTCAACCCCTTCGGGGTTGAAGCATCTCTGATGCCAAAACCCACAGGTTTTCCTTAAGGCTATTTGTATTCAAACAGCGTGGTGCTTTACCACCGGTTTCACCGGTGGATGGTGCCAAAACCCACCGGTTTATCTCGCTACGCTCGTTACTGCGTTTCACCGGTGGCGCTAACTGACATTCTGCGCTTTCAGCAACTTATCAAAATACGCAACAGTGTCTTTTAAGCCTTCTTCAAGAGGCACTTTGGGCTGCCAACCTAATTTCTCTTGAGCCAGTTTAATATCCGGTTGTCGTTGTTTGGGATCGTCTAGGGGGAGTGGTTTGAAGACGATTTGGGAGGTGGAACCGGTCAAGTCGATCACTTTTTCGGCCAACTCTAAAATGGTAAATTCATTAGGGTTGCCTAAATTAACGGGGCCGGTCAATTCATCGGAAGAATCCATTAGCGCAATAAAGCCTTCTATGAGATCGTCCACATAACAAAAGGAACGAGTTTGCGAGCCGTCTCCATAAACGGTTATGGGTTCGTTGTTCAAGGCTTGAACAATAAAGTTGGAAACCACGCGCCCATCGTTAGGGTGCATACGTGAACCGTAAGTATTAAAAATACGGGCTACTTTAATCTTTAAACGGTGTTGGCGATAGTAGTCAAAAAATAAGGTTTCCGCACATCGTTTGCCTTCATCATAGCAGGCTCGTAGTCCTATCGGATTGACATGTCCCCAGTAAGTTTCTGGTTGAGGATGAATTTGCGGATCACCATAGACTTCGCTCGTTGAGGCTTGGAAGATTTTGGCCTTGATTCGCTTGGCTAAGCCTAACATATTGATGGCACCATGAACGCTGGTTTTGGTGGTTTGTACCGGATCAAATTGGTAATGTATCGGTGAGGCGGGGCATGCTAAGTTGTAGATTTCATCGACTTCCACGTAAAGTGGAAAAGTAACGTCATGTCGCATTACCTCAAAACGTGGGTTGCCCAATAGGTGAAGAATATTGTTTCTTGTTCCGGTAAAAAAGTTATCGACGCAAAGCACATCATGGCCGTCTTTGAGAAGGCGTTCACAGAGGTGTGAGCCAAGAAATCCAGCGCCACCTGTTACTAAGATACTTTTAGTTATGCGGATTGTAGACATGTTGCCTCCTGATTTATTGCGAGGAATGAATTCTACAAGGATTGTATATAATAAAGGATTAAAAACGACATGGATTGTATATGCGAATTAAGAATGAAAAATTAAAAATGAAGAATGAATAAAGACTTATAAAACCACTTTCAATCAAGACGTTTTTATTTTTATAAGTCATTGATTTTTTAGGATTCAATTCAACCCTTAATTCACATTCCTTGTAAATATTGATTACAATCAATCCTTTATTATATACAATCCTTGTTGTTAAGACTTTGTAAACAATAAGTTAACACTGCCGGAAAAAACGCCAAAAAATTGTGCGATTGCTCGGCCCAACAGTAACAACGGTGATACCAGACCAACCTTTTTATCTTTCCGCAAGGAACGCGTTGCAAAAGGCAGGGTTGTGATGAAAAACAATCCAAGTAAAGCACCTGCGATACTGAAAAGCCAAGGTTCTAGCAATCCGCCCAATAGCAGTAGTATCAAAACAGGGATAAACAGCAGTTGTATTTTCATCAATTGCGGCGTATGGGAATCCTTGACGGCCTTTTGAGGATTTTTTTTCACCGCAAGCACTCGCCAATAAGCAAATTTATACTTCTTTTTCAGATAGTTCATCAACGTATCCGGGTGCGTGTGGTAGACTTGCGCGCCTTGGGTTGAAAAACCATTTTTTCTCCCGCATACGACATGCGATATGATAATTCAACATCTTCGGCACAAGCTACGGGGAAAGAACTGTCGTATCCACCGTATTTGATAAAAACCTCTTGGCGAAAAGCGGCCGAATAGGTGTCAATAAAATCTATGTATGATTCTTTCTCCAACAAACGGTACTTGTCTTCGTATTCAAGTTGAACAAAGCGAGCGATTAGTTGAGGTTGTTTTGTTAAATAGGCCCCTTTGACAGCTACAACGGCTGTTTGCAGCAACCAATCTGTCACGGGTATGCAGTCGTCGTCTGTGAATAAGATAATGTCGCCACTCGCATGTTGGGCACCGTTGTTTCTTGCCGCGGCCGGGCCGGCGTTTTCTTGGCGCATCAACTTTACTTGCGGATATTTTTCTTCAATGAGAGCCGCAGTGTTGTCTTTTGAACCGTCATCTACAACTAGAATCTCATAGTCGTTTTGATAGTCCTGTTGAGCGAGTGCTTCCAAACACTTTCCAATGCGCTTGGCACCGTTATAGGTTGGGATAATTATTGATATCGGCATGAAATCATTTCCAATGAATTGTTATTTCGACGCATTAATACGTTAATAACAGGAAAATTGTGGGCCATCGAGTGGAAAGCTAAGCCAGGGGCGTTGCCCCTGGCTATATTAATGTCGCCCCTTTGGGGCTTTTCTATAGATGTTCAGAAAAATAATTTCAAAAAAGCCAATAGTGAATAACGCATAAACTTTTAACC
>NBMI01000129.1 GCA_002085445.1 Candidatus Parabeggiatoa sp. nov. 2
GGGTACCTGTTATTGACCTACCTATTTTTTTGCATGTTTTTGAAGTATCGATTTTGAGGGCCATAAATTAATAATTAACAATTAATTATTAATCATTAATTATTGTTATTGACCTACCTATTTTTTTGCATGTTTTTGAAGTATCGATTTTGAGGGCCATAAATTAATAATTAACAATTAATTATTAATCATTAATTATTAGTAAGGGGCTTTAGAGTGTGTCCCAGTTGTCCTACTATCGATACGTTGTCTTACCGCTCAAATTTCTGTTGAAGGCCGGGTTGGAGAATTGATTGGGTCAGTTTTTATTAATAGATATGCTTTCTCAAAAAAGCAAGGTTTTGTCGAACTGGCGGTTTTTTTGGGGCCATGTTGTGAAATTTAAGAACTTGATTTAAGTGATGGCCCTTGATTGAAACAGCTGTAGGACAGGTGGGACACACCCTGGCTTTAGCCACTAGACGGTATTTGAGAATCACCTACTACAAACTTAGGCGCTAAAGCACCTATTACAAACTTAGGCGCTAAAGCACCTACTACAAACTAAGGTGCTAAAGCACCTACTACAAACTAAGGCGCTAAAGCACCTACTACAAACTTAGGCGCTAAAGCACCTACTACAAACTACTTACTACAAACGGGTAAACGGGCCCGTGTTGACTATAAGTTAGGTTTGATCAGGATACCTTTATGTTTAATGAACTGATAAAAATTTTTCCTTATGGGTTACTTGCATTGAGTAACGCCGTTTATACAGCACCTCCAGTTCCCCCAATATTAATTGTCACTGAGGAAAGTACAACGGTTACTGCTTCTTGGACTACAGTTGAAGGCGCAAATGGATATCATCTGTTCTACGCGCCCTATCCAAGTGCAGACTCGATTAATAGTATTAATATGGGCGCTAAAACCAATCTGTCAGTCAAACTCTGGAATGAGGCAGCATTTTACGTGGCCGTTAAGTCTTACAATAATGAGGGCCGTAGCGGCTACTCTAACATTGAATCTTTTACGCTTGAGTGTCCGCCTAACGGAGACAAATGCGATCAGTTAAAAACGCTCGTTAAAGCATGGGCCTCAAAAGCGATGATACCCAGTGTCATGCTTCGAGCTGAAGACTCTAATGGTGTTATCTACTCAGGTTCAGCCGGACAAAAGTCTTTCCACGATGATCGAGCGGTGACAGCCGAATCGTATTTCCGCGCTGCCAGTGTAGGCAAACTGTTTACCGCCGTTGCTGTGCTACGACTGGTAGAGAAAGGGGTGTTAAACCTTGATGATTCGATTGGAAAATTCCTCCCTGAAGCGCTCGTTAATCGCCTACATCAGGGCAAAAGGCCAAGTATTACTATTCGACAATTATTATCTCATACCAGTGGCTTAGCGAATATTGACAACGATCCGGCCAAAAACGCTTGGCTAGCACAACAACCACAACAACCGAAAAAACCGGCAGAACTGCTTGATTTTGCACTCAAATTAGGGCCACAGTTTGAACCTGGCAGCAGTCAACTCTATACCTCAGCCGGTTATATCGTGTTAGGTATGGTTATTGAAGCCGTCACCGGAAAAGCTTATCATGAAATTGTGCGTCGCGACGTTTTAAAGCCTCTTAGGCTGGATAACACCTTTGAAGAAACACACGAATTGCCGGCGAGCGTTACCCCAATACACAGTTATGCCGGAGACTATGATATGAATTTGATCCATCCGAGTATGGAATTTGCTGATGGTGGATTTGTGACGACAACAGCAGATTTAACTCGGTTTGGTAAAGCACTGGCTCGTGGGGAACCTTTTACCGATCCGCAAACTCTTAAGTTGATGATGGAGCCATACGGAACAGAGTTGATTGGATTAGGGCCTTTCGTTGGAAATACTGAAAATGGCGATTGGTATTTCTATCATCCTGGACATTGGGGAGTCATGTTATTTGTTGTGCCCAGCAAGCAACTGGCTATCGCATTTACCATTAACCAAAGTGAAGCTGACTACTCTCAATTCTTAGATCAAATTCTTGAAATTGTACTGTATTAGTGTGTAAACTTTGCGCGGCTAAAAACTGAAACGAAGTTATTCGGTGTGCGAGAACTACTAAAAACACGCCCCTAAATCAATACCATTAAATTATACTCAACGTGGCCATAACTTGGATTTCCTGGTAGCTACACAGGCTATATTAATCTCGCCCCGTTGGGGCTTGAAGGCAAAAACCCTTGAGGTAGCTCTTAATTTAATGGCACAGCTCCCTAAATTCCCTTCAAACCCGACTCAAGACTTTCAAGCGTATGATGATTTTTATATCAATTGACACGCTGTGGCTACGACTTATGTGCATAGAAATAAATTCACCGAGACAGATTTTACGAAAATCAATTATAATTTTTCACTATAAATCCTTGCTTATATGCAATCCTTGTAGCTATTAAGTATTAGAAATCCCTGCTTATATGCAATCCTTGTAGTTATAGAGTATTAGAAATCCCTGCTTATATACAATCCTTGTAGTTATTGAGTATTATAAATCCCTGCTTATATGCAATCCTTGTAGTTATTGAAGAATAGCTCCAAACCGCTTGAAATCCTTATTATAAATCCCTGCTTATATGCAATCCTTGTCGTTTTTCATTAGTATAATCCCTGCTTATATGCAATCCTTGTAAGCGCCAAACCACTTGAAATCATCAGGATAATGACTCTAAAAATATCCAAACCCAATCAAATTAGACACCGTTACACTCAAACATTGAGAGCGCCTCCCGAAAAAGTCTTTCCACTACTTTGCCCGGTTCGTGAAACCGAATGGGTGCCAGATTGGAACCCTGAACTGGTCATCTCAAACTCTGGTGTGGCAGAAACGGGATGTGTGTTTGTTACCCCGGCTTCACCTCAAAATGCCATCTGGATCATTACGCATTACGATCCGGAAAAATACACACTCGAAATACATAAAATAACGCCCAATCATACCGTTGGTAAGCTTGAAATCGTTTTGGCTGATGACGGTGTTGGTGGTACAAAGGCCGAAGTTGCCTATTCATACACGGCCCTAAGTCCCGAAGGTGAAGCGTTTTTAGAAGAGTTTACAAAAGAGTGGTACCGAGGTTTTATGGAACGTTGGGAACAGGCCTTGAATCATTATTTATCAACCGGTGAGAAAATCAAATAGGTACGCCAAAGGTAGTGGTAATCGACAGATATATTAACGTGAGTTCGACTTTTCAATAAGTGATATAAATCCTATATTAATCAATTATTTGATGACAATTAATTGATTAAAAATCAATTTGTGATATTAAACCCTTAGCATTAATACGTTAATAACCCTTATTTGTGGGCCATCAACTGGAATGAACCAGTACAGCTTATGGGTTTTGTTTTTAACTGATTGATAATTCAGTCATTCTAACTAAATAACTGATATAACAACTAATTTTATAACTCATTGATATTTAAAGCAGAACTCACGTTATTAATGAAAAAAATGAAAAATGAACCTGTTGTTTGTAAATGACTCATTTTATAAATAACGAATCTGGTTCGAGTTGCTCAAAATAACGCCCACTACCGGTAGGCGATAAATCGCCTACTACAAACAGGCTGAGAACCAAAAGGGCTACGCTGATGTTGTTCTTTCTTTAACCAATTAATTATTAAGTTATTATTTTTATTCCTAACTTTTAATTCGTCATTACCCATTCCCAATTGCCAAGGATTTTGGCGTTTTGCAAGTACCTCGCTATAGTTAGTATATATGTTAGCCCCATCCAGGCAATAAATGAAAAACATTGCCGTTTGTTTGGCATCAACACTTGGATAATATGAGCCAGGTTCAATCCGTTTTTCTTCCCATATTTGAACAAGCTGCTCCCTTTCACTTTCTTCTGCAAATTCAAGAGAGTCAGTCAACTCATCAGGATCAAAAAGGCAAGTTTCCCATGGCTGAGTGGCACCGTTAGATTGTTCCCAAGTACGTTCTTGTTCAGAGCATCCGTAAATCAACTTTCGTATTTGTTCGCCATTTTTGTCATACAAATATTGAAACGCGTCTACTACAGTCTGAAATGACAGAAACACTACCTCACATTCATATTTTTTGGACAAAGCCGCAATGAGGTCATCACTAACATCCCGTTTACTGGGTAAGATGAAGCCGAGCCAATCATTATTTACCTCAGAACACACTGGATTAAGGGTTTGCACGTCAGAATATGATACCGACGTACACTTGACATAAATCGCATTCATGGTTGCCATTTGTAGACTCCTGTTCGTAGATAAAAAAAAGGGACTAGTGCAGGAGACTCGAGGCGAAAAACGTTTGCCTCGAAGGGTGTGTCGGGGATAATGAGTTCTATATTAAAAAACATTCAACTCCATTTCAATTCATGGCCCTCAATTTTGGCGGTTCAATATTAAACAGATAATTCAAGTCAAAAACGACAAGATTAGCAAAGCTTCCCTTCGGTTCGTTATAAGAAAGGACAAAAGTTAAACGATTTGTTTTTTCTGATTCTAACGGATTTTGTTGATACCTTATCAAAGTGCCAACCCCGAAAGGGGTGAATAGCCACAGGTGCAACCGGTGGAAAATGTGTCCCCGACGTGCCAACCCTGAAGGGGTTGAATGTGAAACCTGTGGTAAACAACCCCAAAGCCACAGGTGAAACCGGTGGGTTTTGTGTGTGCCAACCCCGAAAGGGGTTGAATGTGAATAAGTATGGTATTGATGTAATCAATAAAATTCAACAAGTTATACATTTCAACAGTTACAATCAGGTTTTTTTTAGTCAACCTGTTTGTAGTAAGCTTGTAATTGTCTTTTTAGGGCCATACTTAAATTCATTCAAGTCCATTTCAATTCATGGCCCTCAATTTTGAGCGGTTAATATACTTAGATTGGACTAAAAACGCCTCTCCCAACAGCTTTCCAGAAGGACTTGTCGTGGTTTTATTCCCCTCTTGAAAGCTATTCTTGGCACACAAGTCAGTATGTGATTGAAAGTTATATATTTTAAGGTAACTAATTTCACAACGGGCAGACACGTAGGTCTGCCCCTACAAGACATTCATTATGTCGTAGATTTTATGTAGGGGCAAACCTGTGTGTTTGCCCTCAGGTGTTAAATTATTTTTCTGAACATCTATAATTATAAAATTTTAACTTGTTAGCGTGACTCGTTAATGAGTCAGTTAAGTAGGTACGCGTAAATCCTTTAACATTCATCGGCCAAAAGAGAAATCGGATTTCTTGAAGAAATCCGATTTCTTTCGATCCTTAATTATGAACTATAAACGTTTGTTAGCACTAGGCAGTCTGTCATTGTTATTAACATCCACCGCGTCGGCTGAAACGGTCTTCCGTGCTCACTTCATACATATCAATGATCACCATTCTCATCTGGTGGCGGAAAACTATACGCTGAAATTTAATGGCGTAGAAACGTCGGTAAAATTGGGTGGCTTTGCCAGAGTGGCCGCCAAAATTAACGAGCTGAGAGGCCGTTTAGAGAATCCGTTGATATTGCATATCGGTGACGCGGTGCAAGGCACGCTTTATTATACTTTATTTAAAGGTGATGCTGACGTTGAACTGATGAACACGGTGGGCTTTGATGCTTTTGCGTTGGGCAACCATGAATTTGATGATGGCAATGCCGTGCTTGCCCACTTTCTCAAACAAGCGAAGTTTCCCATTCTTGCCGCTAATATTTATTTTTCTCAGAGCAAGGACTTGAACGGATTGGTTAAACCTTACCTCATCAAAGAAATTGACGGCCACAAAGTCGGCCTTATCGGCATCGACACGCTCAAAACCCTCTATAGTTCTTCGCCCGGTAAGGATTTGGCCTTTTTTGATGAGGTGGCAACGGCCAAAAAGAGGGTAGCCGAACTCGAAGGCAAGGGCATTGATAAAATCATCTTGATGACGCATTACGGCTATACGCAGGATCAAGCGCTTGCTAAGCAAGTTGCCGGTGTGGATGTGATTTTAGGCGGAGATTCCCATACGCTGTTAGGCGATTTTACGAAACTTGGCCTTCATTCAAAAGGCCCTTATCCCACCAAAGTCATGTCGCCCAGAGGAGAACCGGTTTGTATTGCCCAAGCTTGGCAATATTCTTATGTTGTCGGTTCTTTAAGTGTTGGATTTGATGACAAAGGTGTTGTGACGGAGTGTGACGGCAATCCCATCTTGTTGGTTGGCGACACTTTTAAGCAGCGCGATGCGAACGGCAATAAAAAACTCGTTGATGCTGAGACTCAAGCCAAGATTGAGGCCATAATTGCCAACAACCCCAATATCGACATTGTGAAACCCGATCAGGTTGTTGCCAAGCAACTGGCCGAATACACCGAACCGGTGGAAAAGCTTTCCAAAGAAGTGATTGGGCATGCGGCCGATAATTTATTGCATATCCGTATTCCGGGCACCCATAAATCGGGTGTTGAATTGCCTAACGGCAGCCAGATTGCCCCCATCGTTGCCGAAGGCTTTCTCCAACAATTGAACAGCCGAAACTATGACGCTGATCTCGTTATTCAAAATGCCGGCGGTGTACGGATTGATGTGTTCAAGGGTGATATTACCATTGAAACGGCCTATACTTTACTGCCTTTCGCCAACACCCTTTATGTGTTGGAGCTGACAGGCGCGGAAGTCAAGCAAGTGCTTGAAGATGCCTTGAGTCATCACTTTGATCAGGGTGGTTCTACTGGTTCTTTTCCTTATGGGGCCGGTATCCGCTATACCCTCGAAATCAATCGCCCGACTAATCAGCGTATCACCCGTCTTGAAATCAGAGACGAGAACGGCAAGTGGTCACCTATTGAATTCGATAAAATGTACAAGGTGGGAACAAATTCTTTTATCGCCAGCGGCCGAGATGGTTATACTACCTTTGGCAAAGTCTTAGCAGAACGGGGTGGCGTAGACACCTACTTTGGTTATGCGGAATCGTTTGTGAACTACGTCAAGGAAGTGGAGACAGTGACGATACCAAAACAAACCGGGGTGACATACAGAGATTAATCCTCACCCGGCCCTCTTCCTCAAGGGAAAGGGCGTTCCCAAACTTGAGTTTGGCAGGTGTCCAAACCTAAGGAAGGCAGACGGTGTCCAACGTTCAACCCCGAAGGGGTTGAATGTGAAACGCAGTAACGAGCGGAGCGAGATAATAGCCACAGGTGAAACCTGTGGAAAATGTGTCCCCGACGTGCCAACCCCGAAAGGGGTTGAATGTGAAACGTAGTAACGAGCGGAGCGAGATAATAGCCACAGGTGAAACCTGTGGTAAACAACCCCAAAGCCACAGGTGAAACCTGTGGGTTTTGTGTGTGTCAACCCCGAAGGGGTTGAACGTGAAACGCAGTAATGAGCGAAGCGAGATAATAGCCTTAAGGAAAACCTGTGGTAAACAACCCCAAAGCCACAGGTGCAAGCTGGGCTGATGAAAAGGAGCAGTATTTAAGCCAATTTTGGGTTCATTGTTGATCCCGCTTTTGTGTTTTCACAATTAGCACCGCTGAGCTTCGGTTCACAATTTTCACCTCAGTGCCAACCTGGGGTGATGAAAAGGAGGTTCCTTTGGTTCTAAAACTTGATCCAATTTTTATTCCGCTTCATTTTTATTATTTTAAAAACAATCGCATCGGCAAAAGTTTCGCTGAGCGAAACTTTTGCCGATGCAAGTATTCTTTAATTCATTAATCATTAATCATTAATCATTAACAATTTTCACCATCCCAGTGCCAACCCCTTCTGGGTAATTCAACCCGCCAAATTTTGGCTAAAAAAAAATCCATTTATTCCAAAAATCCGTTATACTAATACTATCATTGTAAATAACTCTTATGTCACTCTATTTTTGGGTATTTTACTTGTCTATCATCTTAACGCCTACAACAGAAACATTCCGCTTCGCTACCTTCAACACGGCCTTGAGTCGCAACGAAGCCGGTGGACTCATTACTGAGCTTTCCACCTCCAACCATCAACAAGCCAAAAACGTTGCCGAGATTATCCAGCGCGTCAATCCCGACGTTCTCGCCCTGCAAGAATTCGACTATGATGAAGGTGGCAAGGCGCTACAATTGTTTCAAGACAATTACCTCCGTATCGGCCAACACGGGGCCCAACCCATTGATTTTAAATATACTTATGCCGTGCCGTCCAATACGGGTATTCCTTCTGGCAGGGATTTAGACAAGGATGGCAAAATAGACGGCCCCGGTGATGCCCTTGGCTTTGGCTGCCATCCCGGCCAATATGCCTTTGCCATTCTCTCTAAATATCCGATCAGGAACACTTCCCCTAACACACCCCGATGCCAAGGCTGTGTTAAGGACAATATCCGCACCTTCCAGCATTTTTTGTGGAAAGACATGCCGGGCGCGAAATTGCCCAAGAATCCTGCGACAGGAGAAACGTGGTATTCAGCAGAGGCCTTAGAGATTTTTCGGCTCTCCTCAAAAAATCATGTTGATGTGCCGATTGAATTGCCTACCGGTATCATTCACCTCCTTGTTGCTCACCCAACGCCGCCGGTGTTTGATGGCGACGAAGATCGTAATGGCTTACGCAACTTTGATGAAATACGCCTGTTGGCGGATTATATAACGCCCGGCAAGGCCGATTATCTCTATGACGACAACGGACAAAAGGGCGGCTTAGACGCAACAGCGCATTTTGTTATAATGGGTGACATGAACGCCGATCCGGTTGAAGGCGACAGCACAGACAACGCCATTCATCAATTACTGAACCATCCACGTATTCATCAACACCCGGCCCCAACCAGCCCCGGCAGCAAAGAAAACGCCCAATTGAATCCAGACACCTATAACAAAGGCAACCCAGCCCATCAGACGGCCAGTTGGGGGTTGCGCGTCGATTATGTCTTGCCTTCAAGAGATTTAAAGGTTTACGCGTCTGGTGTTTTTTGGCATAATTCCTCTAACCCTTTGTATTACTTAGTAGAAAAACAAGGAGAAACAGAGGCCAGTTCAGATCATCATTTAGTCTGGGCTGATATCGCCCTGCCATAACACAGTGCAAGGTTTAACTTGCAGCGCCTAAAGGCAATTCATTGATAGTACAACGAATTCGGAAATAAACGAATGGGGTGATTGCGGGATTTGCTCTCACCACCTATCAGTTTAGTACAACTAATCTCATTCGTTCCCAATGACGGTATTTTTTGAGATTGGCTTGGGAAGTGCAAGGGTTAGCTTGCACCGCCTAACGGCAATTCATTGATAATACAACGAATTGGGAAATAAATCGTCATGGCTAAATTATTTCGCCACCCCCAAATATGAAAATCCGTTTCGGAACGCGTATCCGTTGTACTAGATGCTATAGGTATTTTCACAGTAAGCGAATGGGGATATTGCGGGATTTTTTCTATTATATTCGTTTATTTATTTGTTCAAGAATGAATGCTACTACTTCAATCGTTGTACTACCGTTTTTCAGATAAAGATTTTTGGACTAAAAACCTCGGCGGTTTGCAAAACCTCGGCGGTTTTAAAAAATTTATGAACACTTACAAGGAGATGATTTAAATGAAAATTGCTATTACCAGCCAAAACAAGCGCGAAATCACCGAACACGCTGGGCGGTGTCGCAAATTTTGGATTTACGAAATCTTTGATGGCAAAATCAACGACAAAACGTTGTTGGAACTCTCGAAAGAACAATCGTTCCATGACAGTTCAGCCCACGAACCCCATCCCCTAGACGAAGTGCAAGTTTTTATCACCGGCGGTATGGGCAAGGGATTAGTGCAACGCCTGAAAGCAAAAGGCATTGAACCCATTATGACTAACGAAAATGAACCCGATCGTGCCGTCGCCGCTTATCTGGAAGGGACTTTGTCCAAACTTTAGTTTGGACTTTGGAGTCCAAACTTTAGTTTGGACTTTGGAGTCCAAACTTTAGTTTGGACTTTTTTTGCCGTCCAAAGCTAAGAACGTGTTTTAAAACTCAACTTAACTCATTGTTTTATAAGCAATATATATTTTATAAGTGATTGATTCTTGGACTTTTCAAACACGCTCTAAGTTTGTAGTAGGCGCTTTAGCGCCTAAGTTTGTAGTAGGCGCTTTAGCGCCTAAGTTTGTAGTAGGCGCTTTAGTTTGTAGTAGGCGCTTTAGCGCCTAAGTTTGTAGTAGGCGCTTTAGCGCCTAAGTTTATAGTAGGCGCTTTAGTTTGTAGTAGGCGCTTTAGCGCCTAAGTTTGTAGTAGGCGCTTTAGCGCCTAAGTTTATAGTAGGCGCCTAAGTTTATAGTAGGCGCTTTAGCGCCTAAGTTTATAGTAGGCGCTTTAGCGCCTAAGTTTGTAGTAGGCGCTTTAGCGCCTAAGTTTATAGTAGGCGCTTTAGCGCCTAAGTTTATAGTAGGCGCTTTAGCGCCTAAGTTTGTAGTAGGCGGCGCTTTAGCGCCTAAGTTTGTAGTAGGCGCTTTAGCGTCTGTAACAAAATAACTTGAACAAATTTTCTCAAATTAATTTATTAGAATTTGCTCTACAAAAATGACCAGGTTATTTTGTAACAGGCCCTTAATGTACTTTAAACAATATTTCTAAAACCGACGGGTTTCAGTTGAGGGCCAGGTTTTCAAATTGATTGGGCCACTTTTTGTTAATGTACTTTCACAGTTTCCAAAACCGACGGGGTTCTTTTGGGGGTGTACTTTCACAGTTTCCAAAACCGACGGGGTTCTTTTGGGGGCCAGGTTTTCAAATTGATTGGGCCACTTTTTGTTAATGTACTTTCACAGTTTCCAAAACCGACGGGTTTCTGTTGAGGGCCAGGTTTTCAAATTGATTGGAGCACTTTTTGTTAATGTACTTTCACAGTTTCCAAAACCGACGGGTTTCAGTTGAGGGCCAGGTTTTCAAATTGATTGGGCCACTTTTTGTTAATGTACTTTCACAGTTTCCAAAACCGACGGGGTTCTTTTGGGGGTTCATAGTAGGCGAGTTATCGCCTGTTTTCAAAACCGTTATTTTGAGATGTAATGACATGATTACTCAAATTGAAGCCAAAAATTTCCGCTGTTTGCGTGATGTTCGTCAATCCTTAGGAGCATTCCACATTCTTGTTGGCCCCAACGCCACTGGTAAGACGACCTTTTTTGATGTTTTCGCCTTGCTGGGACGCTTAGTGTCAACTGGATTAGAGGCTGCTATATCTGAGCGTACTCACAATTTAGCTGATTTATTTTGGGGAAAATCCGGAACACAGTTTGACTTGGCGATTGAAGCAAAGATTCCAGATAGCCAACGCCTGACACAAGCTTTTGAGAAGATTCGTTATGAAGTCACTATTGGCATGGATTCGATGAGCCGTGAAACGGCAATACTTGCGGAACGTGTTTTGTTAATCGGGCCTCAGTTAAAACGTCTCGTTGTCAGCAAAGATGATGAGAAATATGACCACTTTTATCCAGAAGTCTCTGAACCCATCGAACATCATTCCACACTTTCCTTTAAACTGGGTTCTCAGCGCTCGGCACTGGGTAATTTGCCAGAAGATGATTCCCAATTTCCGGTGAGTGTTTGGTTTAAAAATTTACTCACGACTGGGATACAACCATTTATCCTCAATAGTCGAATTATGCGCCAACCAAGTCCGCCAGGCCAACAACGTCGTTTTAAACCGGATGGTTCTAATTTGCCTTGGATGATAGAGTGGCTACACAAACAAGCCTTTGAAAATTATCAAGATTGGATAAGTCATTTACAAACGGCGCTTGATGATCTTGAAGATATTTATACGGTAGTACGTCCAGAAGATAGGCATCGTTATCTGGTAATGCGTTATCGGGGTGGCTTAGAAGTGCCTTCTTGGATGACATCGGATGGTACATTAAGAGTGTTGGCTTTAACTTTACCGGCCTATTTACCTCATTTATCGGGTATTTATTTAGTTGAAGAACCGGAAAACGGCATTCACCCGCGAGCGGTGGAAACGATTTATCAATCGTTATCTTCCGTTTATGATGCTCAAGTTCTACTGGCAACACATTCACCAGTGATTTTAAGTACGGCAAAATTGCAAGAGATATTGTGCTTTGCCAAAGAAGGGGCGACGAAAATTGTGAGTGGTAACCAACATCCCGCTTTGAAGCATTGGAAAGGTGAAACCAATCTCGGTGTTTTGTTTGCAGGGGGGGTATTGGGATGAAAGATTTAGTCGTTCTGGTTGCCGATAAAAATATGGAATACTCAGTCAAAGGCAGACTGAGTCGCCCCCAAGCACTGTCAATACGTCAAATTAGTTTCGATCTGTTTGTTCATCCCCACAATGATCCGGGTTGTCTTAATGATGGACATCATTTTTTGCGAACTTCTTTAAATCAAAGCACCCATGCCTTAATCTTATTTGATAGAGAAGGGTGTGGGCGTGAGGGTTTAACTCGACAACAATTAGAACAGCAAGTTGAAGCTAACCTTTTTCGTTCCGGTTGGCAACAAGCTGCCGCTATTGTGTTAAACCCGGAATTAGAAATTTGGGTATGGAGCGACTCACCTCATGTTGCTGAGCTATTGGGCTGGAAACAACCTGAGTTAAACAGATGGTTAAAAACTAAAGGATTTTTACGTGAAGGAGAGATAAAGCCAGAAAGACCCAAAGAAAGCATGGAAGCCGCATTGAAAAAAGTACGCAAACCACGTTCTTCAATTTTATATCGACGATTGGCTGAAAAGGTCAGTTTTGGACGTTGCACTGATGAAGCATTTAACAAATTCAAAACGACATTGCAAAACTGGTTTTCACCTTGAAAAATACTTGAATTACCAAAAAATTGCTTAGAGTCGTTTGGAAACTTTTTTGGAGCCCTAAGCATTTTGACATTTTTTGGAGTCCAAACTTTTTTGGAATCCAAACCTTTAGGTTTATAGTTTTTTAGAGTCTGTTTTCGGAGTCCAAACCTTTAGGTTTGGACGTTTTTTGGAATCAAAATTGTTTTTGGAGTCCAAAGCTAAAGCTTTGGACTCCATGAATGATTTTTGGTTAGAAAAAATTTTGGGATTTCGGGATTCAAAAATCGTAGACTAGAGTAACGGTGCTGGTTGTGTCGGTTTTTTCCGTGCCCGGAGGAACCTCGCTATTGTTTTTGATCAACAGTGACAACTTCAATTTCAGATTCTCCATCACACCAACCAGAAACCCAGTATCGGATTCACTGTAGACATTCTCAGTACCGCCTTCTACCTTCAAATATTGGGTAAATTCGGTATTGTCACTGATTTTCTGACGGTAGTTCAGCCCAAGATAGCCAATCAGTTGCTGGTCGTTAGTTTCACTGTAAATGTCCAACAGGATGTTGTTCTGCCCTATACCGACACCGGCTTCTAGCTTTAAGCCCGTGCTATCCGTGTTAATTAGTTGGTGCCCATAGCCAAAAATCAGCGAGGACTGATACTCATAACCACTGAAGCGATCCTCTTCATATCGGAATTTACCGAGTAGGTAACTGCTATCGGACCAGTGGTAATTGCTTTGCCATTTCAAACCGTATGTCTCTGCACTCAGTGTACTGTTGTCTTCCGAACGCAAAGTCTCCAGTTTAATATTATGTTCCCACGGCAACACTTTGTAGCCGAATCCTAATTTGGCAACGAGACTCTGAGTTTCGGTATTGCCAGTGGTTTGGGTAAAACCTAACTCACCTTGACCATTCCAAGGCTTGTCTTCTGCTACCGCTGCCTGAAGACAGAGCGAAACCGCTAACCCTAGAGCCAGTTTTTTGTGCATAACAAATTTCTCCTTTCGACGAAACTCCTACAAAAAAATTCAGGGATAAAGAAAATCAATAATTTACAGCCAAAAAACCGTTAATAACAGTATTTATTATATGGATTAATAATTAACTATACTTAGCACCGTTACAAACGAAGTCACGAGCGGAACAAGATTATTTTAACATCGTTATAAGTACTGAAGCACAAGTTTTCAGGTATTTTGAATTCCTAAGTTTGTAGTAGGTGCTTTAGCGCCTGAGTTTGTAGTAGGCGCTTTAGCGCCTTGCGTTTGTAGTGGGTGCTTTAGCGGCTTGCGTTTGTAGTAGGCGCTTTAGCGCCTAAGTTTGCACATGTTTTCAGTATTTTGAATTCATAAAACACCGAAGTTAAAGGGGGATATTCAATGAAAATACCTGTTTATTTTTGCTTCAGTACTTACTAGGCACCGTCATCCTTAAGTTTTTTGTCATGTCTCATGGTTCGAGAAAAGCGGAGCGATAAATATCGAACCATAAAAACAAGATTTCTCTTCGAGTAGAAATGACTTTCAGCGCGATTTGTGTAAAATATTATATTTCGCTACGCTCGTTACTGCGTTTCCGAGCGAAGCAAGATCAGTTTTTACTCCTTTGAAAAGGAGTGAATACACCCCCAACTTCTTCAATCCAAGGAGTGCGCGAAGCCCCTCTTTAAAGGGGCGTGTCAAGATTCTCAAAAAACGCTTTACGAGTTCTGAGCGAAGCGAGAGCATTTATAACGGTGTGCAGTCTAACAATCATTTTACTCTGTCTCTTTTTTATATTTCAACTGCGAAATGAGACAGTCTTCCAAACTGATGTCATCCCGCACACCGAGATAAGTGGGCTGGTAAAGATTACCCCCTTTATAGGCATACAGATAGCGAACTTCAATAATTGAATCCACCGCGGGAATTTTTTTGTTTGGCGGGATTGTGACATTTCCCACGCCAACTTGATTTTCATCGTCGATAACCGCAACCGCAACACTGCGCTTATCATTTTTCTTAGTGACAATAACAGAGGCGGTGGCATAGAACTTGAATTTTATCTGATTTCCGCCGCTGTTGGGCCGGCCGGCCGTGTAGGGAGCGGAATGTTTTTTGAAAACAATGCCCTCCGATCCAGAAGCCTTTAACCGCTCATACAATTGTTGTTTTTCTTCCGTGGTTTTGGCCGTTTCAACGACAACTATTGAGCCGCTCAAACCCAAGTTCTCAAGATGTGACAGCCTTTCGCGGTAGGGAGTTGGCTTTATATCGGTGTTGTTAATTTCTAATAAATCAAAAGCGAACAGTTTTTCTCCCACAGCTTCACCATCCACCAAGTAAGTCTGATCAACTTGTGACGCACTATTGAATATCGTGTCTGGCGCACCGACTTCAAGGCCTTTTCGGTTAATCGCAATGAGGGTGTCCGTTTTGCGGATAAGCATTCTCTTCCCGTCATGCTTTTCCTGCGCCCACCACTTATTGTCATTGATGAGCTGAGTGACTTTGGGTTCGTCAACAAAGTTTAATAATTGACATTGGACACCCGTATCCTTCATATCAGCGTCGGTATGAACATACTGTGAGCCTTCCTCGCCGGGTGCGTAACCTTTCGATGTTTTGCTTTTCAGCAGTTTGTCATAGATTTTCTTAGCAGAAGCGTAATCGACGGGTGTATTCGTTTTAGTCCCCGTTTTGAGCGTCGCTCCCCGGCGCCCATAAGCAAAGTTCACCACAAAACTGTTGCTACCCGCTTCTTCTATAGAAGCCTTGTAAACTTTATCGCTGCTTCCTTGTTTGAAATACAAGGTAATTTTTTCGGAACTCATAACTCCTCCTTTTTTGATTTAAATAACACACCCCGAAATCATCAGGAGTCCAAACTTTAGTTTGGCAGGGTGAAAAAATCTCAAATTTAACACCCAAGTGTAACTCCCAGGATTGAAGGAGCCGGGGGTGTGTTAGGAAAAATGTTTGCCAATCCTAAAAAAAATTTGTCAAGCTAGAATAAGTTTTTCCAAGTTCACTGTATTAAGTATTATGGTAATCTTTAAAAATTTCAAGTGCTTTTTAACCCTCTCGTTTTATTAACACATCCGATGTTTAGCAAACATCGGATGTATTTTCCAAGTTAGTTATTTTTCTGGAACACTATAGATGCGAATTAAGGGTTCAATTGAATCTGATAAAATAAATAACTTATAAAAACATCTTCATTGAAAGTAATTTTATAAGGTTTCTCCGATCAAAGAAATGACATCTTTGTTCATTCTACATTTTTCATTTGATCGCGAGATATTCGCATTATAGGTAATTGGTAATTGGTAATTTATTTGTCAGTACTTGCTATTTTTAAAAACGGCTGCGACTTACCACCTATCAGTTTTTTCGAAGTCTTAAATATCAAGAACAGCGAATGACGAGCCGAAAAACCAATTGGTGAAAAAGAATGGGTGGCTTTCATCACAAGAAAATCGTTTTGGTACAGAATAATTCGTTTATCCGCGTAATAGGCGTTCCAGAACGATGTTTCGTTGTACATTCGTTTATCCTCGTCATTCGTTGTGCTTAATATTCAATGAGTTAGAAAAAACTGATAGGTGGTAAGCGGGTATTCCTTATCAAGGATTTGAACAGTTATTTTTGTGATAGAATAATGGCTAAATAAACTCTCAATATTTTGCCAGACAAAAATTGAGATAGATAAATTAACTGATACTCGATGATCAAGTTTTTTCGTGCGCCCAAACGCCCAAGGATTGTTATAAAAACGGATTTCTTCGCTAATTGATTGAAAGTGTACTACTTCTATTTAATTAAGCGAATCGGCCAAATCAAATCGTTCCGAAGAAAGCTATTCAATCAGCAAATGCTATTGACAAGAAAAGTTTTCAACACAGTTTTCAAGTTCACAGAGTATCACAGAGTTACACAGAGTTTAATATTTTTCGGTGAAATTTCGGTGAAACGCAGTAAAGCTCCGTGTCTCAGTGTTGATAATTTGAAAACTGATAGGTGGTAAGGCTCGTTTCTAAAATTCCTTATTATATACAATCCTTGTGCATTGTCAGACTAAAAACGTGATCATCGAGTGATAAGGAGTGAGTATATGAGTGAATTGCTCGAATTGGAAGATGAGGAGGTTCAAGAAATGGGTTCGTATAACCATAGTTTGGCACAAGCTCAGTTAACGGGCTTGTTTTTCAATGATAAAAGGTTCTCAGTGTTTATTGAATTAAGTTTGGAGGTTAGTCAAACAGACTTAAGCCAATTTGGTCTTAAAGCTAAAGAGGAACTGAAACCTGATATCTGTTTGTATCCAAAGACGGAGAAGAGCGGTTTTAGAAAGCGTGACATTCTAAAGATGTCGGATATGCCTTTATTGGCCATTGAAATTATTTCACCTAAACAAGGCATTGATGACATTCTCACTAAATTTGATGCCTATTTTGCACTTGGTATCAAGTCGTGCTGGTTGGTTATACCTCCAATGGAGGTTATAGATATCTATTCACAACTCGATCAACACAGAACTTTTGGTATGAATGACACCAATGTTATTGATGAATTAGCGGATATTAATCTGCCAATTAAGAATATTTTTGGATAAGCAAGGACTCTAAACTAACTCCAACACAGTAGCAAGAAAGTCATCAAGGATTTGAACGGTGATTTTCGTGATGAAGTATAGTACGAGAAATTAGTACAACTCATTTTGAAATAAACAAGTCTGGACATGGTGTTGTCCTAGATGATTTACAACAGAAAAGAGAAATCGGATTTATTGAAGAAATCGGATTTCTTTCTTTCAACGTGCGCGATGTAGGGCCATACTTTGATTTGAAAACCTTCAAAATCTGTTATGGCCCTCAAATCAGACTCATAACTACAAGGATTGCATATAAACAAGGATTTAGTCTTGGACTCTCGCACCAAAACCGTCATAAAAGTATTTGTATTTGTGCGCGATGTAGGGCCATACTTTGATTTGAAAACATTCAAAATCTTTTATGGCCCTCAATTCAGACTCATAACTACAAGGATTGCATATAAACAAGGATTTAGTCTTGGACTCTCGCACCAAAACCGTCATAAAAGTATTTGTATTTGTGCGCGGTGTAGGGCCAGACTTTCATTTGAAAACCTTCAAAATCTTTTATGGCCCTCAATTCAGACTCATAACTACAAGGATTGCATATAAACAAGGATTTAGGAAAAGAGAAATCTGATTTCTTTCAACGTGCGCGGTGTAGGGCCAGACTTTCATTTGAAAGCATTCAAATTCTGTTATGGCCCTCAAATCAGACTAATAACTACAAGGATTGCATATAAACAATAGGAAAATAGAAATCCGATTTCTTGAAGAAATCTGATTTCTTTCAACAAAACGTTGGGTGTAGCGAAGTGCTACCGGCCCACTACAATTATTGCTGAGTTTTTATCTGAACAACTATAGCGATTAACTCTATGAAATTGCCAAAACGATGCTTGAGCGCAATCCCTAAACTATTATCATCTAAGGCCATGCCAAAGCTAAAGCTTTGGACGGAAAGTTTTTAAAAAGGGTTAACGATTACCAGTGAGTCAATTATTTTAATTTTAAAAACAATCAGTTATTGCATAAATGACTGATTCATTAACCATTAATAGTTAACTATTAACTGTTAACTATTCGGGTGCGATATCAACTTCGGAGGTTTTTCTGTCCTTCCCCGGAGTGAGGTGACATTTCCTAAACAACCAGAAAAGGTATATAATTTTTTTTAGAATCCCTAATTTAAAAACCTCTAAGTAGACTTAAACAATGGATACGACAATTATACTAGGCATTGCCGCCCTTGCCGGCATCTTTGCGGGTGCGAAAGCACTCAAGAAAAAAAATCAGCCAGAGAAGAAAAAACCAAGTACCGCACCCACCACCGCCGAAACGCCAGCAAAGCCGGCACCGTTAGAAGATCAGGCCATCACCACCGCCGAAACGCCAGCAAAGCCGGCACCGTTAGAAGATCAGGCCGTCACTACCGCCGAGACTCCACCAAAGCCGGCACCGTTAGAAGATCAGGCCGTCACTACCGCCGAAACGCCACCAAAGCCGGCGGCGTTAAAAGAAACCACTGAAAGTCCGCCTTTGCCGGAGACTTTTGACGATATTATTATCAACCACAACTGCACAAGTCAAGAAATGGTTGAAACCTTGGCGCGTAATCTTGACAAGATCGGCTATCGTGTCTTTTCGGATAATTGGGAAACGTCCTCAAAGCAAACCGACAATTCAACGGCTAACACATTACCAAACGACAGTCAAGCCATACTGGTTATCACGCCAGAAGCCATTGAATCCGGTTGGGTGCGCGAAGAATATGAGTCGATGTTGAAGCGCCAACAAAATGACCCCGATTTTACCTTTGTGCCGGTGGTCTTTAATGACGCATTATCGGATTCTCCCTTTCTGTCTGATATCGAACTTGTCAACTTCAGCACGGAAAAATACCCTGAGGCCTTTCATCGGTTAGTGTCTTTTTTTGGCGAAAAATCCTTCGATGACAAAGACTTAGAATTGCCGCCCCCATTCGTAGCGCCGACGGCGGCACTGCCTCGCGGCACCCGTGAATTTATCCAAGTTCGGTTTAACCATTTTAAGCAAAATTCGCCACCGCCGCTAATGTTATTAGCACAAAGTGATCGTAGCCAAGCGCCGCTGATTGAGGCCCTGCTGACTGAGGCAAAGACGCGCTACAACCGTTGTTTGCACATCGCGCTACCGTATAGCACGGCGGCCGACACGCAAGACTCTTTTTCCGTCTTAGCACAACAATGTGAGTTTAGTGAAACCGTCAACAATGGAGTTGAATTTGAACAAGCGTTACTGGCACGGTTGAAAAACCAATCTAATCAAGCTAATCCGTTGTTTTTATTGGTGAGTCGTTTTGAACACGGCGCACAGTCCACCCGACAACAATTGGCTGGCATCGTGCGGAGTTTGAACGAAAGCCATGCCAATCAAGTACATATCATACTCTGTGGCGGCGAAAAACTGGTTGAATTAAAATACCTCCACGGCAGCCACTCATTGTTAAATATCGCCCAAGAATACCATTGGCCCGAATTAGAACGGGCTGATGTGTACGCGATGCGGGATAATTGTTGCCAAGATTTGGTACTGGATGACGAAGACACGGACAAGTTGCTGATTGAAAGTGGCCGACATCCCACTTTACTGCAAAAATGTTTGCAACTCTACCAGAACGATCCAACGCGCCCATGGCAAGACTATCAGGCCACTTTGAGTCTCGAGCCGTTAGCTTGGCGACTATTCACACCCTTTACGCGAAGCCAAAAAGAGATTCAACAAATGCGTGCGTGGTTAGCACATGAGGAGGTGGCCCCCGCCAGCGCCTTATACTCTTATGGTGACAAGCGTAATGAGTTATTGCAGCGTTTATACTGGAAAAACCTGCTAATTGAGCGGCCTATCAAAGGCCGCAAGCAATTATGTTGGCGAAGTGAAGCACTGCGCTCAGCCGGCCATTCAGTTATCAGTTATCAGTTATCAGTTATCAGTTAGCCATCAGATTACTAGGAGTCCAAACTTTAGTTTGGGCGGCCGGCGAGGCGATAAATCGCCTACTACAAACGGTAGGCGATAAATCGCCTACTACAAACCATTTTGTTGAGTTAGCCATCAGATTACTAGGAGTCCAAACTTTAGTTTGGGCGGCCGGCGAGGCGATAAATCGCCTACTACAAACGGTAGGCGATAAATCGCCTACTACAAACCTCAATAGCGGCTTCAACACCATCGCCGTTCTTGCCAGAACAAGAGATTGAAAAGCAATTAACCACTATCGATAACAGAAGTGAAGTCACTTCTGTCACTTTTAGTCCAGACGGCCGTCTGTTGGCGTATGGCTCAGGTGATAACCGGGTACGCCTTTGGGATGTCCAATCTGGCCGGTTACTCAAGAGTTTTGAGGGACATAGCCAATCTGTTACCTCGGTGGCTTTCAGTGCAGACGGATTGATGCTCGCCTCTGGTTCTGAAGACAAAACCATACGTTTATGGGATATTAACTCTAAAACATTCCTCAAAACTTTTGAAGGACACCGCGGTGTTGTCAATTCTATCGCGTTCCACCCAGAGGGCAATTTATTAGCCTCTAGCTCTAACGGCGGGACAATTCGCGTTTGGAATATCCGCTCTGGTGAATTGCTTAGAAAACCGTTCAAATGGCAAGTTCGTAGTATGAGAACAGTTGCCTTTAGTCCTGACGGCAAAATGCTGGCGACAGGTGCATCCGATCTCAAAGTACGTCTCTGGAATACGAGCTCTTTTAAAATGTACAAACGACGCATGACATGTACAAAGTACCAACATGTGATTTCTCTGGACTTCAGCCCCAATAGCAGAATGTTGGCTTCTGGTTTTCGCCACGGCATGGTGTGTATCTGGGATACTCATTCGAGAAAATTAATTAAACGGCTGTATACCCATCAAACAGATGCTTTCACTTTCGTCGCTTTTGATGCTGAAGGGAAAAGGCTGGCATATAGCCTTTCTGACAAAATATTTTGGTGGAATATCGGTGCCGAAGAAGCTGTCGAATTACCGATAACGGTGCGCGATGCTTACGTCCGTGCCGTGGACTTTCACCCCAATCTTGGGAAGAAAAACATCCTCGCTTATGCTTCTAGCGATGGTACGGTGCGTCTATGGGATACTGAGAACAACAAATTGGTTGGGATATTCGCCGGTAATGCCGAGGGAAAATGGTTCTCTTGCATAGAAGAACAACAGTGTTGGTGTTCTGATAAGCCATGCGCTTCGCCCACTACGGAACCTGAGCCGGTACCCGATGACAAGCAACCTAACCTCCCATCTCCCACGGAAAGCAGCACTCCTCCGCCCAATTTGGTAACGGACGAAGCTGATCAGGATAAGGAAGAACCTAGTGCCTCTTTTGATAAGGATTTAGTGACTGGCGCGGCAAGTACCGGTGACAAACCGCCTACATATGCCGCGCTTCCCCCTGACAATGTCATTATCTATTTGCTAATACTCTTTATTTTGATAGTAATAGGCATCGCCATTGCGCTGTTTTTTTACCGGTCGTACATATGCAAAAAGAATGCGGCCTTATTAGCGACTCCGTTGCCGCAGTTACCTCAAAAACATCGGCTATTAAAACGCGCCCTCTGCCTGACTCAAGTATTGGCAAAAAACCAACTGTCTGCAAAAGACTTTGAAGAAGCCCTTGCGTTTGTCCAAAACAGTTCGCCAGCAGAACAGGCTGAGCTATTGGCAAAACGTTTGGGAGCCAAACAGTGCGAACAAACAGCCACGGATTTATTCACCGTCCACTTGCATGACAGCTTTCCGCTCAATCTGCAACGGTTTTTACTGTATTTTCCGGCGACAGAGCAAACGGAGCAGGATATCTTAAACCAATTACATCAACGTGAAGAGATGGCGTTGCAAAAAGTGGTCGTCATCACGCTTAATCCTGAGCAACTACAAGCTTTACGTCCTTATGGTGAAGACACGTCAAATTTGTGGATGGTGCCAGATGGCACCGACTTAACCTGCTGGTTGCTGTCAGCTACCCTCGTACCAACCTTTACGTGGCTGTTAACGGAACAACTCAAAGTGACACAAGTTTCTCCTTATCAAACCCATAGCGGCGTGAATAAGGAGGCGGTATTTTTTGGACGGACTCATATTTTAGACCGTATTCTCAACCGCGATCCGGCTAATTATTTAATCGTCGGTGGGCGGCAATTAGGTAAATCTAGTCTAATCAAACACATACATAGATTTTATCAAAACAAACCGCAGGTACAGTGCCACTATTTAACCTTACATGGCAATAGCATGCAAGAACAACTCGCGGTGACATTGGGGATGCCCAGTGATAGCGATTTTGATAGTTTGTTGAACCGATTGGCTGAGGTTGCGCCCGGAGAGCGGCGGTTGTTCTTGATAGATCAAGCGGATCAGTTCATTCAGGCCGAAATTAAAAACGGTTATCGCACCTTAAATCATTTTCGCAGTCGAAGTGAAGAGGGCCGCTGTTATTTTATATTAACGGGCATTTGGGACTTGTACTACGCTTCGGTGTTGGATTCTCAATCGCCATTGAAAAACTTTGGTGAACCTATCCGGATTGGTGCTTTGGAAGCAGAGGCTTGCCGTGATTTAGCCATTGAGCCGATGAAAAACATGCACTTGCGCTATGAGCGAGAAGCGTTAGTAGAAGAGTTGCTAAGAAAGACTGGGCAGCGGGCTAACTTGATTGCTATTGTCTGCCATGAAATGCTCAAAGGACTCAAAAGCCATCAGCGCGTTTTTGGGGAAGATGATGTGGCACAAGCACTCAACAGTGAGGCGGTGCGCGATGCGTTGAAAGGCTGGGGAATGTTAAGTGCTGACAAGCATGAAAATCGTTTGGATCGTATTATTGTGTATGCCACTGTTAAACAAGGTGAGTTTAAACTGGAAGAATTGATGAGTTTGTTAGAAACACACGGCTGCACTTATACCGCTGAACAAGTGAAACACTCGTTGGATCGTTTGGCGTTGAGTTTTGTGATTAAACGCGAATCGCAGGGGCGATATGTGTATAGTGTGCCGCTGCTTCGGGAAAGGTTGTTGGAGGATGAAGTGGATGAGTTGTTGCGCTGGGAGTTGAAGGAAGAGTACAACGGATTTTCGGAATAAACGGATTGATTATTTCCCTTTGGAGTCCAAAGCTTCAGCTTTGGCTTTGGAGTCCAAAGCTTCAGCTTTGGCTTTGGAGTCCAACTCCGGCATTCAACGCCAACCCCGAAGGCTTTGGAGTCCGTTCATTCAACCCCGTGCATCCTTTTTCTAAGTCCAAATGACAGGACAAATAACACGACGGCGGCTCCCATAGCAATGCCGACAAACATTAAAAAGAAAGTCGATATAGATTGTGTTTTCACTATGTCATCTATCATGCCGTATAAAACGCCGCCAACATAATTGCCTACTGCCACCGCTAAGAACCACATCCCAAACATGATGCCCATTAAGTGTTTCGGGGAGAGTTTGTTCACAAACGATAAACCGACGGGTGAGATACATAATTCACCCATTGTATGTAGTAATATCGCTAAAATCAGCCACATCATACTGACTGACGCTGATTCTGCTCCTTTAGGAATGTTCGCAGCGCCGATGACTAACACCAAAAAACCTAAGCCTAACAAAAAAAGGCCTAACGCAAATTTCAGTGGGCCGTTAGGGTTTTTATCTATGTTATCCAATTTAATCCATAACATAGAAACAAATGGGGCCAATATAAAGATAAAAAAGGGATTGAGTGTCTGAAACCAAGAGGCTGGGATTTCAAAACCTATCCACATCAATTGTCTCTCGGTATATTTCAGAGCAAACACGTTCATAGATGAGCCAGCTTGCTCAAACGCTAACCAAAATACAATGGAAAAAAAGGCTAGGATAAGAAGGGCGTATAAACGTTCTTTTTCGTCTTGCGTCAATGGTTGAATCTCTGTTGCAACAACCTTATTTTTCACCTTGATGGGTTGTAAGCCAACATCTCCTAACATATTTTGAAGCGAATAAAATAGCACTAGCCCGAAACTCATACCGACACTGGCTGCGCCGAAACCGTAATGCCAGCCAACTTTTTCGCCTAAGTAGCCACAAACTAAAATGCCCAAAAAGGCACCGATGTTAATCCCCATGTAAAAGACAGTATAGCCGGAATCTTTTAAAGGACTGCCATCAGGATAAAGTTGCCCTACCATTGAAGAGATGTTGGGTTTGAAAAAACCATTGATAAACCATAGAGTTGCCCAGCTTGCGCCGAACTCCAACCTAAACCGCCTTTGGAGACTTCAGAGACTAAAAATAAAACGAGCAACGCTCGCATACCGTAGTAGCTAAACCGTTCCCACATTTCAGTGAAAAACAGTAAATACAAGGCCTTAGGATGTGTTTGAGTTGAAAGAGTTGGTTGGTTCATTTTCAGTTATCAGTTATACTGAACTCTATTTCCGTCCAAAGCTTTAGCTTTGGACGTTATTGGACGAAGAAGCTTTATACTCAACGTGGTCATAACTTGGATTTTTTTATGACGGGTTAATATATAAGGCGTATTTATTCTTGAAGCCAGGGGCGATGCCCCTGGCTTTATTAATGTCGCCCCGTTGGGGCTATAAGGTAGGTACACTGGCTTTATTAATATCGCCCCGTTGGGGCTATAAGGGGCAACGCCCCTTTCATTTTGGTTTCTCAAAAATTTCTTCCCATCTTGAGTATAGCTTTGGAGTTTTAAAATAAGAGTGTGTCCCACTTGTGCTTTTAGAAGTTTTTATCGATAGGGCCATTAATCAAATCAAATTCGCCAACATGGCCCTCAAAAAAACCGCTTTGGAAAGACACCTTAGTATTTTTCATTTTTCATTTTTCATTTTTCATTTTTCATTTTTCATTTATTTTATGGTAAGCCATTAACAAAAGCTTACCAAATCAAGAAAGAAAACCTTTCTAAAAAAGAAACTCTATTTCCGTCCAAAGCTTTAGCTTTGGACTTTTAAAATAACTGTCCATTTATCGCTTCGATAGCGATACATCATCATTGCGGCTAACGCCACAACGTAGGCAAAAGCGCCAAGCCAAGCGCCTACTAATCCCGGTACCAGCATTCGTGAGAGGAGTGTGGCTACCGGAAACATAATTCCTACCGCACAGCCTACCAGCAACAGCATTGGCACGACGGTATCTCCAGCGCCGCCTAAAGCGCCGCGTAGAATCATGCCCATAGCATCAAAGATTTGGTACAACGCCATGACTTTGAACAGGAGTCCTGCTTGATATATTACCGCTTCGTCAGCACTAAACCAACGAGCGATGGATTCGCCAAAAAACCAGAGCGGTATGCCAAGCACACCCATGTATATCATTCCCAATTTTAAGGTGCGATAGGTAGCCACTCGTGCAATATCGGGCCGGTTTGCGCCCATAAATCTGCCCATATAGCTCGCCGCGGCGGTGCCCACGGCAAAGCCGGGCAAAAACAGTAAATGGACGACTTGTACGCCGATGTTATTGGCGGCGAGCGCCACTTCGCCTAATCGGCCCACAATTAAAAACAATCCTTGCCACGTCAGTACCACAGTGCAACTACCAAGACTTTCAGGTATTCCAATGCGTAGGATTGTTTTTAATAAGCTAAAATCCAGCGGCGTGAATATTCGTAAACCGAATTGGGTACGTGTGGCGCTAAGAAAAGAGGATAGCACGATAATCAAAGCACCGAAGGCTTGTGCTAATACGGTGGCTAGGGCACTGCCCGCCACGCCGAGTGCTGGCATACCTAAATTTCCGAAAATCAGTCCATAATCTAATATAACATTTACGAGCAATACTGATATTGCTACCAGCATGGGAAATCGTGAATTGCCTAACGATTGATAAAAGCTACTATACAATAATAATAAGAGGGAGAAAACGACATCCCATATTCGTATTTTTAAGTAGAGCCAAGCGTAGCCATCCACCACCGGATCGAGTGTGGCTATTGCGGAAAATAAAGGCCAACTTTGGCTAAATAAACCGAGCAGCGGTAATCCTAGCAATGCCAATAACTGATAATGGGCGAGAATAACACCGATTTTGTGGTATTCCTTGGCACCAAACGCTCTCCCAATAAAGGCGATAGAATTACGCAAGATACCTGATAATAATACCCATCCAACAAAATAGGTGGCTGCTGCCAAGGGCACGGCGGCGAGTTGAGCGGTGCCGAGCTGCCCAATAAACAAAGTGTCGATGAGCGTATTAAGCGCCGTCGTCATAGATCCAATCATCAACGGTGTGGCAAAACGCAGAATGTCTCCGTAGCTCGGCGGTGTGAGTGTTGTCATAAATAGTAACTACAAGGATTCGTTAATCGATGCGGATTTATAATAACGGATTTCATTTGAAGCAGTAACTACAAGGATTAGTTATAAGAAAGGATTTCATTTTAACGGATTTCATTTTAAGTCGTAACTACAAGGATTCGTTATAATAACGGATTTCAGTTGAAAGGATTTCATTTGAAGTCGTAACTACAAGGATTAGTTATAAGAAAGGATTTCATTTTAACGGATTTCATTTTAAGTCGTAACTACAAAGTTATTGCTTTATCCTTTTTTATAACGAATCCCTGTAGTTATTGCGCTTTAATCCTTTTTTATAACGAATCCCTGTAGTTATTGTGCTTTAATCCGTTTTTATAACGAATCCTTGTAGTTATTGTGCTTTAATCCGTTTTTATAACGAATCCTTGTAGTTATTGTGCTTTAATCCGTTTTTATAACGAATCCCTGTAGTTATTGCGCTTTAATCCGTTTTTATAACGAATCCCTGTAGTTATTGCGCTTTAATCCGTTTTTATAACGAATTTTATAACGAATCCCTGTAGTTATTGCGCTTTAATCCGTTTTTATAACGAATCCCTGTAGTTATTGCTTTAATCCGTTTTTATAACGAATCCCTGTAGTTATTGCTTTAATCCGTTTTTATAACGAATCCTTGTAGTTATTGCGCTTTAATCCGTTTTTATAACGAATCCCTGTAGTTATTGTGCTTTAATCCGTTTTTATAACGAATCCCTGTAGTTATTGTGCTTTAATCCGTTTTTATAACGAACGAATCCCTGTCGTTATTATTGGACGAAAAGGCCTATCTTCTAATATAGACTTTGGTGCCCTCTTTGACGCGGTCAAATAAATCAATGACATCGCGGTTATACATTCTAACGCAGCCATGTGAAGCCACTTCACCAATTTTGTATTCTTCCGCGGTGCCGTGAATATAAATATAACGCTTGTAGGAATCTACTCTGCGTCCGCTATTCTTACCCGGCTCTAGGCCCTTTAACCACATAATGCGTGAAGTCACTAAATCGCCTACGCCTTTGGCATTGATTTCAGCCAAGCGTCCGGTTCGCCGCCGGGCCTTGAAAATCATCCCTTCTGGCGCACCGGCACCGATTTTCTCCTTAATAGAGTGCCGCCCTAACGGGGTTTTACTACTGCCCGCCCGACTGCCTATGCCATATTTAGACGTTGAGACGGGATAAGATTCCACCAAGTTATCCGCCGTTGCTTGATGGCCTTCGTAAAGGTAAAGCTTTTGCTCGGAAATATCGACCACAATAGTGGCCTTATCAAGTAACACAGGTAAATTGCTGCTTACGGGTAAATCGCTGCTTTCTTCATCCAAAGACGGTATGGGATTAGCGTTCATGTTATCTTTTTTAACAGGATGAATCGGTTCAGGTGGCGGTGTCGTGTCTATGTGACGGTTTTGGAGAACACTCTTGTCGGCCGGTTGGGTGTTGAAGGGAAATCTAGATTCATGTGGCGGTGTCGTGTCTATGTGACGGTTTTGGGGAACACTCTTGTCGGCCGGTTGGCTGTTGAAGGGAAGTGTTTTTTCGAGCGGTTTTCCCTCTGTGCTTCCCAGCGGCGTACATTGTACCAAGCTCAAGAATATCACCGGCATCATTGCAAGAAAACTCAATTTTTCTAAAAAATGTCTGAACATCGTTTTGCCATTCTCCTTAAAAGCGCGCACAAAATGCCGCTATAATGAGGTGTTAACTATTGATTATCATAGCATTTTTGCGTGGGGGCCATCTCGTTAAAATCTATAAGCCATTTTAGCACCTATCAGTTTTTAAATATTCAACACAGAGACACGGAGCTACACAGAGTTTCACTGAGATTATTATAACTCATTGATTTTTTATGATCCTTTTCAACCCTTAATTTGCATTATAAGTCTAATAATTATTAATAAGGAAGAAATCAGTTTATCTGGTAAATTTGCACCGGCTCTTTGCGCCCTTTCACCGGTACCAAACCTTTATCAATTACCGTGTCGATATTTTTGCCGATGGTTTCCCAAACGGCCGCTGAAATAAGCAATTGCGAACCCAATGGTTTATTCAATTGTTCAATCCGTGACGCTAAATTGACCACATCTCCAATAACCGTGTATTCTTTGCGCTGTATCGAACCCACCGTGCCCGTCACTGCGTTTCCCGTATGGAGTCCAATCCCGATACGAATGGGCGCAATTTCTCCGTTGGCAATTTTCTGTTTGACAGTCTTTATGATTTCTTGTGCTGCATTGACGGCATTTTGGCTATCCTTACCGTCAGAAATCGGTGCGCCGAAAATTGCCATAAATCCATCACCTAAAAATTTGTTAATCACACCATTATGGAGATTCACAATGTCAATCATGGGTTCAAAAAGCGTATTTAGAAAATTGACGACTTCTTCGGGCCGATTGTTCTCTGAAAAGGTTGTAAAGTCTCGAATATCCAAAAACATAACGCAGACATGGCGCGTCTCGGTACAGATTTCCGTTGGTTGATGCAAAAGCTTGTCAACGACTGGTGGTGAGACATGTTGACCAAAAATATTAGCAATGTCGTTGCGTTCTTGGATGTAATGGAAAGATTGGATAATTTGTTTTTTAAGTTGTAACGTGACTAAACCGGTGACAAGGCCCGTCACAAATAAAATCACAGCCTTGACAATATGATGCGGCAGGAGCGTTAGAATTGTCGTTTTAGCCGATTCATTCACCTGTGAAATGTAAAACAAAGCGAGTGATAAATATTCAATAGCGGCAACTGTCCCGGTAAATAGACATAATTTAAAATTGAGGCGTAATGCGGCTAATATGATGAAAATAAAGTAAATAAAACTGGAGGGTGACACCAGTGCCAAGATGGGATCGATCACTTGCGCCAGCAAAAAAATAGCAACGGTTGGCAAGCTGGTTTCTTCAAACACATTAAAGTAGCGAAGAAATGCTGATATTTGTTTCCCTGTTTTAATAACGTAGTCAATGATAATTAGCAAAAACCATTTATAAGCCGCGGTGGTGGCTAACAAAAGAGTGAACCAAATCCAAAACGGCAATCCATATATTTTATGAAGAAATTGTTCTGGAAAGGCCGATGGAAAACAGCAAATCATCGTCAAAAAATAGAAGGCCATGAAGCTAAGAATAATGGCGAGAATGGTTACACGCTTTTTTTCACTGATGAGTATTTGTCGTGCGAGTTCTTGTTCAAAAGCATCTTCGGTGGCATTCACACTGTCTAACCTATTGTATTCTCAAAAAATACGATGTCTTAAAGACATCGGATTTTTAGCAGTCTATTTGGACTATCGATTTTGAGGGCCATAAAATACTTTGGATGGTTTAAATTTAAGTTATGGCCCTCTGTCGCGCTTCTCAATCTCAAAAGTCCGATTCTTAAAGACATCGGATTTTTAGCACGATTCCTGCCAAACTAAAGTTTGGACTCCTGATTTATTGCGTTTCTGAAGGAGTTGCTGCTGTGTCCGTGTCCGCTTCTAGGGTTTTCTTTTCCTCTGTTTCTGAAGGAGTTGCTGCTGTGTCCTTGTTCGCTGGCGCTTTCTTTTCCACTGTTTCTGAAGGAGTTGCTGCTGTGTCCATGTTCGCTAGGGCTTTCTTTTCCAGTCCTTCCATCACACCGATGGTGGCAAAGCTTGATAACACGTCAAGGTTGGTTTGTAACGGGTTGTTTTTGTCACCCAAATTAACGACATTATGCGGCATAGTCACGTTGATTCCCTTCAAATTGGGGTAAATGATCTGGGCAATATCCCGTTGAATTTCTGCTTTATAAAGTTCTGGGGTACGGGCCTCATACTTCGCTTTTAGTACTTCAGCTTCGGCCTTCCCTTTTTCTAGAATGGCCTTAGCCTCAAATTTCGCCGCTTCATAGTTGAACTGCTGAATTTTCTTATTCGCCTCTGCAACGGCTAACTCTTTCGCCTTATCAATCTCTGCAATTTTCTTGGCCTTTTCAGCTTCAATGACTTCTTTGTCCGCTTGTTTTTGGGCTTTTTCAGCTTGGCGTTGCTTGCCCGTCTCAATATCTTCAGCTTGGCGTTGTTTGGCTTTCTCAAGCAATTCTTCTTGCTTCAGCGCGAGATCAAGCTCATTTTCCTTGACGAGTAGCGCTAACTTGTGTTGCTCTTTAGCTACTTCAATATCGTGTTTCTTTTTTTCAATAGCCAATTTGTGTTGCTCTTTGGCTATATCAAGCTCACGTTGCTTGGCGATGATGTCAAGCGCTTTTTGCTTTAAGGCTTCCTGTTTGGCCTTCGTGTCTTTAATACAGTCAGCAACTAAATGCTTCTTATTAACCAGCCGCGCTTCAAGTTCTTGACCAGGCTTTGGTTTAGCCAACGTAATTTGGAGAATTTCAATGTCGTATTTCTCAAAAGGTGACTCTTCTTTAATACGCACGTAATGGCCCTCTTTTTTAACAGGCACCGTTTTCCATATCTTGGTTTTGGCGTCTTGTAGCGATGACGGTTCTTTAAAACAGGCTGGTACCCAAGTGATTGGTTCTATTTCAACTTGTTTGTATTCCGTTTTGTAGAGACCATGCTTCAGTTGGTCTCCCAGCGCGAGCTTGAATTTGTTGAGGCCGCCCGTAAAAAATTCTTCGCCGGTGTACAACGTTGCCGTCTTCACCATCACATAACGGGCGGTTGTGATCAACAGTGAATCAATCAGCCCTTCAAAACTTCTAAAGTCATGATGAAGAATTTCCATCTTTTCTGTGTCAGTCGGCAGTTTGTAGCGAAAAGTCGCCTGAATGGTCGCCGTAGTCGCGTCGCTAAAACCGAGGGCGACAGCATCCTCATGGCGCCTCTGGGAGTCACGGCGGCTAAAATGGACTGTCCAGACTTGCGGGTAAGGTGTTACAGTCGATAAAAAGGGCAGTCTTAACCGAAACCCCGGCTTTTTGTACACCTTGGACTTGCCGGTGATGGGATTTTCATAATGGTAAATGTAACCCGCTTCTGTCTGGAAAAAGGCATATTCCATAACTATGAAGCCAAGCAGAACAATTACGATGAGGATGCTGAGGATGCCGGAAAATTTTTTGAGGACGTTTGAGACTGACATCTGAGTTTTTCTCCTTTTTAAAAGTACGCTGTGGAATAGAAAGTCGTGTAATCACTACCTAGGGTTCCAGGGGCGTTGCCCCTGGCTGTATTAATGTCGCACCACCAGGGCGCCCCTCAATGCCATTAAGTTAAGGGCAACCACAAGGGATTGCCCCTACAAACCGTTATGTAATGTAGGGGCAATCCTTTATGGTTGCCCTCACCCAAAAGCTAAGGGCAACCACAAGGGATTGCCCCTACAAACCGTTATATAATACTATTTGGCGCTTTCTGAAGTAGTCGCGGTGTCAGCTGAAAGGGCTTTCTTTTCGAGTCCTTCCATGACACCAATGGTGGCAAAGCTTGATAATACATCAAGGTTGGTTTGTAACGGGTTGTCTTTGTCACCCAAATTAACGACATTATGCGGCATTGTCACGTTGATTCCCTTGAGATTGGGGTAAATGATCTGAGCAATCTCTCGTTGAATTTCGGCCTTATAAAGTTCGA
>NBMI01000130.1 GCA_002085445.1 Candidatus Parabeggiatoa sp. nov. 2
TGTTAGGAGAAAAGCACCCTTTTACCCTCCTGACTCTCAATAATTTGGCGCTGATTTTCCAAAACTTAGGCCGCTTATCGGAGGCCTTGCCTTTGTATGAAAAAGGCTATCGTCTTTTTAAAGAAGTGTTAGGAGAAAAGCACCCTAGCACCCTCACGAGCCTAAGTAATTTGGCTTACGCCTACGCACAACAAGGCAAAACTAATAAAGCCATTAAATATTTTGAAAATTTTGTGGCCGGCGTAGAAGAGTTGCGAAGCGGCGACTTATCGGTCGAAAACCGTCAAGCCTTGTTTAAAAAGTGGGTATATGGTTACTTCTGGCTTTCTGATCTGTATTTCAGTCAGTCGAGAGACGAAGACGCGTTTCGCCTAGCCGAAATGAGCAAAGCCCGCACCTTACTCGAATCCCTCGCGGCCAAACTCGCGGCCCAAACTTCGGGCCTCACGGCGGCCGAGCTTGGGCGGTTGCAAGACGACGACGCTCGCCTAGCCTTTCTGAACAATCAGATTGCCAAAGCCATCGCCGACAATCGCGTCGAACAACGAATCACGTTGGAAACCGAAAAAAACCAACGGGTTCACAAACGCAACCAGTTCCATCAACAATTAATGGCAAAATACCCCAAATATGCCAAACTCAGCAAAGTACAGATTATCACGGCCAAACCGGGCGCGAAATTGTTGCCTAACAATGCCGTGCTGATTAGCTACCTTGTCCATGAAAACGAAGTCTTAGCCTTCACCCTCCAATCGAACGGCCAACTCACCGCGCACAACTTAGGAAAAATCCCTGATCTCGAAAAAGACTTGGAAACCTACCGTCTCGGACTGGCGCCCATCCAAGATAGCCGCCGGGATATGAATCAAGTTTACCGACCCAATCCATCCAAGAGAAAACGACAAACACAGGCGCTCAGCCGAAAACTTGGCAAACGTTTGTTAGAGCCACTTAAAAACGTCATCAAAGACAAACCGCACTGGATTATCTCACCTTCTGGGCCGTTAGCATTAATACCATTTGAAACCCTGCGCCTAGAAGGAGAACAACAACCGGTGATTGCCCAACATCAAATCAGCTACGTGCAATCCCTGTCCATGTTGGCCCTGTTGCAACAACGCAACCAAGTTTACCAGCGCCTCAAAAAACGCGGCAGCTTACTAGCAATGGGTGCGCCGATTTATAAGAACAACATCTCCGCTAACCCGTTGGCAAAGGGAGGAACGCCTGGCACGGCCGACTTCAAGATTGCGCGCACGCTCGTGCGCAGCAGCCATGATCCACAACGCTATATCCGAGCGTTTGAGCAACTCAATAAAACCTGGAAAAATCTCCCCGGCACCTTGACGGAACTCAACCAGCTCGGCAATCTCTTTAAAAAACAAAAGCCCTGTATTTACAAAAAAGCTCAAGCCACCGAAGCCAACTTGCAACGCCTTAATAAACAAGGCATCTTAGCCAAATACCGTTACTTAGTGTTCTCAGCACATGGCTACCTCAGCCCACAAGTGCCCGCCTTATCGTCCATTGTGTTGGGACTACTCAACAATCCAACCGGAATTGATGGTTATGTCACCGCCGGCGAATGGCCCGGCTATGACTTAAAGAGCGACTTAATGGTATTATCCGCATGTGAAACCGGCTTAGGTGAAGCGGTAAGCGGCGAAGGCGTGATGGGATTACCCTATGCGTTCTATGTCGCCGGCAACAAAAACACCCTACTCACCTTATGGTCTATCTCCGATGAGATCACAGCAGAATTTATCACCCGCTTCTTTGCCAAACTCAAAGCCGGGCAAGGACAAATACAAGCATTAACCGCCACCAAACGCGAATTCATGAAAAGGGGTGGAAACTATAGTAAACCAATGTATTGGGCCGCGTTTGTGCTATATGGCGTTTAAACGCTTCCGTCCAAAGCGTAAGCGTAAGACGAGGCTGAGTACAACGAATTGCGCGGAAAGTACAGCGAATTGCGCGGATAAACGAATTTTCTAACCAAGCCCCAACGGGGCGACATTAATATAGCCAGTGTATCTACCTGGCAACGAATTACGCGGATAAACGAATTTGACATCCAACGCTTGCAGCTTTGCACGGCTTTGATTGAGGGCCATCAAGTTTGGCAGGAGTCCAAACTTTAGTTTGGCAAGACTCCGGAGTCCAAACTTTAGTTTGGCAGGACTCCGGAGTCCAAACTTTAGTTTGGCAGTGGCAGAGAATGTTTGGCAGTGCCCTTTCATTGAGGGCCATCATTCCAAATTGAATGAACGCCTCCCTCAACTGATAACTGATAACTGAACACTGATAACTGAACACTGATAATCTTGACACGATGACATAAGTTATTTAGTATACGCGCCCTCTGCGTCACCCGTTAAATTCACGTTACTTGCTAAAAATCCAATGTCTTAAAGACCTCGGATTTTTTGAAACCCAAAAAATGACTGAAGAACCCATTCAATTAATGAACCAAATAACCATCAAAGGTTTTAAATCAATCAAAGCATTAGAACGTTTTCCATTATCGGCTTTGAATCTGCTCATTGGTGCTAACGGTGCAGGTAAATCTAATTTTATCAAAGCATTAACCTTGCTCAACACTCTCATTGAGAAAAAACTGCAATTATGGATAGGGCGCGAAGGGGGAATTGATGATATTCTCTATTTTGGGCAAAAAATAACCTCTGAACTACAAATAGAATGGCAATTTAATAACCCATCAACGGAACACATTCACTATCAATGCACGCTGATTCCAGCCCATGATACATTGATTTTTGCTCAAGAAACTGGCGCTTGGCAGAAAAATGGGGCTGATAAACCAGAAACGTTCTTAATAGAGGGTGGACACCGTGAAACCCATCTCCACCAATTAGCCCAAAATAATTCGGTAGCACAGATTGTCCTCAATCACTTGAAAAATTGGCAAGTTCATCTCTATCATTTCCATGATACGAGTACGACAGCGAAAATGAGACACCAGAGCGACTTGCATGATAATGTTTTTTTTCGGCCCGATGCGTCTAACTTAGCGGCTTTCCTCTATCTACTCAAAAATCGCTACCCACTCAATTACCAAAATATAGTGGAAGCCGTGCGCCTTGTGGCTCCGTTTTTTGACGATTTTCGGCTGCAACCCTCGCGCCTGAATCCGGAAAAAATTCAGTTGGAATGGCAACACATTGGCTCGGAACGTTATTTTAATGCCCATAGCTTTTCCGATGGCACCTTGCGATTTATCTGCTTGGCAACCTTGTTGCTACAACCAGAATTACCGACAACAATACTGTTAGATGAACCGGAATTGGGATTGCACCCGTATGCCGTCAGCATTCTTGCCGAAATGATGGAAAGTGCAGCGACCAAAACACAAATTATTGCCGGAACTCAATCAGTCACACTGGTTAATCAATTTCAATTAGAAAATATAGTCGTCATTGAAAGACAAAACGAACAATCACAGCTTAACAAGTTGAAGAGTGAAGAAATGACTCATTGGCTGGATGACTATGGTTTAGGTGAGCTTTGGGAAAATTAAAAAAATGCTCAAAGTTTTGATTCTCAGGAGTCCAAACTTTAGTTTGGCAAGGAGTCAGGAGTCCAAACTTTAGTTTGGCAATCGTCGTTTAGCAGGAGTCCAAACTTTAGTTTGGCAGGAACCAGGAGTCCAAACTTTAGTTTGGCAGTGGCAGAGAATGTTTGGCAGTGCCCTTTCATTGAGGGCCATCATTCCAAATTGATTGAACGCTTTCCTCAACTGATCACTGTTCACTGATAACTGAGTACAACGAATTGCGCGGATAAACGAATTTGACGTCTGAGTACAACGAATTGCGCGGATAAACGAATTTTTCCAGAAATCCTATTTTTTTGAAAAATCGGATTTCTAACTAGGCCAACTGATAACTGATAACTGATAACTGATAACTGAGTACAACGAATTGCGCGGATAAACGAATTAAATGATATTTGTCAACTATTCAACAAACGCTTGGCTCCTAATATGATTACACACACAACCATTAAAAATTTCAAATCCCACCGCAAAACCTCGCTATCGCTATCTTGTCTGAATATTCTGACTGGATTGAATGGCGTCGGGAAATCTTCTGTCTTTCAAGCATTATTATTGTTGCGGCAATCGTATTTAAAAAACCGACTCCATGAAGGAATTGACCTCAATAAACCATTGTGTAATATTGGATTAGTGGCTGATGCCCGCTATCAATATGCCACTGATGATATCATTGAATTTGGCATACAGATAGATCAACAACAAAACTTATTAATGCAATTTCAGACTAATGAACTTGACTCCACCTTTCTCAAGCTTGCCAAAAAACCGGCCTATTCGCATTTAAACCAAATCAGTTTGTTCAATCGCAAATTTCAATATTTAAGTGCCGCACGTCTAGCGCCACAAGAAAGTTATCCGAAAGACAGCTATTCAGTCGAGAAAGAACGTCAAATTTCCAATGAGCTTGGTAAATGCGAACTGATAGCTCATTTCCTTTACTATTACGGCTCCGAAAAAATTCCGTTTGACAATTTAAAACATCCCCAAAGCCCATTTGATGACTTGTTATCTCAAACAAATGCATGGTTTAGAGAAATTAGCCCCAATAACCAGGTGATTATAAAAAATAACCAAATCAATTTTGAAATCAAACACCAGTTTCATTTGGAAAACAATCAACGCTCTACCAATGAATTTAAACCCGAAAATGTCGGTTTTGGCATTTCGTATGCACTACCAATTATTGTCGCAGTGCTAGCGGCTGAAAAAAACAGTCTCCTTCTCATTGAGAATCCAGAATCACATCTGCACCCACAAGCACAAGCCAAACTGGCCGAATTAATGGCATTAGCCGCTCAAAATGGTGTTCAAATCTGTATAGAAACTCACAGTGAGCATATCATTAATGGTACCTTGGTTGCCATCAAAAACTATCAGAGTGAGCAACGGGGTATTGCCCACGACAAAGTCCGCATCTATTACTTTGAACGCGACGAAATTCATCATGCCACTCAATCCATAGCCGTTCCAGTATCGGAAGAAGGACGTATTACATACCCACCACGAGGATTTTTTGACCAATTCAAAAAAGATATTAAAACATTAATGGGATTTTAAGAGATGACGGAAATAAAATGTTTTGTTCTACTGCCGATACTCACTCGAAATGAATCAGGAGTCAGGAGTCCAAACTTTAGTTTGGCAGGACTCAGTCGTCCAAACTAACGTTTGGCAAGAATCCGGAGCCCAACGCATGCAGCTTTGCACGACTTAGATTGAGGGCCATCATTCCAAATTGATTGAACGCCTTCCACCAACTGATAACTGATAACTGAGTACAACTAATTACGCGGATAAACGAATTTTACGTCCAACGCTTGCAGCTTTGCACGACTTAGATTGAGGGCCATCATTCCAAATTGAATGAACGCCTCCCACAACGGATCACTGATAACTGATAACTGATCACTGATAACTGATCACTGATAACTGATAACACACAGCAACCAAATTTTTCCTAGAATAAAAACCACTATGCTGAATGCCATTCAACAACAACTAACAATCCCGCCCGATGGGCTTATCACAATCCGTTCTCCAAAACTCCAGCCCGGTTTACGTGTACAAGTCATTGTCCTTTTTCAAGACACCTCGCTTGCACCTCAACAAAAATTATATGACACCGTTCAAAATGAAGAAGCACAACCCACCTTGAAAGAATGGCTTGAGAGTGCCGCTACTGATAAAGAGCGTATGACTTTAACATACCAAAAAAAGGTCTTTTTAGCGGTGATACCGATAGAAGAAGTCTCGTTGTCAAAACAACTTAAAAATTGTCTTGACAACGAAACTAATGACAAACCAGAAACTCTCGTTATTGACGAGATAACTCCGGGAGACACACTGCCCACTTTAACCAAACTGTTAGATCAAGTCGCTATCGAAAAAGAGCCTCTAACTCTGACATACCAAAAAAAGTGCTTTTTAGCCGTAGTGCCGATAGAAAAGGTTGAAATGATTGAACAACTTGAAGACTGTATTGACAACGCTGATGCAGACGAAGCACTTAAAGAAGAAGGTTCAATCCCTTGGGAACAAATCAAAAAAGAATTGGGATTATAAACAATGGCTTATTCTATTAAGTTGAAACCGAGTGCTAAACGTCAACTTGCCAAGCTTCACAAGGCTATCGTGCCTCGATTACAAGCTAAAATAGACGCGTTAGCTGAAAACCCACGTCCTTATATATTGCGCGGATAAACGAATTTGACGTCTGAGTACAACGAATTACGCGGATAAACGAATTTTCTGTTATACGGCAAGCCCCAACGGGGCGACATTAATATAGCCAGGGGCATCGCCCCTGGCAAAACCTGTCAGGTTTAGTTTATGGAAAACCTGACAGGTTTGTTTTTAAAAACAGGTTTAAGGAAAAAATATGCTAAAAACCATACCACTACTGATCATCTCAAGCGTTATCCTATCGGGCTGTTTGCATGAAGAACCAACTCCACCGCCGGCCCCTAATCGGACTAAAGAAAATCAATTATCGGCCCAAAATCCGCATAGCCTTGAAGAACCTTCGGCCCAAAGTCAACCGCAGTGCCTTGCAGAAAACCAACCACCGGCCCAAAGTCCACCACCGATCCTTGAAGAAAATCCCAACGCCACCGTTGGCAAACATGCCCTACTCATTGGCATCGAAGACTACAACCACCCCAAAATCTCTAATCTCAAAGGCGCGGTTAATGATGTCAAAATCATGCAAAGAGTCTTGCGTGATCGGTTTGGTTTTCAAGAACAGGATTTTATCATTCTGTTAAATAACCAAGCCACTCACACCGGCATTGAAAAGGCTTTTAAGACCCTAATTAAACGAGTTCAACCCAACGATTTTGTCTATATCCATTATTCCGGCCATGGCTCCCAAACCGCCGATTTAAACGGTGATGAACAAAGCGGCCTAGATCAAACATGGGTAGCATTCAAGACACGTCAGCCCGGTAGAGAAAACCACAAAGACAATTATGATGTCTTAGATGATGAAATTAACGCTTGGTTGGCCGCGATTTATGCGAAAACGAGCAAAGTGATATTCGTCTCCGACTCTTGTCATTCCGCCACGGTAGCGCGTGGCAAAGAAGTGCCTGTCAGTCGAGGCCTACAAAAAGATAAACGTTCCCACCTGCTGGGCAAAATGTGTTATACTAAGCTTGAACAATATCATGGCATCCATATCGGCGCCGCACGCGACGACGAATTTGCTGCCGAAACCGTCGGCGAAGATGGCAAACACTATGGAATCTTCACCTGGCATTGGGCCAAAGCCTTGCAACAGGCCCAAAAAGGAGATACTTGGAATGATCTCTTTAAACAAGCCCACACGCCCGTTGTCTCCAAACGTGGAGAAGCACAACGGCCACAATTAGAAGGCGAACGTTACCGACAAGTCTTTGGGGGCATCAACAAAACCCAGCCCGTTGCCACCATTCCAGTAAGCAACGTTCAAGGTGATTTAGTCACCATTCAAGCCGGCGCAACCACCAATGTGACCAAAGGCTCTATTTATCGCTTGCCTCAACAAAACCCAGCCCGTCTTGAAATTACCAAAGTCGGGACTTTTAAAAGTACCGGCAAAACCACGGCCGTTGGCGCATTCAAGAACAGTGATTTAGTGGTAGAAGAAAGCCATGCCTACCATTTTGACCCAATCAAAGTCTACCTGTCGGCAGATTATCCTAAAAAAGACCAACAATTGTTACAAGCCATCCGAGCCGCTTTTCAGCCCAGCTATGCTGTGCAACTTCCCGGCTACGTCCTCACCAACAACCCGAATAATATTGATCTACGTTTACACCTCTTGCGTCCCAAGCGTCAAAACGGCCAGCCCATTCGCACCGCCGTTAATGACGCATTACCAAAATCCTTTCCTAATCAACCACCTGAATTATGGATACTCACACCCGATCAACACCTATTACATAACCAACTGCAACTTCAATTCAGCGATCCAACCAAAGGCCTAAAGTTACTACAGCACAATTTGAACCACTGGCTCCGTCTTCGTGAAATTAAAGCACTCCAGAGCAGTGGTGCAACTCTACCGGTTACCGTACAGATAGAACACCGCCGGCCGGTCAAAACTTGTCCTACCGGAAAAGACTGTATGCAGTTGCATGATTTGGGTAGGTATGAAACAATAGGAACATACCGTTTGCCGGAAATTGCCAAGCAACATTTGAGAAAAGATGATGTCCTCACTTTTACGTTGCACAATAAATCCGCGCATAATTACTACTATTGCTACCTCATCAATATCACGCCTGACGGTAGCATCGAAGCGATTTTCCCTGATCCCGACGAAGGGATGGAATATGCCGTTGTTAAGCCCGGAGAAAAACGGGCACTGATTGAAGATGTCGTATTGATTCTGAAAAACCTCGGAGAACAAACTATCAAATTGATCGCCACGAATCGCCCGATAGATGTCTCGTTGTTACAACTGGAAGGTTTTGAAGGACGCACTCAAGAGGAATTAAACCCGTTAGAACGGCTCTTAGTGAGTGCAATGCATGGACAGAGAGGACAAGTCTTACGAGTATCGAATGATAAATGGTTTACAAAGCAAGTGACGTTTGAAGTCAAGTAAGTCGTCATTCCTAAAAATACAACGAATGACGGCCCGATAAACTGGAGTCCAATTGGTACGCTGGAGTCCAACGCTTGCTGCTTTGGACAAACCAAGCTAAAGCTTGGACTCCGAATGGCATTGCCTCTTGAGAGAGGCTAAGGATAATGGCTTGTGCAAGAACAGCCAGGTAGTTACACTGGCTTTAATAATACGCACCAAAGGGGCTAGGCTTTAAAGCCCCAACGGGGCGATATTAATAAAGCCAGGGGCAACGCCCCTGGCTTTGAGCCCCAACGGGGCGATATTTGAGCTATTGGCTGATGAGGCGGTCTGGAAACTTCCGCTTTCCGGCACTAGTCTCAACCGGTTGGCCTTTTTTCTGGCGACAATACTTGCAATCCAGCGGCAACAGCCGCATGATGCAAACGACTGTCAAAGGTTGAAAAAGGCACCGGTTGTTCCACTCGTTCTTGCAAAAGGAGAGCCGTCGCTAAATGCACAGCATCAAAGCCCCGCAAATGATGCTCAAGTACCATTTCTGCGGCTCGCAATTCCTCGAAATCAAGAACCGTAAAAGTTTCCCAGTCAGACAGAATATTGGTTTTCAATACTTGAAGCTGGGATTCTGTCAAAGTGCCTTCGTCAAAACGTCGAGACAACGCCGAAAACATTTCTGGCAAAGCCACTTTACTGGTGACTAATTCTTGCTCTCGAAAGGTTTCTCTTACCCACAAGCTATGTTCTTCGATAATGTATAATTTAACCAAACTACTTGTGTCACAGTAAATCATAAGTTTTTACCACCATTTTCTCTTGCTTCAATGATAGCTTGGGTAACGCTCGCGTGACTCATATCGACTTCTATGCTGGCACCCTGCCACCGTTTTCCTGAACCCAACCGCGCTTTACCCTCTTGTGCCAGTGTCATAAGTACTTGGCGTTCCGTTGTGATTGGGCTGAGCATCGCGATTTCACGTTCTTTTTCCGTAATGATGATGGTTTCTCCAGCCTGTACCATTTTGAGGTACTTACCGAGTGTGGCTTGCAATTCATCAATATTGGCTCTTGCTGTCATAATCCACCTTTTCAGTTATCTTGCTAAAATCACAATCTCATCGTTAATATGATAAGAAGGCTCTACAACTTGAATTGGCAATGTTCGTAACAATTCAATAAACTGAATACTTTTATACTTAGACAATCGTTGCCGACATTCCGCAACAAGCAATGTATTAACGACTTCTAAAGTCCAAATAGCTGGCACACACTGCGATGCCCCCCGTTCACCATGCACCGCATTCGTCAATATCCGCTCTAACGGATTCAAATCCGAGCCACGCTCTCTGTATTTCTGTTGTTCCAACAACGACACATCAATCGGACGACGGCTGGCGATCACTTTCAGGGTTTCCTCTCCGGCTTCCACCTTCAACAAGACTTCTTCAGCCAAATCCCGCTTTTCTCTCGCCTTGACACGGGCATATTCCATCCGCTCCTGTGGATCAGGAAAAAGCGCGTAGATGGCCCCATCCGCACCAATATTAATAAGGTAGACATAATAATTCCGATTGGATTCATTATGCAAACTAAAACTCAGAATATCGCCTTTGCTTAGACTGTGTTTCTCAATCTCCAGCAACGGATAGGCGCCCATTTTGCGATGCAAACCCAAATTACTGGACAGCATCACACACGCCGCCCCGGGCGGACAAGAATTGATCGGACTATAAACGGTGACTTGCACCGTCACCGGTAACGGGCCACCCCCACGGCTTTGGAGTGCTTTTATTTCACGAACACGGGCTAATTTGTTTAAATTGTCCCGCAGCAACTTTAGGCCTCGGCGTCGGTTATCAAAGCGAATTTGCAGATTTTTGTGCAATAACCGTTGCCCATTTGTCAGTACCCATAACTCAGGTGCTTGATTAACAAAGGATTTTGGCAACGCATCGTCGGCCGAGGCACGGATAGGCTGACCGTTTTGCCGTTTGGGGCGCAACAGATATAAATGCAGCTCAGCCTGATACGGATCGTTAGTGAGGCGGTAGCCGGGGAGTGGTAACGTACCATCTGGATTGGCTTGAAAGGCCGCACGTATGGCTTGCAACAACGGCCTATCTTTGTCGTTGGGAAAATCGGCCGACAAATACACCTTGAAGGGATTAAAGTGATAAGCATGGCTTTCTTCCACCACGAAATCACCCGACTTAAACGCGCCCGCCTTGCTGGCTTTGCCGAAACTCCTAAACGGTTTCACTTCGGTAATCGTCAAGCTTGGTAGGCTTTTTGGATTGGCGTGCTGAGGCTGAGACAAGCGATAGACTGAACCTTCAGTAACGCCAGCAACATGGCCGGCTTTAATTTCCACCGATTCACCCTCAACGTTGCCCACCAAAACCGTTTTTGCCAATGGCGCAAAATGGCCCCCAAACACCTGTCGAAGACTTTCGCCTTCTATCTGTGGGTTTTGCACCTGTCCGCGCCGAGCAACGACAGGCGTATAAGCCCGTTTAAACACATCATGCCAAGTCTCTCCCTTTTGCGCTTGTTGTAAAGCCTTAATCCAATACCAAGTAAACAAGCCATAGAAGGTTTTGTCATCATCTCCAGTGGTTTCAGCGGCTAATTCCTCATCTCGTACCGCGCCGACATGGATACCATAATATTTTTGGCTATAGGCCTTTTTGCCCAACGGATGAGGGCGATCATCCCTTTTGAGGCCGCGACTGACGGGCGCTCGGCCTCGGGCAACGGTGGCGGAGTGACACGAATCAGAGACAAATATCACTTTATTGGTTTTGGCATAAATCGCTGTCAACCAAGCGTTGATTTCATCATCTAATACATCATAATTGTCTTTATCCTGACTCTTGCCAGAACGAGTACCATAAGAAACCCAAGTCTCGTCTTGTTGATCCATTTCATCACCATTTAAATCGGCCGTTTGCGAACCATGGCCGGAATAATGAATATAAACAAAATCACCGCGTTTAACCCGTTTAATCAGCGCCTTGAAAGCGTTTTCAATGCCAGTATGAGTGGCCTGTTCATCCAAAAGGATAATAAAATCATCCGGTTGAAAGCCAAACCGCTCACGCATGAGAGGAGGCACATTACGGTAATTGTCGATACCAATGAGCAACGCGTGTTTACCAACCGGTTCCGGTTGAAGGCCGAGTTTTGGTCCGTTCGGCTTATCAGGCGGCAAACAGCCCGATAAGAAAAAGCTCAATATCAGTACAAGTAGCGTGGTTTTCTGCATAATTTTCCTCCGTTTGGTGAACATTGAGTACAACAAATGACGGATAGTTGAATGTGAATAACTGGAGCAATGCGGCCCACTTGCCCACCAAACGGCATAATTTTCCTCCGTTTGGTGAACATTGAGAATGAACTATAATACAAAAAATGACGGATAGTTGAATGTGAATAACTGGAGCAATGCGGCCCACTTGCCCACCAGACGGCATAATTTTCCTCCGTTTGGTGAACATTGATAATTAAGTATTTATAATACAAAAAAATCGTTATGGCAACCAGAAAGGATTGCCCCTAGCAGACAATCCGACTCAAAGGGGCAATCCCTATTGCCGCTCTAAATGTTAAAAGACTTCTTAATTTCACTTATATTACTAAAGCACTCAGGGAGTGGATAAAAAATATTTTAAAACAATAGCTTAGCTTGCTGTTATCACCATCGGCAAAACATTTTAAAGTGCCATAGTCTATAGACTTTTTCTTTTCAATTTGCTAATTTATGTGCCCGTTTAAAACTTATCAGGCCACGAGTATCGGCCTAGTATTTTGCCAACGTATCCGCCCTACCACCGATTTTTAACATTAGGTTTTTTGTGGTTATTGGGCCAAGAAAATGTCTTGAAAATTCGTTTATCCGCGCAATTCGTTGTACTCAACTCAACTCAGTTCAATCGGGTTTGAGGGCCATAAAATACATTGGATGCTTTCAAATCAAACTATGGCCCTCAGTCGCGCCTAATATTTATACTTTTGTAGGTTCTTAATTCGTTTATCCGCGTAATTCGTTGTACTCAGTTTATCCGCGCAATTCGTTGTACTCAGCGTAATAAATATAATCCTGTTCATCCCTTAATCCGGAGTGATTGCCCCCATATTGTTTGTCGTTATTCTGGTTTACTTATGGCAATACTACCAAGATAAAACACCGCCGCCTGAGAGTACAGAATCGCGTCAAGTCAAGCCTGATGCTCGCATTCTTTTTACCTTAGATCGTTTAAATAAAGAAGGTAAAGAAGCCTTTAATATCGTTGACTACCCCACTGCTCTGAAAAAATGGGAACAAGGTTTAAATCTAGCGCGTCAAGCTAAAAATCAACGGTATATCGGGACTTTTATTGGCAATCTCGGCAATGTTCATCTATTTGGGTAACATCGGCGTGGTGTACACTAAATTGGGCGACTACCCAAAAGCCTTGGACTTTTTTCAGCAGGCTTTGGCAATTTTCCGTGACATCGGTGATAAAAGTGGGCAAGGTAAGGTTTTGACTAACATCGGCGTGGTGTATAAAAACTTGGGCGACTACCCAAAAGCCTTGGACTTTTTTCAGCAGGCTTTGGCAATTTTCCGTGACATCGGTGATAAAAGTGGGCAAGGGACGAATTTGGGTAACATCGGCAGTGTTCATCTAAGCTTGGGCGATTACCCAAAAGCCTTGGACTATTATCAGCATGCTTTGGCAATACGTCAAGCAATCGGTGACAAACGCGGGGAAGGGGCAGCTTTGACTAACATCGGCTTGGTGTATCAAAACCTTGGCGAATATCAAAAAGCCAAAAATGCTTTTCAAGACAGTGCCGCTATTCTTGAAACAGTAGGCTCAAGTGATTTATGGGTAGCACAACGTGGTTTAGCCTTCACCGAAGCCAAGCTCAATCAACTCGAACCTGCCATTCAGCACTATGAGCAAGCCCTTGATAATATTGAGCAAATACGCAATTTGCTGACCAAAGAACATCAAATCGCTTTCATGCGTGATAAAATCATTGCGTATGACGAATTCATTGCCCTGTTGCAATCCCGACACGCAGTCCAACCGAAAAAAGGCCATGATCGCAAAGCCCTTAAAACCTTTGAGCGTAGACAAGGGCGGTTATTTTTGGAAGAAATGGCTCAAAGTGGGGCGCGGCGGTTTGCCGGCTTGGATAATGCAATTGTTGAAGCAGAACAATCACTTATGCTGAAATGGCACCAATTGACAGCGCAACCCGTTACGCCACAAGAACGCGCCACCCTTGAACAAGCGGAAGTCCGGTTAAAAGAGCGTATCAAAGCCGAATACCCCAAATACTACGCCCTGAAATACCCCGAACCAGTCGATTTAGCGACGCTACAAAACCAAGTAGAATACCGTTTTATGGGTTATCGGCAAACAACAGTTTCAAATGTTCACCCTGCCAGTCGATGAAGACACGTTAAAGCAGCAAGTCAAACAATTGCGGCGCTATCTCTCTAACTCCCCTGTACCAAACGTTGTTGCCTGAAGCGGTACATCAATTGATAAAGGACGCGGAAATACTCTATATTGTCCCCACGGGGCCTTTATATGGATTACCGTTTGGCGCGCTGGTGAGCGCCTACAAGGCGAGGCGTGAGATTCACTACCTGATCGAAGACTATGCAATAAGCTATCTTTCTTCGGCATCGCTGCTTAAAATCCTCCGCGATGCAGAGCGCAAAACACAACCGCCGGAACCATTCTTGGCTTTTGCTGATCCAGAATATCCGCCCTGTGAGATAGACGATGAAAAGGGGGCCGAAACCGTTGCCCAACGCCGTACCAAATCCAATCTCAAATGGATCAACGGTGGCTGTTTCAATCGCATCAAGGCCCTGTATTTAGGCCCCAAAGCCAGTCGCAGCAGCGTGTTTGCTCTTAATGAGCAACAACAATTGGACGATTATCGCTATGTCATGTTTTCGGTGCCTGCTGTTATACCCTATCGAGTCAATCAGATAGAACAACCGGCCCTCATTTTATCTAACCCATTGACGGAGGGCTATTTAACAATGGCCGACGTATTCGCGCTCACACTCAACGCCGACTTGGTGAATTTATCCGCCGGTAATAGCGGCTGCGCGGGCGACAGTTGTAGCGAAAATGTGCGCGGTGAAGGCATTATGGGATTAACCCGCGCCTTTATGTATGCCGGCACCTCCCGCGTTGCCGTCACATTATGGTCAGTCGATTTATATTCGGCTAAAGATTTAAGTGTCGGCTTATTTACTCATCTCAAAGCCAATCATCACCAAAATATGGCCCACGCCTTACGTGAAATCAAACTGAAAATGATTCAAGGCAAGGCCAGTCGTCGGCAGTATGCGAACCCGTACCACTGGGCCGCGTTTGTGGTGTATGGGGATGGGCAATAAGCCCTCTGAGTAGTACAACGAATTACGTCGCTTATTGAGTACAACGAATTACGCGGATAAACGAATTAAGATTGTTTGGCTGGGGCAAAAAGCCTTCTGAGTAGTACAACGGATTACGTCGCTTATTGAGTACAACGAATTACGCGGATAAACGAATTAAGATTGTTCTTCTGAGTAGTACAACGAAACGCCGTGACGGAACGCCAATGACGCGGAGAAACGAATAAAGATTACTTTAAGCAAAAAACATGCCATATTTAAATATCAAATCAAACTGTCAAAAAAGTCGTTCAAAATTCGTTTATCCGCGTAATTCGTTGTACTCAGTGTCGTCGTATAATCCTATCAATCCCGATTCAAAAACTGACCATTTAGAGGAATTTAAAACAATGACACAAGAAATCTTGCCAAAGGTGGGCTTTTCAATAGGAGAAAAACCCACGCCACAGGAGACGCTTTATGGTTGATGAGAATAAGGCTTCTGATTCGACGGAAAAAAAGGAAAACAACCCATGGCATCGCTTACTGGCGAGATTGTTAGAAATCGTTCTGTCTCCGGTTGAGATTGAGGTGGAACCCAATGCCGAAGTGATGACGGAACCGCCAAAGGCGGATATTTTGTTAGTGAGGCGAAATACACTCAACTGGACTGCCGAGCAACGCGCCCGTTTGCCAGATGGCATTAGGGATAGTAAAGCCTCTCATATTTTGATAGAGTTCAAGTACACGCAATCAAAGTGCGAGAAAACCACATTCTAAGACCTTAACTTCTTTGGGTTATCAACTCACCGACGAATATTCGGGGGTTTATCGGAGTCAAACTCCCATTTTCAGGAATGTTTTATTATTATCATTGAATGAACTTTCCAACGAACCTCATAATCTTTGGATAAAATGTTTTGCCAGCCGTCAAGCGGTTAAAAAACAAGCCCTTGACAAGCTGAACCAACTGGGTTTGGTTTCCATAGCCGATGAATTGCCCTTGACAAGCTGAACCAACTGGGTTTGGTTTCCATAGCCGATGAATTAGAATGGTTTATCAATGGTTTAATGTCGCTTTGGTTTGGGAATGCGAAAGGAGAAGAAAAAATGAGCATTGAAATGACACCAGAATATGTTACCGAATTGGGTAAACAATTGGGAGAGATTTGGTTAGCGGGCTTAACGGTGGATGACGTGTTCGCTCGTTTTGGACAAGATGAACTGTTATCCCATTTCAAGCCGGAAGAGGTGTTACCTCATTTCAAGCCGGAAGAGATGTTGCCTTATTTAAAGCCGGAAGAGGTGTTATCTCATTTCAAGCCGGTTGATAGATTGGCGGGTTTAGAGCCAAAAGAGGTGTTGCCTTATTTCAAGCCAGTTGACATATTGGCGGAACTCACCTTGCCTGAACGGTTAGCCGGTTTAAAGCCAGAGGAGATTGAAGAGTACCTCAAGCAACTCAAAAAGCAACAACATTAATTGTCTGTTTTCTAGGTTGTGTTGACATTTCAGATACGTCATTGATTTCTCATAACCGTCTTATAGTTATAACTCATTGATAAATTGGCAAATGTCAACATAGCCTAGTTCCCAACCTCTGCTTGAGTTTTATTTCAAAGTCTTTTTCAATGGGTTACGGGGATGAATGCACAAGTCTATTAATTAGTTTATCAATGCACTTTGGTTTGGTACAGCAACCGGAGAAGAAAAAATGAGCATTGAAATGACACCAGAATATGTTACCGAATTGGGTAAACAATTGGGAGAGATTTGGTTAGCGGGCTTAACGGTGGATGATGTGTTCGCTCGTTTTGGACAAGATGAACTGTTATCCCATTTAAAGCCGGAAGAAGTGATATCTCATTTCAAGCCAGTTGATAGATTGGCGGGTTTAGAGCCAAAAGAGGTGTTGCCTTATTTCAAGCCAGTTGATAGATTGGCGGGACTCACCTTGCCTGAACGGTTAGCCGATTTAAAGCCATATGTGATTGAAGAGTACCTCAAGCAACTCAAAAAGCAACAACATTAATTAATTAATTGTCTGAATCAGAATTTCCAGAATTTTAGAATTTTCAGAAGAGACTTTTTTTGCTTTTATTTATTTGATTTGGTTTTTTATTCTGTTAACTCGGTATAGAGATGATTAAAACACAAAAAAATGAATCCTGTCAATCCGTTAATCCGTTAAGTTGTACTCAGTGTAGTCGTATAATCCTGTTCATCCCTTAATCCGTTAAATCTCCTGAGTACAACCACACAAGCGTGGATAAACGAATAAATGCGTTAAGAAAAAAATGTGCCACATTAACAAAACTGTCAAAAAAATTCGTTCAAAATTCGTTTATCCGCGTAATTCGTTGTACTCAGTATAGTCGTATAATCCTATCAATCCCTGTTCAAAAACTGACCATTTAGAGGAATTTAAAACAATGACACAAGAAATATTGCCAAAAGTTGGCTTTTCAAGAAGAGAAAAACCCACGCCACAGGAGGCGCTTTATGGTTGATGACAATAATGCTTCTGATTCGACGGAAAACAAGCCAGACAACTCATGGCATCGTTTATTGGCGAGATTGCTAGAACTCGTTCTGTCTCCTGTTGATATCGATGTCCAATCCGATGTGAGTGTGACGAAGCCTCCGCTAGATGCGGATATTTTGTTACTGAGGCGAAAGACACCTCAGTGGACTGCTGCTCAACGCGCCCGTTTGCCTGATGGCATTAGGGACAGTAAAGCCCCTCATATTTTGATAGAACTTAAGTACACGCAATCATTCAATGAAGAAGCATTTACCCAGGCACTGTGTTATGACTGGTTTTACAAAGAAGGTAGACAGTTACGAAAGTTCGATGTGCAAACCGTCTTATTACTTGCGAAACCCATTGAAATGATGCCAGAAAAAGTTACCGAATTGGGTAAACAATTGGAAGAGGCTTGGTTAGCGAGATTAACGGTGGATGACGTGTTGGCTCGTTTTGGACAAGATGAGCTGTTATCCCATATCAAACCAGTTGATAGATTGGCGGGTTTAGAGCCAGATGTGATTGAAGAGTACCTCAAGCAATTCAAAAAGCAACAAGATTAATTAAAAATCAGGTCAATCCCGAAAGAAGTTAAATTCCCTGAGTACAAGGAATGACGCACGCGGATAAACGAATTAAGATTGTTCTTCTGAGTAGTACAACGAATTACGCGGATAAACGAATTAAGATTGTTCTTCTGAGTAGTACAACGAATTACGCGGATAAACGAATTAAAACTTTTTGGCGTGGCAAAAAGCCCTCTGAGTAGTACAACGAATTACGCGGATAAACGAATTAAGAGTTTTTGTTTCGAAAAATTTTTACCACATTCAAACTGTCAAAAAAATCCGACAAAATTCGTTTATCCACGTTTGTGTCGTTGTACTCAGTTCAACAACTTAAAAGGCCATAGTAGTACAACGGATTTGGGGATTAAACGGATTGGTTTTTTTGTCAATTAAGTGTCAATTAAGTGCGCACGTTTCGCTGTACTCAACTCAGTTAAATGTCTTATTAATTCGTTTATCCGCGCAATTCGCTGTACTCAACAATTCGTTTATCCGCGCAATTCGTTGTATTCAACTCAGTTCAATCGGATTTGAGGGCCATAAAATACATTGGATGCTTTCAAATCAAAGTATGGCCCTCAATCGCCTCTAATATGAATACTTTTTGTAGGGTTTTAATTCGTTTATCCGCGTAATTCGCTGTACTCAACAATTCGTTTATCCGCGCAATTCGCTGTACTCAACAATTCGTTTATCCGCGCAATTCGCTGTACTAATTCGTTTATCCGCGTAATTCGCTGTACTCAACAATTCGTTTATCCGCGCAATTCGTTGTACTCAGCTCAGTTAAATGTCTTATTAATTCGTTTATCCATCAATCCAGTGGACGGTGTACCGTCCCGAATTCAAATCAAACGTTAGGCTTCCGGAAAAATACCAACTATGCCAGAACCATTAAAAAACTTGTATAGCGAAGAACTAATCGCCTCATTATCTCTTGAGTTAAAATCCGTTTATGGCCAATTCGATTCTGAAAGATTCCGAGAAAGCATATTTAGTGAAAACTGGGATCAAAAAGCACTTAAAGAAAGAATGACATATATTTCGGTCACATTGCATCAATTTTTACCAAGTAATTACCGAGAAGCCATTGAAATATTGAAATCAGTCTCATCACGCTTTAGTGGGTTTGAATACATGTTTTTTCCCGGTTATGTTGCGCTTTATGGCCTGGATGCGTATGAGGAATCAATATCTGCACTTGAACATTTTACCAAATATTCAAGTTCTGAATTTGCAGTGAGACCGTTTATCAAAAAATACCCAAACAGAATGATGGCTCAAATGGCAATATGGGCTGAATCAAGTAACCCTCATGTACGTCGGCTTGCGTCTGAAGGATGCCGTCCCCGATTACCTTGGGCAATGGCACTGCCAGAATTTAAGGAAAATCCTGATCCGGTTCTAAAAATTCTTGAGGAATTAAAGCATGATGAAAGTGAATATGTAAGGCGAAGTGTCGCAAATAACCTCAATGATATTTCAAAAGATAATCCTCAACTATTGCTTGATGTCGCCAAAAAGTGGTTAGGCCTGAACACGGATACGGATAGGCTTGTCAAACACGCCTGCCGTTTTCTGCTCAAACAGGGCAACCCTGAAATTTTAGCATTATTTGCCTTTGTTAAACCAAGTCATATCAGTATTGAAGCGTTTAAGGTTCAAGAATCTGTTTACATGGGCGAAAATATGGAATTTTCATTTATTTTAGAAACACAGCAAGGCAAACTTGGTTTGTTACGGATTGAGTACGCTGTTGATTTCATGAAAAACAATGGAAAACTATCAAGAAAACGGTTTAAAATATCCGAGGCCGATTATTCTGGGCCGAAAAAACTGATCACAAAACATCATTCATTTAAAAGCATATCAACCCGAAAATATTATGCTGGAATTCATGGGCTTGCTGTGATTGTAAATGGTCAAGAACTGGCATATAATAATTTTGTATTAGATGTGAAGTGTTAAGTGTTAAGCAAACGTAGGGTGGGTAGTTTCACTGCACCCACCATTTTGTTTGATTTCTATTGACTTTTGTTTATTATAAATTGGGGTTGTGGTGGGTTTCACTTCGTTCTACCCACCCTACGCTCGCTACGCTTGCTAAAGAAGATTACAGAAGTTCCTATGATTTTCATTATTCACAATACAAAGTGAGAAAACATGGACATCATTGATAATATAGATAATGCAAGGGTTGAATACATATCCTTCTACAAAAAAGCGGCTTTATATTACGAGGATAAGGTAGGGAAGGTCTCGAGAGAGCTACTCATTAGAATAAATGGTGTTCCAGAGGATGCCATAAACTCTCTGTCTCGCGTTGATATTGTCTATAAACAAGATGATCAGCTTCAAATGGTAGAAGTTAACCTTGATAAAGCATATAAGTCAAAAAATAGTAAGTACGATTATTTTGGCCAAACCATATCATTGCATCCAATCGTATGGAACGGTATTGAAATATATACAGATACAAAAACGATAGATGAACCGAAGTTGCTTCGGTGGTACGGAAAATGGATGGACATTGAAGATGAAAAACCTATAAATGAAAGTGGATTTTCATCGGTTATACATTCCTTCAATTATGAAATCAGTGAACAAGGGTATAGCTTCTCGATTGACTTTGGAACATCAGAATTAGAGTCATTTACAGAGTTGCTTGATATCATCAAAAAATCAGGCGCAAAAAATATTACAATTGGCTCGTTTACATTTGATAAAGGCACTTAACAAAGGGTGCAGATACTTTAGCTCGTAGGTTAGGCTGACGATAGGAAGCCCTACATACATCATATGTTTTATACTGTTATATAATGTTGGGCTTCATTTTCACTTAGCCCAGCCTACCCGACTGAAATAATTAGCGAACAGTCAGGTAGGGCGGGCGACGTATTTTTGTTGCCCACCAAAACGTTAAAATATTTAAGAATTTATTATTCATACCTTGCGAAATGGTGGGCAAGAAAAGGCTTTGCCCACCCTACCTTATTTTCTACTCACTTAAACAAAATAGTTGGAAATTGAGTAAAGGTAAGTACTGAAGTAGAAATTATCGGATGAAAGTTAGGGCAATAGACGGAATGAACCATAGAGAAGCAACATACACAGATTTACGAGCAATTAAGGAATTACTGAGTAGCAGTAATCTACCTTCAGAAGATTGTGAAGAACATATAGAAAATTTCATCGTTATCGAAGAAAAAGGTAAAATTATTGGTGTTGGCGGCCTTGAAATCCGTGGTGTATTTGGTTTAGTTCGTTCAATTGTGGTTGTTCCTGAGAAAAGAGGAAAAGGAATCGCTAAGAAAATAGACAAGTTAATAGAAGAAAAGGCGTCTAGTTTAGGTATCAATACGCTCTATTTATTAACAGAGTCCGCAATCGAATATTTTATCAAGTTGGGTTTTATAATTAAGGATCGTGCAGAGACTCCAATATCAATAATGGAAACAAAACAATTCAAAGCGCTTTGTCCGTCATCTGCAAAGGTTATGTTTCGTGAAATATCATATAAGAACAGGCCAAAAAAGCTTTAGCAATCAATCACATCCAGCGGGCATCACAGCGGTGTGCAGAGAAATCCCTTATAAAATACAATCCTTGTTGTTATTGCATTGTGGACGTTACCCGAAAAATGGGAATGCGCCCGGTTTTGTAGTTATTTGGCACGGTCTGATTTTAGGACCATAAAATATCTTGAAAATTCGTTTATCCGCGCAATTCGCTGTACTAATTCGTTTATCCGCGCAATTCGCTGTACTCAACCTGATTTGAGGGCCATAAAATTTCAAATCAAAGTATGGCCCTCAGTCGCGCCTAATTAGTTGTACTTTTTGTATGGATATTTTGGGCACTAGACGTTTGAAAGCGACACAGAAAGAGTACAATTTTAGCAACTTACCATTGCTTAACTCATTTTCCATTAGCGCGGTAAGCGGGTATCTGATAGCCCTCGGTATCAGTTCAGAACAGCCGTGAGGGGGGCAGTTCGGGTAACTCTCAACCGCCAACATGCAAAAAAGCTGCAACGGATTAAGACTATAAAATAAATTTATGATAAGTATTAAAAAATCATAATGGAATTTGTAGGGTTTATTTTTGCTTTGGTGGTATCCTATTATTGGCTGACAGAATTTCGGGGGATTCCTTGGTATTGGGTGGGAACCCTACTTGGTGCTTTCTGGATTTTGTTGATTGAAATCGTTTATGCCTTTAAAAAACGGGGCGTTGATCCCGATTCCTATTGATGGATATGGTGATGTCCAAATATTCTATTGACATTTTTTTGTAAATCTATCAAAATAATGCACTCTGATAAGAAAAATTTTTGTCGACTCTAATTGATAAGGCCTCATTTCTACTGATAACGGGTAACTGATAACGTTACCATCCAGGATGGAAGGCAACACCTTGCCCACCAATAACTGTTAAATTATGCCACGTAAAAAACCAGAACCCAAACCCATCCCAATCGACAGCATCAAACACGATGATGAGCGAGCGTCGGGCGCGTCCAACGCACAATTTAATTATATAATATATAATGTGTATGGATTGATGGTGCTAAGGTAAGTTGAGATCGCCAAATACATTACCCGCCCTCATTTTATTTTTTTAGGGGGTTGATTTTTTGTTATCAAAGACTATCTATAATCGCCTCGTCATATCTACGCTCGTTGACTTCATTGCTAAAGTTGACGATGGGCATGATGATTTGTTAAACTTAATCATTGAAGTCTCAAGGGAAAAACTGCCCGATAAAGATACTAAAATGGAAACAATAAAAAATCTGTGGGTGCCAGCGGTGAATAATACTGGGCAATTTGGGCGATGGGCGAGCATTTATAGGTTATGTCAAACTGGATTGGATACCTGACAAGTGTAAAATATGACGCTTTTTAGGGTGTCGTGTGTGTCGTTAGCTGCTTATAGACAACTCTACGTCTACGTGGTAAGAAAATAAAGACTCTTGCTAGAAGGAAAAATTGAATGAGTTCTACTAAAAAAATTGTGTTTGATACAAATGTGTTGCTAAAAAACCCAGCATTAGTTACACAATACTCATCCCGTGTTGTGATGACAAAAACCATATTAGATGAATTGGATTACCGTAAAGGCAAAAGAGAGCATCAAGAGGTTGCTCAACTTGCACTGAATAATATAGAACGAGCCGAATTATCAATCATCAGTTCTAATGATAATCGTGGTTCCAATGATGAAAAAATCCTTATCGATGCACTCAGTCGATATCCAAAGCAGAAATTATTGATAGTAAGTAATGATACTGGTATGCGTTTGCAAGCCGAAAATCGTGGCATTGAATCAATCAGTCTTAATGACTTTATTAAGCTTCTGTCAGAAGCCAATACTAAGACAACACCAGCCAAACAAAATTTGTACGAAACCTTATTAAAAGGGCAGATTGAGCGGTGCAAAGAAATGATCGCTACTGACAAACAAATCAACTTTAATTTTTATCTGAGTAATGGCTTTACTCCATTAATTGATTGTATTTGCAACAAACGAGTTGAGGCCGCAGATTTTATCATTTCACAGCCCAGTACCGATTTTAACTTGCTGGACAATGCAAAGTTAGTCATGCCGGCGTTTATGCATGCATCACAGCGCCGCAATATCTCTATGATGAAAAAATTAATGGCAGCCGGTACCAATTACCACATTACTGCAAAAGGCAAAAACAAAGGCAATTCGGCATTGCTCATTGCGGCATGGGATAATGCATTGAATGTCATAAAGTTTTTACTTGAAACGCCAAGTCTCAATATCAGCCCCAACCAAGCCGATGGCAATGGTTTTACTCCACTCATTAAAGCCGCAATTAAAGGTCATACTGAGATTGTAGAATATTTGCTGAAGCGAAGGGTTGATCGCCACATTCGAGACAAACATGATAAATCTGCATACGATTATGCGGTAGAAAACACACACAAGAGCATTATTCGTCTATTGGAGCAGTAAGACATGGAGCAAGTTGAACGTATTTGTATTTCAGTCAATACTATTTGTAATTTAGGATGCAATTATTGTTATTTCTTTCATCCTGAAAATCGCGTTGAAAAAGAAAAAGCACTACAACCGATAGAGATATTTTCCATTTTAAAAAACGCATTGAATTACCATCGTCAATATGATTTTCCAAAAAAAATTAAAGTAAACTTTGTCGGCAGTGGTGAACCATTAATCCACTGGAAGAACATAAAACAAGCACTGGAAAGGTTTAAGATTCATTTCCCAGAACAGCAGTCTTTAAAATTTTACACCGTTACCAATGCCACGTTGATTACAGATGAAATTGCCAACGATATGGTTCTATTGAAAGTTTATCCATCAGTATCAGTCGATGGTTCTAAAGAGATACATGATGCCCATCGACTGGATCATAATGGTCTTGGCACATTTGATCGCACTATGGCGGGTATTGATATTTTGCGTCAACATGGATTTGAGATTGCGATCAACACTACCTTAACATTTGAATTGCTAGAGAACTTATCAGAATATGTCAAGTTCGTTAAAGAACATGGCTTCAACAAAGTTATCTTTGATCGCCTAGTTGATACTCCTAAACATGTCAAACCCTTGAGTTATGCTGAGTATTACCCGTTTTTAACGGATGTTAGAAATTTGTTTTTAATCAAAGGGCTAAATCATGTAGAAATTGGTAACTTAGAGGCCTATTCGCGTAATTTTCAAAGTAAACCTGATAAAGTTTGCACCCTGTTTGGTGGCAGTTGTGGTGCCGGCAGTAACTTTGTGATTTACATGGGACGTGACGTTTACCCCTGTGGGCGTATGTTTGGTAAAGAACATTGGAAGCTTGGCGATATCCACGATCCCATTCAGGTATTTCCCGAGCGAATGGAAAAACACTGGCCAGAACGAGAAGACTGCAAGACTTGTGATGTGAGCCAGTATTGTGTGCGTGATTGCTTGTTGGAATATCACGCTGAAAATTACAGTTGCGAGCCCAGAAAAGAGTTTTTACGTGCTATGAAGGGAGTGTTGTAATGCTGATACAGCCTTTAAGAATTGGTATTTATGGAGTAAGTGGTGCCGGAAAAAGCCGCTTGAGTAAGCAGCTTTCTCACTATGCAGAAGTCATTAATAGTATTGATGGTTCAAAAGCCATTGCCCAAGTGACACCTGGTGGGTTAACTGCATTCAAAAAATTTGATGAATCCCAACAAAAATATTATCGACAACTCTCGTTAGATTCTTTGCAAGAGCAGTTTGAACGGGAAGGCAAGCATTTACTGGTAACTGGACATTACTGCTTTTTAAAAAATGCTTCTTTAGAAGTTGTGTGGACTCAAAACGATGCTCAATTCTACGATTTGATTTTTCTTTTGCAGCCTACTGTTGAACAACTTTGTATTCAAGTAGAAAAAGATAAGTTTCGCCGGCGAGACACCGCCCCTTATATACTGAGACAATGGATGGAAGTAGAGGAAGAGGGCTTAAGCTTCGCCTGTGAAAAAGCCGGAATCCCCTTAGTAAGATTGAGTGGAAATCAGGCTGTTGATAAAATAGAAAGACAGGTTATTGAGAAAATTTATTTTCATGCAATTGCAATATACGCTAAAAGGATAGGAGAAAAACATAAAAATATTGTTTTATGTGATTGTGATGGCACTTTAAACAGAGATGACGCATTTAACTTGATTGCCAACAAAACGATTAATAATGATGCCGTTACCAAAATATTCAAATCATACCCCGAATATTGTTTTAATGCATTCTATGAGGTTTCATGCTTAATTCAAACAAACAGAGAAGAATTAGATTCGATTATCAATGAAGGCTTAAAACGCCTTAATATGAATACACGTATGACCGCAAAATTGAGTGAATTAAAAGAGCGACTTAATGTGTATATTGTGTTTATATCAAGCGGAATTCCTTGTGCTTGGAAACAGGCTATTCAGGGTGTAAGTGAATACTCAATTATAGGAGGTGCAAGCTTTGGTCGATATGGGATGATTATAACAAACGATGTTAAAGAACATCTGGTGAAGGAGTTAGTTTCTTATGGATGCCATGTAGTGGCCATTGGAAACGGTTCAAATGATTTAGGGATGCTGATTCATAGCAGTAATGCTATTGTGGTCTTTGCTCAAAAACCAAAAGAACAGATGTTGGAAAAACTAAAAAATGCAGGTAAAAGTTTTGAACTGTTACAGTTGGCATGATGAGAAGGAACAATGATTATAATTCTTGAAGAAGAAAACAACTATATTAAAGTGCTTAACACGCGTTCACGTGAATATGAGTGCTCTACAAACGAACTCTCTGAGATACACAAGCGTGTAGGTGTTTCTTTAGGGGAACGCATTCTTAATAAATGGCCTTTGAAAGAGATTGAAATTCAGAATGCTCAAAATAAGCGGGGAACCGGTTATACCTTTGATCACTCAAATGTCACGTTGGTTACCATGATGAGAGCCGGGCTGTATCTATCCTTAGGCATCAAAGAAGTTCTCGGTAATGGTTTTTCCCATATTTTAAGTAATAAAGCAACCGAGATAAAAGCAGAAAGTGTTATAGAACGTGATATTATTCTGGTGGATTCGGTCATAAACTCAGGTGCCTCAGTTGAACAATATATTGAGGCTTTGTCGACCGCCCGTTCTATCACAGTAGCTTGCCTTGTCATGCAGTCAGGATTTATTGAAAAGGTTCAAAATAAATATCCGTTACATGAGTTTTACACAAGCCGAGTGTCTGACAACTACTATGTTGGAAGCGGTAAAAACGACACCGGAAATCGACTTTTTGGAACATTTTGAATGATTGATATTGGTAATCGATTTTGACCGCTAACAAGACGTTCCACCGGACGGAAAATCCGCTACGCTCCATTGCCGCCGGTGTTAGGCACTGTAAATAATTAAGTTGCTTATTTTGTCTAAAAATTTAACAAGTTATTTTTTGACAGTGCCTTAGCCTACAAAAGGTAAATACTGGACGAGATAATGGCAGATAAGCTAGTGTCTCTGGTAGTCCGCCAGCATAGGTATCGCGATATTTTGGATTTGCGCTGGCTCAAGCAACAGGGTGCTGGGTTCAAAATCGAATGGGTTAATGGCAAGATTAGGGATTATCGGATAGAGAACTATAGTTGTTCAGAAAAATACCTGCCACGTAAAAAACCCAAACCCATCCCAATCGACAGCATCAAACATGGTAAACTTCAAACCCTTTCAGTTAAACAATTTTTGAGATAAGATTACATGGGGCAGCACAACGTGCTTTTAATAGAGAACCATTAGCTCGTGTACTTTATAATAGATGCAAGTAATCTTGCTACAACAAGTATCCACCTTGTACTCAACAGGGTGGATACAACGCCCGCCGCCCTTTCCCCGCTTTGCTCCCCCAATCATTCAAAATCCTACCCAAAATATGAACATTGGCACCGCTGATTTGCTTAAGGGCCATAAAATGTCTTGAAAATTCGTTTATCCGCGCAATTCGCTGTACTCAACTGTTGTACTCAACTCAGTTCAATCTGATTTGAGGGCCATAAAATAGATTGGATGCTTTCAAATCAAAGTATGGCCCTCAATCGCGTCTAATATTTATACTTTTTGTAGGGATATTTTGAGCACGAGACGTTTGAAAGCGGGACAGAATGAGTACAATTTTTTTTAAGACGAACCACCTCACCATTGAGTATCGATCAGCAATAGCGAGAGTAGCGAGCGTAGGGTGGGTAGAAGCTTTGCTATAACCCACCCTTTTTTTTCTGATTGGTTGATTTATGGTGGGTTGAATAAACCTACCATACCAAGCTTTGATTTGCACTTCATTCTACCCGACCTGAACTCACCACACTTGTTCAGTTTTCGTTATGAACGAACGCCAACATAAGGCTATCCTATCGTAAGGGAAACTTACGTGCATTTAACCAAAGATTAGTCAGCAAACGTAGATATATTCAATAGTTTGTTTAATACGATTGGAGACGTTAAAATGTACTACCATTAATATTAATGATAGCAAACACACTAAGGAGTTACAGCAATGCACAGAAAGACATATCACATAAAAGCGATTTGGGATAATGATGCCGAAGTCTGGGTTGCTGAGAGCGAGGATATTCCTGGACTGATTACTGAAGCCGAAACTCAAGCAGAACTGGAAAGCAAGCTCCGTGTCATGGTGCCGGAATTGCTTCTTGAAAATGGTGTAATAGACTGTGTAAAGCAGGAAATTCCTGTCAGGATTCACGAAGAACGTGACTTCTATTTATATGCACCATGCCCGGTTTAGATTATGTCAGATTTCACCCCAGAAGTTAAAAAAATCCTTAAAGAAAATGGTTGCTGGTTTAAGCGCCGAGGAAAAGGTGATCACGATATATGGCACAGCCCTATTAGTGACAGATCATTTCCGGTAGATGCCAAGATTAAATCGCGACATACCGCTAATGGTATTCTTAAGCATGCCGGATTAGATAAAGCGTTTTGAGCCAGCGTAGTAGGGTGGGCTCAAAACACACAACTACTTTGATGTTCGTAGAATGGGTTCCGCTCTACTTCAAAGCGTTCTCATCAACAATTCTTTTTTATAAATTCCTTCTTATGTGCAGAGAAATCCCTTATAAAATACAATCCTTGTTGTTATTGCATTGTGGACGTTACCCGAAAAATGGGAATGCGCCCGGTTTTGTAGTTATTTGGCACGGTATGATTTGAGGGCCATAAAATACTTACGTCGGCAAAAGTTTCGATCCGCGAAACTTTTGCCGACGTGGATGCTTTCAAATCAAACTATGGCCCTCAGTCGCGCCTAATTATCCATTGAGAAATCCGATTTTTCCAAAAAATCTGATTTCTTGGCTCCCATTCGTTTATCCGCGCTTGTGTCGCTGTACTCAACTCAGTTAAATGTCTTTTAAATTCGTTTATCCGCGTAATTCGTTGTACTCCGTTTATCCGCGTAATTAGTTGTACTCAACTCTTTCAATTCGTTTATCCGCGCAATTCGCTGTACTCAACAATTCGTTTATCCGCGTAATTAGTTGTACTCAACAATTCGTTTATCCACGTAATTCGCTGTACTCAACCTGATTTGAGGGCCATAAAATACTTACGTCGGCAAAAGTACAGCGAAGCGAAACTTTTGCCGACGTTGGATGCTTTCAAATCAAAGTATGGCCCTCAATCGCCTCTAATATTAATACTTTTACAAAGGCGCGTTGAGTAATGATTAAGCCGAAGCAAGCGTAGCATGGGTGCGCCAAGCGAAGCTTGGCATTTCTTGCCGGGTGAAAGTTCCTGTCGGGCAAGGGGTATCGAGTGTTGTGTATCTGTAGGAGGTGGCACTGCTACTAAACGAAGGGTACGAATCAAGCGTAGGGTGAGTAGAAGCTTTGCTATAACCCACCATTCCTCCTAATTGGCTTATTTATGGTGGGTTGAACGAACGAGTTGCACTTCATTTTACCCGACATGAACTAACAACACGGTAGGTTTTCGTTAAGAACGAATGCCAACATAAAGCGCATTCGACGAGTCAAAAAGGAAACCGACGTGCTTTTTACCAAAGATTATTAAGGTTGTCGAGTCGTTGCGGGCGTAAGCCTTTTTTAAAACACAGTGGTTTCCAAATAACAGATTTAACCATGAACTGATACCACTTTCATCAGATTTCAGCCTTTATCCTTCTGACTTGGCAGAGTTATTCAACCCGTCTGTACCTGAGGTTTGAGAGTCCAAGTCTGATTGAAGATGATCATCAGTTAGGCACACAAGTAGAATCAATGCGATAAACAGTTTCCTAATAACAATTTCAGAGTAGCTCGAAGAATATACCCAAAGCAATCTGCTTGAAAAACGCATCATAATGTCTAATAAAAAACCATTTAACTCTCTACCTCTATACGCTTTTGATTTTTTATCTGGTAAATTTCTTGTGGATATGCTATTAATAATATAACTGGAGAGCATGTTATGCATATTATCTCAAAAAGACCATTTAATGATGCTGCAAATAACTATCTAATTGTCGAGAAGCAATTTTGGATACCTATAACACGCTAAAAAGAGGTATTTTTAAAACCCCAGAGGAGTTAAGAATGTTTTTTCCGTCTTTGGATAATTTTAAATACCGGGATAAGTGGTGGATTATTGATATTTGTGGCAATCATTTAAGATTAATGGCAGCCATTCAATTTGTACACCAAAGGTTATATGTCAAGCTTATGGTCACTCATGCAGAGTATGACAAACTTTGCAAAAAATATAGAGGAGGAGAACAGTGATGTCAACTATACAATCAAAAGCACTGACAGATTCTTTTCGGGCATTTGCTTCACAAGCATCGCCAATTTTACATATCCATACAAATGAGGATTATGAAGAAGCTTTAGAATTTGTTGAATATCTTTTTGATTTAGCTGAAGATTCTGAAAACGACCCTCTAAATGACTTAATTACGATTATTTCAAGGTCAATAGAAGAATATGAGTCGAATCAACAGGAACTCGTCAAATTTGAGCAAGAAGCACAAGCAATGGATCCAAGTATCTCTATGCTTCGTACACTCCTGAATCAATTGCCGAATGGGGGTTGCAGCCCGAAACGTTTTATCCCGTCATTTTTAGCAAGCGCAGCCAAGCAAGCGTAGCTATGTGTAGGTAGAGATGTAGATGAATTGTATGTCCGGTGAGTAATAACTGGGAAGAAATGTTAAAACAATAAGGCTTCAACCCCCGAAGAAGTTGAATGTTAAGAGCCACTGGTGAACTAATTAATAATTAATAATTAATTAATTATTAACTCGGCCTCAACCCCGAAGGGGTTGAATGTGAAACAGTTTTCCATTTTGTTATCTAGGGCTTGCCCCTACGAACCGTCGTGTCATGTAGGGGCAATCCTTTATGGTTGCCCCTTCGATATTGGCGTATCGATAAATACCAGAAAATTTATGCTTCAGTACTTAGTGAGCTAAAAAATGAGCTTCCACGAACAAACCAAGAATATTGTAGAACCAAGAAATTCGATTAAAAAAATAGGATTTCTTGGAATTTCTTGATCCAAGAAGAAAAAGGAGTCAATACATGAGCGAAGTGCTTGATATTGAAAAAGAACTTATTGAGGACGAGGAGGCATGGGAAATAGGCTCATTAAACCATAGCATTACACAAGCACAGATAACAACTCTACTGGGTTCTGATAAACGTTTCCGAGTGATGGTAGAGTTAAGTTTAGAAGCCCGCCAAATCGATCTGACCCAATTTGGAATTAAAGCGAAAGATGAGCTTAAGCCCGATATCTGCCTATATCCTCACACAGTTAAAGGAAAAAGACGTCTGAGAATGTCAGAAATGCCATTATTGGCCATTGAAATTGTTTCACCCACCTAAAGCAATGAAAGTTTGGTCGCTAAGTTTGATGCCTATTTTGCTTTGGGAGTGAAATCCTGTTGGTTAGTGATACCAACGGTTAAGTCTATTGCCGTTTATTCACAGCCAGATACATTTAGGATGTTTGATCTCAATGACATTGATGTGATTGATGAACTATTAGAGATTAAACTACCCCTTCCTGAGATTTTTGATTGGTAAGATAGGTAGTGACTCATAACGGCAGTCGTCCAAACTAACTAATGGCCGTCGTCGGCCAACTTGAGTTTGTGCGATACGTGATACGCGGGCCCTGTTATTTCAATAACATTTTTAGGGTTATTTGGAGTATCTTGTTTGAGGGCCATAAAATAGATTGGATGCTTTCAAATCAAACGATGGCCCTCAATCGCCTCTAATATTAATTCGTTTATCCGCGTAATTCGCTGTACTCATTTTAGTTAATACCAAAAGACTCCAATAACGCCTTTGCCCGTTGATACTCCAGAGTCGGCATCAATGCCATTAAGTTAAGGGCTTTGCACGTGGGATTGCCCCTACAAACCGTTATGTAATGTAGGGG
>NBMI01000131.1 GCA_002085445.1 Candidatus Parabeggiatoa sp. nov. 2
TGACTTAGAACCCCACCCCCTATATAAAAACATGGCACGACTGCTCGCTATTTAATAAAAAGATAGCAAAATCAAATAGTTCCTTAACTTAATGGCATTGAGGTGCAACCTGGGGAAAAATTGCCCCCACGCCAACCCCGAAGGGGTTGCATAAGAATAGCCCCAGATGGAACCTCAATGCCATATCGTACCGCTTTTGGGTGAGGGCAACCATAAAGGATTGCCCCTACATTACATGACGGTTTGTAGGGGCAATCCCAAGGGGAAAACCCTTAACTTAACCCTGAAAGGGTTGAATGTGAATAGCCCCAGGTGAAACCTGGGGAAAAATTGGCCCCCCCACGCCAACCCCGAAGGGGTTGAATATGAATAGCCCCAAGGTGCAACCTGGGGAAAACTATAGCGAAACCCACCGTTTTGGTTTGGGAATTACTGGGATAAGTGACCAATTGCTCTGATATTAATTCGTTTATCCCCGTAATTAGTTGTACTTAATATCTAGCATGAGGTAATAATTATGAAATGGGTGAAAATACTTGGTTTTGCTCTATTGAACACGATACTTGGAGTTATCTTACTTTATACCCTAGCTTGGCTGCTTCACAAATATACCGGACAGTATTTGGATAGGGTGAATTTGAGTTCTATCGTGGCATACGGCGTGTCCGTTGCAACCGTCATTGGAATAAGTCTTCTCGAATCATGGAAGGCTCGCCTACCTTTCTGGAGGATCTTGATTGCAACGGTCGTTTTCTTAATACTTGCTGGCCTAATGTTGGCCCTTTTGTTTCTGTTCATTGCCGCAAGCATAGGAGTATAGGATAGAAGTGTTTCTAGGAGTCCAAGATTTATCTTGGACTTGGACTCCTACAGCTTTGGTTATAATTTTAGCATGAGGTAAAGGTAATAGTTATGAAATGGATAAAGATACTTGGATTTGCTCTGTTGAACGCGATACTTGGAATTATCTTATTTTTTAGTTTAGCTTGGCTCCTACCCAAATACACCGGACAGCAGTTGCAGTTGGGTAGTATTGATTTTTACTCTCTCGTGACATACGGCGTGCTGGCTGCAACCCTCATTGGAGCGTGTATTATCGAATATTGGAAGGCTCGCCTACCTTTCTGGGGGATATTGATTGCAACAGTCATCGCCTTCCCAACACTTTTTGGTCTAACGTTGGCCCTTTTGATTAGCCTATTGGCAACCTAACGCCGGATAGAAGTGTAGCCCACCGTTTCGCTATCGCGAACACCGTCACGGTTTTCTCGTTCCCAACCTCTGCTCAGGAGTCCAAGATTTATCTTGGACAAGTGCCACTCCTGTAGCTTTGGTTATAATTCAAGCATGAGGTAAAGGTAATAGTTATGAAATGGACAAAGATACTTGGATTTGCCCTGTTAAACGCAATACTTGGCGTTATCTTATTTTTTAGTTTCGCTTGGCTCCTATCCAAATACACTGGGCATTTTAGCTCTCTCGTGACATACGGCGTGCCGGTTGCAACTGTCATCGGAGCATGTATTATCGAATCTCGGAAGGCTCGCCTACCTTTCTGGGGGATATTGATTGCAACAGTTGTTTTACCAATGCTTGTTGCTCTAATGCTCATGTTTATGCTCATGCCAACCAGCCTAAAATAGAAGTGTAACCCACCGTTCGCGAACACGAAACCCACCGTCACGGTTTTTGTTTGGCTTTGGATTTATATAGGGGTTCAAATAAATCTGCTTGGAGAGAGTTGATAATTAGTAACCAATAATGTGAGATAATGTGAGCGAATGTGTCCAGCATGAGGATACTTTTAAGATGATCGTTTTAAGTCATAAAATTCAGATGTTAAATCCAACTTATAAGCCATCGGCAGTAGTACTTCCGCCAAGCTTGTGGAACAGCTCGTTTTGCATTTAATTGGGGTTTAGAAGAATGGAAAAAACAGTTTGATGCTGGTTTAAAGCCAACGGCATTAGAAATTAATAAAGCTTTTAATGCCAGAAAACATCTTGATTTTCCTTGGGTGTTTAATGTCACTAAGTGTGCCGCTGAGCAAGCATTTACTCCGGCAAGGCTCGGCATTTAAACGTTTTTTTAATAGGCAATGCAAATACCCAAAGTTTAAAAAGAAAGGTGTACGTGATTCCTTCTACTTGTCAAATGACCAAATCAAGGTGGCTGAGAACCGAATTAGGCTTCCAAAGCTGGGTTGGGTGAAATTAACAGAATCACTCCGTTTTTCTGGAAAAATTTTGTCAGCAACCGTTTCTCGCACGGCTAACAAATGGTTTGTAAGCATTAGCGTCCAGTTAGAAAAATCACCCGTTTTCGTCAGTGAGAACCAAACTGATGTTGTTGGTGTTGATTTAGGCGTGAAAAGTTTAGCGACCCTTTCTAACGGAGAAACGATAGAAGGTAGGAAGCCATTAAAAAAACTGAGCAGCCGTTTAGCCAGATTACTTAGGAAGCAAGCTTCATTAACTAAGGGGTCAAAACGCAACGACAGACAGAAGCTGAAAATATCAAAGCTTCATTACCGTATTCGTTGTATTCGTCAAGATAGCTTACATAAACTGACTCATCATCTTTGCCAAGACTTTAAGGTAATTTGCCTTGAGGATTTCCCTGGAAAAGGAATGTTGAAGAATCACAAACTTGCGAAGGCAATAAGTGAGATCATGGGTTTTTATGAATTCAAACGGCAAATTGAGTATAAGGCCATTCTCTTTGGAAATTGGATTTCGACTGTTTCAAAATGGTTTCCTTCTTCTAAAACGTGTTCTAACTGTGGATCAAAGAAAGACAAATTGAAGTTGTCTGAACGTTTTTACCATTGCGAAGCTTGTGGAATGAAAATAGACCGTGATTTAAATGCGGCAATCAACATTGAACGTGAAGGCATACGCCTAATGCGGCAATCAACATTGAACGTGAAGGCATACGCCTGGGGCTAACCGGGAATTAACGCACGGGGACGTTTTTGGAAGTACTTCCAAAAGCAACCAGCTTGGATGAATCGTGAATTGAACCGTGAGCGATCACATTTGCTCACATATCAAGTAGCAGTAGAATTATTACCCCTGATAACTGATAACCAGTACAACTTCTTTCTGGATTTTACGGATTTTTACCGCTACAAAAAGGAGAAATAACCATGAAACCATTCGGCAGTGACACGAAACGGCATTTTAACCTAAAGGAGGCCGAAGAATTTAGGGAAAATTTTTTTGTACGCAAACGCCTCTTTGAAACGTCGGACATGCACTTTAATGTTTACTGCATAGCGCCGGGGCAAGAAAACCCACTTCACCGCCATCCAAACTCCGATGAAATCCTTTACTTTGTCGAAGGCACCGGCGAGTGTGTGGTTGGCGAAGAAACTTACCCGGTGAACAGCGGAGATCTGGTTTGGGTACCGAAAGACGTTCCCCACGCGATACACAACTTGCATGAGTCGGCCAATTTGGTGTGCATCCTTGCCCAATCACCGCTTCCATGTGAACATGTACCTGTTAAATGAAGCCATCTGGAGATCAATATGATGAAAAATGTGTACTGGATAATAGCCAGCCTTGCAGTGATTATTGGAAGCGCTATCTGGTGGATGACAACACCCCATATGCCTTCGGCAGAAGTTGTGGTTTACACCTCGGTGGATGACGTGTTTGCCCGCCCCATTGCCGAGCGATTTGAACAGCAAACAAACATCAAAGTGCGCCTTGTGCCTGACACCGAGGAAACCAAAAGTACCGGCCTACTGAACCGGCTGATCGCGGAGAAAAATAGACCACTGGCCGATGTTTTCTGGAGCGGCGATCCCGTTCGTGCGGCCATTCTCAAGGCCAAAGGCGTGTCAACGATCTATCGTTCACCACAAGCCGAGGGACTACCGAAGCGATTTTCCGATCCAGACGGACACTGGATCGGTTTCTCCGCCCGCGCCCGTGTGCTGATTTATAATCGTAACCTCGTGCCTGATGACAATAAACCCAATTCAATCATGGACTTACTTGATGAACGTTTCAAGGGTAAGGCCTGTATCGCTAATCCGCTTTTCGGCACCACCTCCATGCATGCAGCGGCACTCTTCGGGGGCCTTGGCGAAGCGAAAGCTAAGGCATTCTTTGAAGGGTTCGTGGCTAATGGTGGCAAAATCCTCTCCTCCAACGGGGAAGTGCGGCGCCGAGTTGCGGCCGGCGAATTTGCCGTCGGGATCACCGACACCGATGATGCCAACGTCGCCCGGCTGGAAGGAAAACCCATTGGGGTTGTTTTTCCTGATGCCGACGGAATGGGCACTCTGATCATCCCAAATTGTGCGGTACTCATCAAAGACGGGCCCAATCCCGAGGCCGGTCGTCGTTTCATTGATTACCTGCTTTTGGCCGAAACCGAGAAGGCACTTGCGGAAAGTGAAGCTGCCCAAATGCCACTCCGGCCCGGTGTACCTACGCCTGACAATGTGATATCTGTCGAGCAATTGAGGGCCATGTTGGTTGATTACGAAAAACTGTCAGGCCTCCTCGAAACACTCTCGAAAGGATATCTGAAAGCGTGGGTTGAGGAAAATTGAGAATGAAAAATGAAAAATGAAGAATGAACATTTTAGGCTAAAGTTTTTTGGAAAATTTCGCCTAAAAAAAACTTATAAAATCACTTTCAATCAATACGTTTTTATAAGTCATTGATTTCATAATATTCAATTCAACCCTTAATTCGCATACCTAATTTCTGGAGTTCTTCGCTAAAAATCCGATGTCTTTAAGACATCGGATTTTTTTAAAAAATGAATACAACAATTTCCTGCGCTTCACTGGAGCAACCCGGCAATTGGCGAATTGTCGGCGTTGTGCTGGTACTACTGGTAGTGACACTGCCGGCACTTCCTCTCCTGTGGCATACCATTACAACCACCGACGCGATGACTTGGCCCTTTAGCGGCACCTTCGGGAGTGTCTTAGGCAATAGCGTACTCGTCGCGCTGACTGTCGCCGCTGTGTCACTATTATTTGGGTTACCGGTCGGTGTGCTGGTTACTTTTTATGAGTTTCCGGGACGCAAAATACTCCTCGCGCTGGCAACGCTGCCTCTTCTAGTCCCATCCGTTCTCTGGGCCATTGGTTGGTCTGCACTCGTTGCTCGGTTGGCGCCCACAGCAACAGACTTCGTATCGGGTATCACTGGATGCGCCTTCGTCTTTTCCATGACGACAATTCCACTCGTCCTGCTGACCTCGTATGCGGCCACTATGGGCTTGTCTGCTTCTCAGGTAGACAGCGCACGTCTTGCCGGCGGAGAACGGCGCGTTTTTTGGTACGCCGCCAGACACGCGGCGATACCGGCCCTGTTGGCCGCGTTGCTTGGTGGTGTCTTGACGCTTTCCGACCCCGGCCCCGGCCAAATCCTTGGATTGCGGACGGCCGCCTCTGAAATTCTGATAAGCTTTTCGGCACTTTACGATTTTAGCCTCGCCGCCCAGCAGTGTGTCGCGTTAACCGCGCTGGTACTGATATTCGCCGCGCCGCTGGCGTATTTCGCCGGTTCACGGATAGCCAGCGGCATGCTGGCACGGCAAACACGCCGTCTGCGGCGCGTGCGGCATAAGACGATGGCGACTGCGACAATCGTGGTTTTGACAGCCTTTGTGCTGGTGGGCGTAATCACACCCATGTTGGGGTTGACATTGCCAGTGCGAGTGGACGGTGAGATGTTTCGCCGAGCACTCTCAGAATTGGGTCGTACCGCCGGCGACACCGTGCTATATGCAACCGGGGCCGGAGCAATTGCGGTGTTGCTGGGTTTCCTGTTGACCTTCTTTGTTGGTAGACAGGTTCGTCTTAAAACCGTCACCCTTGGCGCGGCCTTTGCCTTATTTTCCCTGCCTCCAGCACTGACATCGCTGGGACTTATCTACCTTGGCACCGATGCGCCCGCTTGGGCTGATCCTCTTTTCAGGAGCCGTCTGACAGTTTGCCTCGCGTTGGGCCTCCGCTTTTTTCCAGTTGCGGCAATACTCAGTATGCGAGCCTGGAATTCCGCCTCTACGTCGTGGGCACTGGCGGCTGGAATTCATGGTGTGCCGCTGATAACGTATCTTCGCCGAGTCGCACTACCGTTGGTACTCCCAACTGGCGCGGTAGCCATGCTCCTGATAGCCCTTCTCGCCACCGCCGACATTGGCACAGTATTACTTTTACATCCGCCAGGCGCCGGCTCCTTCCCACTGGCTATATTCACAGTGATGGCCAATGCCCCAGAATCACTCGTCGCGGCCCTGTGCCTACTCTATGTGATCGTGTCAGCAGGACTCGTCGCCCTCGTCTGGGCCGGAGGAAATCGCTTATGAATCAAGGCTTTGAACTACGCGCCGTCTCCAAAAACTATCACGAACACGTTGTCCTTTCAGAAGTCTCGCTCACCGTTCCCGTAGGGCAACACACCGCGATTCTTGGTACTTCTGGATGCGGCAAATCAACCGTGCTACGGATATTGAGTGGCCTTGATGCACCGTCAGGGGGAGAAGTGCTGTTAAACGGGGCGGTTATTTCTCAAGCCAACCGAGTCCTTGTTCCACCTCATCGCCGAGGTGTGGCGATGGTTTTTCAAGATTTAGCCTTGTGGCCTAACCTTTCGGTACTCGACAACGTTCTGCTTGGACAATCTGGCACCGGGCTGACGCGACGAGAAGCGCAAGTACGCGCTGGCGAAGCCTTGGCTTTATGCGGAATAGAGCCGCTCGCGAAACGTCAGCCGGGCGAACTGTCCGGCGGCCAACAACAGCGCGTTGCGCTGGCACGCTCACTGGCAACGCAGCCCACCTTTTTATTCCTTGATGAGCCGTTTTCTGGGCTTGACTTGGTCACAAAGACGATGCTGTTGAATGAGATATCGCTACTTGCCGAACAGCGGCAATTGACTATTGTGCTAGTGAGCCACGATCCGACAGAAGTGACGGCACTGTGCCGTTCAGCCGTTGTCCTCGATCTGGGCAAAGTCAAAGAAGCTGGCGAGTTAAGTGTGCTTATGCGCCAGCCGCGAACGGAAATACTTCGGGTTTTTCGAGATCACTTTTAGATGAGTACGACGGACGAGTACGACGGATAAGTACAACGAATGAGTGCTTTGATCTCAGAAAAAAACGAATAGAGTGTGCCTAACGGGGTTTGCAACTTTGTCCGAAAGGTTTTATCAGGCAAAAGGTTAAAAAAAACTGACGGCACCGGTTACAAACTTGCTCAGGCAGACAGAAAATAGGAACTCAGTAACGTAATATTTTAATAACAACAGTCATACTCAGGCTCACCATAGATAGAATGAATACGGGGAGTGTCGTATTGCACTTCTAAGTTTTTTATAATCTATTTCCCCGCTTCTACCTTACGTTTTAAAGTGTTCTGGCCTAAAATGACATTGTTAATGGTCACTCTACATCGTCCTATCTCCTGATTTTTGTTATCCTTATTATAATCGATATACACCTTGATGTAACGACACCATACCATCTTAGACTCGTGATTGTTGATATAAAACTGTATCAATTTTCGAGAAGGGTGAATCATAGGTGAAATGTCGATATTTTTTACCAAAACGGCATGGACAGGGACATACGCAGACTTTACTAGAACTAACATACGGAATACCGTGTCCACTCCCCCAATCCAGAAGAGCTTGAATATACTCAAGAAAAACTTCCAGGGGCGTTGCCCCTAGCTTTAATAATACGCCCTTTGGGGCTAGTAAAAAAACCGCAAAAAAAACAGTGCCCGATTTAAACGGCACATTGTCTTGAATAATATTAAAATTAAAATTAATACACACTTGGGATGATCCTTTCAAGGTACCGGGGCATCGACTATCCCCTTTTCTCAGATCGCAATCTAATCGGCTCGTGTATTGGTAAGGCACACTCGAAAGGCTTTACCTAGCATCGCGTCTCTACGAAGAGCGCCACAGCGAAAAGTGTGAGATTGGTTTTAGAAGATCGATCCCGCACTTGAAAATAATTATCTGAATATCTATATTGACAAAAAGCCCGTTGGGGGTTGAGACCCATACGTGCTAAACTAATAAAAATGTCTCTAAAATAAAATAGTTCCAAAACTCACAAAAGATAATTCATTTCCATCCTATCGGGATGAATTATTCGAGATAAGATAAAATCATTCCCTTTATGACGAGTGGTAATTATAACGTATTGATTTTAAGTTATTTTTTTTTAGCTTAACACATAAGGGTTGCCATCCCTAGGTTTTATCTCAATGCCATTCAGATCGACAGACAATGAGGTAACGATATGCTGATTAATTACATGAAAGCGGCACTACATCATGCCAAATACGAAATCTTGCCCGATGATGGAACCTTTTATGCGGAAATTCCTGAATGTCAAGGGGTATATGCTAACGCTGAAACGCTAGAAGTCTGTCGGGAACAATTGGAAGAAATACTTGAAGAATGGATTTTATTTCGGCTGAAAAACAATTTTCTATTGCCCGTGATTGATGGGATTGATTTAAATCTAAAGGAGGCTGCCTGATGCCTTTTTTTGGCCCAATTAGTCGTAAAGAACTCATCTACTATTTTAAAAAAAGGGGATTTGATGGGCCTTTTCCTGGTAGTAAACATCAATTTATGACAAAAGGCGACATCAGTTTACCAATCCCGAATCCCCATCAGGGTGATATTGGCAAAGAATTGCTTACTAGGATACTTAGACAAGCACGAATTCGTAAAGATGAATGGGAGAATTTATAGCTTTTGCACTCTTCCCCCTGGTGTTCGTTTTCTCGTTCCATAGCGAAGGCGCAATGCCATTAAGTTAACAAGGCAACCTACAGCTTATTGTTGAAGCCGAAAAATATTTAGTGGAACTTGATGAAATCAGTTGTTTATAACCTGAATCATTGTACAACCGGTAGTTGTGCAATGACAGAATGAGTCAAATCATTTCTAAGCCTTTGTCTAATAAAACCTGACCTGTTTTAAAAACAGGTCAGTTCCGTTTATTTATTTTGCACAATAAATGTGATCTGATGAGTCGTTTCATCCTGATGTGCGAGTCCTTCTTTAGTTTTTCAGATAAATAATTTCACAGCATTTCCACAATCCTCTCTGAAATTAGCTCACCCGCTTTCAACTCATTAGTTCGTCATGCTAAATAAACGGATATTTATAATGGATCACCAACGTGGAGCCTAATCGTTAAAAACAATAAAAATAAATTAGTTAAAAACTTATGTATAAGGATGAGAGGTTTTCCTTAAGCTATTCACATTCAAACCCTACGGGGTTGGGGCTATTCACTATTGGCTTTTTTGAAATTATTTTTCTGAACTTCTATATAAACAATCCTTGTAGTTAGTTATACAAACCTTCTCGATGCAATCCTTTTTTATATACAATCCTTGTAGTTAGTTATACAATCCTTGTAGTTAGTATTTTCAGTCTATAAATAAACAATGACAACTCATACACCCATCAATAGATGCGTTGGAGAACAGCGTGTTTTACTCTCCAACGTCAGTTGGCAAACGTTTTCAAATCTCCTAGACGAATTAGGTGAACATCGTTCCTCAAGACTAACCTATTACCAAGGAAGCTTAGAAATCATGGCACCCGCTTCAACTCATGAAAATGCCAATCGTATGCTCGAAGGATTAATTGTCGTCTTATTAGAAGAATTGGACTTGGAATTAGTAGTAGAAATCGAACATACCCAATCGGCTTTGCCTAAATTACAACTGTATGCCACGATGGGTGTGCCGGAATTTTGGCGTTATAATGGTGATGATCTTTACATTTATCAATTAGTTGAAGGCAACTATGCCCATTGTCAACACAGTCTGGCATTTGCACCAATCAACGTCACTGAAATCCCCCGTTTTTTACAACAAAGCAAACAGCATGGCGAACTCAAAATGACCAAAAACTTTCGCAAATGGGTGAGAAAACAACTTTAACATTTCGCCACCCCCGAATAAGGGCACTGGGATCGTTCAATGGGATAATCTTTACAAAACTTATCAAACAAAAATTAACAGGAAAACGACTTCAATCCACTGAAAATGTAAAGAAAGAGGTCAATAATAACGAAAAATAACTTGGTAGAATGTATAAGGATGGTAAGGGTAAAGAAAAACCGTGTTTGGGCAATGATAATGAACGCCACAGGTTCCACCTGTGGCTATTATCTCGCGTAGCGAGTTACTGCGTTTCACATTCAACCCCTATCGGGGTTGGCGCGATTTTACCCCTTCGGGATAAAGTTTTTGGATGCCCTGCCAAAGCTAAAGCTTTGGACTCCAAGTACATCGAATTGAGTATAAGATTACAACATGAAACTGACTCATATCACATTTGAAAACTATAAAGCTTTTCAATCCCCACAGGCGTTCAATATCAAACCGATTACGGTCATCATTGGCAAAAATAGTGCTGGAAAAAGTGTCATCTCAAGATTACCGGTATTATTAGCAAGAGCGCTATCCCCATTGGCGACTGATCCTGTTGAGGTTCAATTTGAAGATTTGGATTTTGGTGGCTCATTTAGGGATTTAATCCCTAACCGATTCGCTCATGGAAACCTTCGTTTTCAACTGGTATTTGAAGACGCTCAAAAAACACTCGATTTAGAAGTTGTCATTCAAAATGTGGCCGATTCTCCACTTCAAATCATCGCCCATTTTTTAATCAAATCTAATGAGGGTTTTTTACTGGAGTTGAATTGGAATATGGCCGAACCCTCCAATCCGTTTCAAACTTATCATGCTAATGGGGCCATTGACGGAGAAGTGATTGTACAGTTTAAAGGAATATTACCGGTTCGTATTATGAGGCCTACAGATGAAAGTCTTATCAACGATGCCCAATTAAAATCTCTTATCTATGAGATTTGGACGGCCACTGAATCTATAAACTATCTTGGGCCTTTTCGAGCACCACCGAAAAGAACCTACGTCCATAAAAGCAGCCAATTGACCAACATTGGGCATCAAGGTGAGGCTGCGCCTCATATTTTATGCATGAAGAGTTTGGTTGATGCTAAAAAGGCCCTTGTCGTTGGAAACGGGTTTGCAGAGAATTTAGGTGGGTGGAAATTAGAGATTTCAACACATCAGGAAGGGTTTGCCATTGTCTTAATAAGCCCAACAGATTCCAATGTCAAAATCAACTTAATGGATGTCGGGCTGGGAATCAATCAGGTGTTGCCCTTGGTGGTGAGAGGATTTTTAGGCTCTAAAAATACCAATGGCATCGACATCATAGAGCAACCCGAATTGCACCTCCACCCGGCCGCGCATGGCAACTTAGCGGAATTAATAGTGAATACTGCCAAACATGAAAATGGCCGCTTTATCATTGAGACACATTCTGAAAATTTCATTCTCAGAATAAGAAGATTGATAGCAGAAAGTCAACTTGATTGTCAAAATGTCATCATTTATTGGGTTAATAATGACGAGGATGCATGCACGACACTCAAACCCATTTCTATTGATAACGAAGGAGAAGTCGATTATTGGCCCAAGGGTGTTTTTACGGAAGACTACCAAGAATTAATTGCCATTAGAAAGGCCCAGAAAAATTCTTATTATAAGTAACCATGAAGCACATTTGTATTCTCCCGCTCACTTTATTTACCCCGAAGGGGTAAAATAGCGTCAACCCCGATAGGGGTTGAATGTAAATAGCCACAGGTGCAACCTGTGGAAAATGTGCCCCCGACGCGCCAACCCCGAAGGGGTTGAAAAGTCTGGTATTGATATAACCAATAAAATTCAAGCCGTTATACATTTCAACAGTTACAATCAAAAAATCTCATTCAAGCTTATGCCTAAAAACTCTTGACAGAGCCTGGCGGTTAACTGGCCTCAAAAACGACTTAAACCGTTTATTGATAAGGGTTTGAGCATGGCGGTTAACTTGGTAGAAGTCGTCCGGAGTCCAAGATTTATCTTGGACATCTAATTCCTCCGGAGTCCAATATTTATCTTGGACGTCTAATTGTCCGGAATCCAAGATTTATCTTGGACGTCCATTTATTCACTATTGGCTTTTTTGAAATTATTCTGAACGTCTATAGCATATTGAAAATCTCATTCGAGGTTATGCCTCATAAATCTTGACAGAGCATGGCGGTTAACTGGCCTCAAAAAGTACTTAAACCGTTTATTGATAAGGGTTTGAGCATGGCGGTTAACTTGGTAGAAGTCGTTGCTAAAAACAGTCCTTATCAAGGCCGAAAAATAGTCGTTTATGATAGCAAGATTATTGAAAATCTCATTCGAGGTTAGGCAAGCATCATAAATCTTTACAGAGCATGGAGACAAACTGGCCTCCAAAAACGCTTAAACCGTTTATTGACAAGGGTTGGAGCATGGAGACAAACTTGGTAGAAGTCGTTGCTAAAAACAGTCCTTATCAAGGCCGAAAAATCGTTTTTTATGAGATAGATTTTCAGATAATTATTTAGTTTAGTCCCCTTTAGGGGACTTTCGCTTTCAGACAAGTTGGCTGCCAAATAAATTAATTTTATGAAAATCTATAGGTATAGAACATGTCTCTTTGAAAAGCGTGGTAGCTAACTGGCCTCAAAAAACGCTAGAACCTTTTATTGATAAAGGTTTGAGCGTGGTAGTTAACTCAGTCAAAGTAGTCGCTAAAAATAGTCCTCATAAACTGTTAGGAATGGACCAGAAAACCTTGAATGCCATGAGGGGAAACTGGCCTCCAAAAACGCTTAAACCCTTTACTGACAATCGTTTTACCATGAGGGGAAACTTTGTAGAAGTCATTGCTAAAAGTAGTCTATGGTAGAGATAGTTGTTTATTCCAGTGTAACGATAGAAATTCTGATTCGGACTTATGCGTCCACTTTCCTGAATGAGAGTCTTCGTAAAAATAAAATTCACGTAGGAAAAAGAGCAGTCGCTCTGTTATAGTGTACAATGTAATTCATAAGTTGCGCTTTTTTTGAGTACCAAAACACTGCCCTAAATCTTTTTCCTAGAAAAGAGTTTACCCAATTCTATCTACAGACGAGGTATATATATGACCGAACGAAAAGCCGTCTATTATGGACAAGTCGAATTGATACCCGGCATTGTTGGTGATGGCTATGTGCTGGATGATGATACCGCCGTTATGAGCGAGCGTGGAACTGCTAATTTGTTAGGAATGGCAAACACTGCTTTGCAGAACATGGCAACTACTGGTGTCCCAAAATCGCTGAAACCGTTTATTGACAAAGGTTTTAGCATGACAACTACTTTGATAAAAGTGACTGCAAAGAATAGTCATTATAAGGGTAGAAAAATTGTTGTTTATGATAGCAACAGTATAGAGGCAATACTTCGGGCTTATGTAATGGCAGTGGGACAGAATGCACTCCAGAAGAATCAGATGCATATTGGACGAAGGTGTGTACTTTTATTTTGTTCTCTAGCCAAAACTGCCCTAGATGTTGCAATAAAAGAAGCATGCGGACTCTCCCCCAATATCCAACAAACCGCACAAAAGAATTACATAGATGCCGTCAAACTCATCAAAGAGTTTGGGTTTACTTGTTCCGCCCCCAATGACATCGCCATCAAAAAGGATATTACCCAATTCCTTGATGTGCCAGAAAGCACCCTTAACAGTTTTCTTAGAAAACACAAAAACGATATCCAACCCATTCAACTGGACTCTGCAACTATTCGTTCTTTTGGTGGCAAAGCGTCACGTATGAATGGCTATCACCTTGATGATGTCACCAAAATTGCTTTGGGAATGGATACGATTATTGGAATAGAACTCAAAAAGAAGGTATTTGGTGAAATTGGCAGTTTTGCCAAACCAGAAACGTCAGCCGAAGTGCAATGGCGAGAAGTGCTGTCCAAAGTTTTTGAAGGCTTTGATTTGCATTTTAACTATCCCATTGGCCCATACAAGGTTGATTTCTTTGTTGGCAAATTAATGTTGGTTTTGGAATGCAACGGTTATTGCCACCGCTATTACGATGAAAAACAAGAAAAAGAGCGGGAAAAACTGATTACCCAACGTTATAGCTTAGTTCGTTTTCACCACAAGGTGAGTTTAGAAACACTTTTCAATGGTATTTTGCAAGCCAAGTCTGGAAGTACAAATGGCCTAAGTTGGTGCCCTCGCGGCCGCGAACAGACGGCGCCGCTCAACTTGGTCGTTAGGCAACGTTTCTGATGGAATCAATGTGGAGACACAGAAAGTATTAATGGTTCCCACGCGCCTTTGTTTCCACCCATTCGGAACGCGCCAGCGTCCAGTTTGTGTGAGTCACGCGACGCCGGTGCGACTTTCCCTAGGTTCCACCTCTCATCTTGAACTGAGTACAGCGAATTGCGCGGATAAACGAATTAAATTAATATGAATTTGAACTGAGTTCAACTAATTACGCGGATAAACGTTTGAACTGAGTACAGCGAATTGCGCGGATAAACGAATTCAACTGAATTTGAACTGAGTTCAACTAATTACGCGGATAAACGTTTGAACTGAGTACAACGAATTGCGCGGATAAACGAATTAAGATTTAACATCCCTGTCTGGTACTCAACAAAACACCTATAAAAAGTGTACCTAATAGGCCCAACAGAGGGCCAGGCTTTGATTTGAAAACATTCAAAGTCTTTTATGGCCCCCAAATAAGATTGAACTGGGTTGAGTGCAACTTAACGACGGATAAACGAATATCGATGAACTTGAACAGAGTACAACTAATTACGCGGATAAACGAATTAAGATTTAACATCCCAGTCTGGTACTCAACAAAACACCTAGAAAAAGTGTACCTAATAGGCCCAACAGAGGGCCAGGCTTTGAACTGAGTGAGTACAACGAATTACGCGGATAAACGAATTAAGATTTAACATCCCAGTCTGGTACTCAACAAAACACCTATAAAAAGTGTACCTAATAGGCCCAACAGAGGGCCAGGCTTTGAACTGAGTACAACGAATTGCGCGGATAAACGAATTAAGATTTAACACCCCAGTCTGGTACTCAACAAAACACCTACAAAAAGTGTACCTAAGAGGCCCAACAGAGGGCCAGGCTTTGATTTGAAAACATTCAACTCGATGATCAAGTTTTTGATGGTTAGTCCCAAATATCGCCTGGGGATCAATCCCCAGGCTAAAAGCTAAAGTCTGCTAAAGCAGACTACCCCACAGCGTGGTTTTTCGTAGTGCCCTGATACGTACTTGATCTTTGAGTTCAAAGTCTTTTATGGCCCCCAAATCAGATTGAACTGGGTTGAGTGCAACGAAACTTGCGTTTAGCGAACGCCAAACTTGCGTTTAGCAAACGCATTAATTGAGTCATTTTTCATTTTTCATTTTTCATTATTATGGCCCCTAAATCAGATTGGACTGGGTTGAGTGCAACTTAACGACGGATAAACGGAGAAATGGTCGTTCTCGCTGTGCTTTAGGCTACGCTGGCTTATGGTGTTCCTGATAGTTCCCTGGCTGACGTAGATGCTCCCAAACCAGATATTCAAAGGTGATATGGGAAACCACCGAAATTAATAGGCTTTCCGTCAATACGACTGTTATTCCCCAAATAAAACCGTGTAGCGTTTTATTCAAAAAGCCTACGATGCCAAAGTATAAATGATTAGAACCGAACATAAGAGCCGATAGAACTACAACTATTATGATATCTGTCGTCATGTTATCGAGCCGGTGGATCAGATAACCTCGCCAAATGAATTCCTCACAAGTCGCCACAATAAGCGAAAAGAGTAGCAGAGGTGGGAGCTTGTTCTTTGGAGTTAAGCCAATGGTACTGGGAAAACGCGATGTCTGACCTTGCAGTAGTTGATTCCATGCCCAAGAGTTTCCATACCACTTTGTCGTTAGAAAGGAAACAACCCGATAGCTCCACTTTTCTTGCTCGAAAAGGCCCTTACCTATTGCTATCCCGATAATGATCGCTATTATTGTTGTCCAAAAAGGTTCAAAAAAAAGCGTTGGATATCGTAGGCCCAACTGTTGAAAGTCCCAACCTTGATGAATTATATCTAAGAGAACTATGATAAAAGCTATCAACATGATTGTTGGATAAACTAGAAATATCACTTTCTCTGAAGGTGCTCGTTTTTTTATGCCATAGTGGTAGACATAAACCAAGGTGAAGATTCCCAGAGTCACGAGAGGAAAGCAGGCAATGAAAATTAACATGATATAGCATTCTTCATTCGAGTTAAATACAGGGCAAACACACAGGTTTGCCCCTAATCATTCTTCATTCGGATTAAATACAGGGCAAACACACCGGTTTGCCCCTAATTAGTCTATCTGTCGTTGAGGCCTCAATGCTATAGCATTTCTGTTGTCAAGTGTTTACGGGTTTGCCAACGGCTATCAGCAGAACGGTAAACTCTTTCTGAGCATCAATATTCAGCATCAGGTTGATTTTTTTGTCAATGAATCCCGATATCATACAGGAAGCAGTACCGAGCGCCGTGGAGACTAAATGCAGGTTTTCTGCAACAATGCCAGCATCGACATGTACCATTCTATACGCTCTATGACCATATTTCCAAAAGAGTTTTTCAAGATCACAGGTGAGAAACAATACGACAGCCGCATTCGTTATCCATTCTTGATATGAACAGGCTTCTACGACTTTGCGGCGAAAGTAACCTTGTTCAAGCAAAGCCAGTTCATCATTGTTAGCATCAAAGTAATATAAACCCTTGTTTAAGCCCTCAACTTGGTTGACTACTAAATAAAGTTCCGTACTTTGTAGGCCGCCCGCTGAGGGGGCCATCCTGAGTGGAAAATGTTGATCTTCATAAGCAAAACGAAAGCTACGCACGCCATAAGATAATTTCAACAACGTACTCAGTTCTGCTAACGGCATGACGGCCCGCTGATCAAAGGCACGATTAGATCGCCGTCTCGTCAGGGTTTCTTCAATGGAAAGCGGAATGGAGTACCCTTCGGGCAGTTTGGTTCGTGGCTGCTCAGCGTACCGTTTCTTCCAATGAGGAACGGAGGTTGTTTTGATTTCTTGGTATTCGTCCTGCTGATCTTGGTTAAGCCACTCATGGAATTTGATGAGTTGCTCCATTGTTGGACAGGTTTGAGAATCATTTATTTCTGAGGTAGCCATTTAGTTCTCCTTTAACACCGCGATTGCCACCGTGGCGCGTTCAATCCCATCTAGCAGTAGCAATTTGTCAACGCTTTCGTCGTAAAACAGGGTGGTCATTTCCAATTTCATACCCTGTTCATAGGCGATATTTTCTAGCCCGTTCATCAATTTACCCGCGTCTATGAGTGTGTCCCGATAACCTCTTGGGCCGACGAGCAACATATGTCTCCAAGGGCAGGCTACCAGAAAGAGTACCGGGGAGTGTGGTAATGAAATATCCAGTACCGCCTCACGCAGCTTGTCCCAGTCTTCGTCCTCAAATTTCCGTTCAATCCATAAAAACCCCCGCCACGGTATAGCGCGTAGGAGATAGTGTTCACTCAATACCATCAAGTCAACCGCATACAGTAATTGACTGGGCGGTGAGTCTTCTTGGGTAAACGGATCAAGCAATGTGCGTAGTCCTTCGGGCAAGTTTTCCCATTTTATCAGAATAGTACCTTCAGCTTCTGCTGTGAGATCATCAGGTTGTAAACGCCAAGCCTTTTCAAAAAACCACTGCCGTACTTCGGATAGTTTACCCGCTGGGTTCAGGGTAGAGTGAGGATTGAGTTTAGAATTCGAGTGGTAAAGCTCAGCAATGTGCGGTTCATTTTTCGCCCCAAAACGATAACTGAAGGCGCTCTCGGCCAATTCGCTCAATTCGCCACTGTGTGGCGAGGGCAGAATGGTTTCTTCAAGCTGAAGTTGTTCGATAGTAGAAAGGCTCATTATGTTCTCCTTCACAAAAACAAATGGCGGAATGGGCGATCAGCATCACAGGCTGGGCATCTAGGCAGTTTGAGGGCTTTTTGAAAATCCCACCCCGGATTGGCGAAATCCATTCTTAAACAATGTTCGACTAAAAAAGACCGCCCAGTGGCCATAAAATGAACAAAAGCCATGATGGCAAATCCTGCCGCTATTTGTGCGTAGGGCGGTAAAGTGATATGCCACTGCTGAAATTGCTCATCATCGAGTGCTTCCTTATAGATCAGGTATTCGTTGCGAATTGAGCGGGCTGCTGCTTCCTGTTGGGCCTCCATATCTGCATAACAGCCCGTTTGGCCGGGCACATAGATAGGGCCAATATGACCTTCAGCGCCATCGTTCCAGAGAGAAAGCCACGGTTTTTGGCTGACAAGGGCCGCTTGGTTGGCCGTATGTAATGTCTTGGACGAAAAATGGTCTAGGGCGACGATGACAAAATCGGCCTGTTCAAAGAGTGTTTGTACTTTGGCTTTGTCCCAGACAGAGGCGTTGATTGGAACAACCGCTTGATAATCCGCTTGCTCTAGGTGTTCCTTCACGGCGTTCACACAAGGTTTTTCGGCTGCGATCACGGTTGGCGATAAAGGAAAGTAGCGTTTATCAATAGACGGTTCCTTCAATTTGTTATCGTCCTGAATGATAATCTGGTTTGGCCTCAGCGAGGCCACTTCTATTGCAATCCGACTGCCTAAGGAACCAGCACCAAGAATGCCAATTGTGGAGGCCGCCAATTTGTTTGAATTGCCTTTAAGTAGGGTGTCCAAGTAGATCAGAACTGGATCCGCTTCCGCGTCGATAATCACCCCTTCGCGCTGGAGATAATCCGTTAATTCTATGGCATCTTCCATTTCTTTGTCAGTCAGCACCCCACGCTGCTTGAGTTCTTCTAACGAGGCCGCCGAAGAAACTAAGTGACGCAATAATTTACCCAGCAAGCCGCTTCGGGTTTCGTCGCTGATAACTTTGCTTGACAGCGATCTGGGACTTTCTTTGACTAGGATTTCGTTTTCTCCGGTGTGTATCACTCGAAGATGGGGATTCAGTGTCACTCGCGTAGAAGTCGTCATCGTGTTCTCCTTATGGATAAGGTTGAGGGTCTTTATTCAGTTCGGCAAAGCTGAGTTTTTGTTCTGTCCATCCTAATTGGGAGGGGGTTTCATAATAGCGTGGGTTGCCCCAGAGTGGCCTCGCTGCCACATAAGGCGATGTCAGTTCTGGAATCCAGCTTTTTATTAAACGGCCTTGTTTGAATTGAGGCGGTGTGAGATCGAAGGTGATCGGATCAAGATCGTGTGCCTTGAGTGTTTCTAATACTTGAGCAAAGGAATTACTCTCAGGCGCTTGGAAGTGATCTTCATAGTCAGACAAAGATATCTCTTCACCTTGTAGATACCACTCTAATTTGCGAGCATTCGATGGATAACCATAGTACGGAATCGCCTTGAAAAAGGTGGTGATGTCTTTGGGCTTGGCATCCTCTGGCAACTCAAATAACCGATGAGTTGCCTTAGACAACTGCCATTCAGGTGCTAACTGAGCTAAGCGCATCGTACCTTCAGCTTGGGCATACTCGCCTAAGGCATATAAGATGGCCTCTTCCAGTGTTTCGCCAACGCCGCCGCCCGGCGCATAGCCATTTTTGCGAAAGGCCGGGTTCAGATGAATCACTGTTACCACTGGTACGTTAAATTTTGTTTCATGAAGCAGAAAGTGGAGTTCCAGTGGCAGTTTTTTGATGATTTCGATCATGCGTGCCAAGCGTGGGTGCCGAGGAATGCGATCAATCAGGATTCGGCGAGGCGCTTTTCGGCACACCCAGTGGAGATTCACCGCATCTCGTTCTATCAGTTCCAGAATGCCATGGCGAAGTGCCTGCTCCTTGTTGATATGACAAGCCAATCCCCCGGTGGTGGCGTAGCCAATTCGATCTTCATCCTCATCGGGTAGGTAAAATGGAAGCACTAGCTGAGCAGGCACCCAAATCTCTTGTCCACTAAACAAGCGAATTCCCTTAACCCAGCCTAAGGAGGATTGTTTGGTGAATGGCAGATAGGGTTGATTCTCAGTTGCATACTGTTCAGTCGCTAACAGTGGGATTTTATCAGGAGACAAGCAGGGATAACCCTCGTTTGTTAATTGCTCGTAGCTCCCTCTCATCGGCTGCCACGCACAAGCATTCAAGGCACCAGCTATTCGTTCGACACCTTCAGCTAGAGAGGATATCGTCATGTCACTAAGCGTTAACCCTTTACCGCCAGCAAACATATTCTTTTGAAACGGTGTTTGGACAATAGCGCCATCATTCATAGCACTGACCAAAACATCAATGTCAGCGTATTCGGCATGGCCCACGTAAGCGGGAAGCGTGCCTCCCGGTGGAAAATAGGTGATCTGTTTGGTAATCACGCCAGCATACGGCTGATACAGTGAGAAAATCTCCTCAATGCTCTGGGATTCTTGCCGTTCAGTCAGGTACGGAAATAATAGGCTATGATGATTAATATGCAGGGTGTGTAAGTGCATTTATTTTTCTCCCTCGTAATCCAAAACCAACAACCAACGCGGTGAGGCATATTAAATAGATTAAACTTGGAAAGGCCAGTCCTTCCTTCAACCAAGCGCCTTTTAATAGATTGACTGCGTGAGTCAGCGGCAGTAAATCCGAGAATAATTGTAGGCCATTGGGCATGATTTCTCTCGGAAAGGTGGCCCCTGATAAAAAGAGATTGACGAAAAAGGTCGTCTGTCCAATTGCTTGGGCTGCGCGTGAAGTGGGAGCGACAGCAATCAGATAGCCCGTGCTAAATAATGCCACCACAACCAACATAAAAGTGAAAGCCATTGCCAACAGATTACCCATTTTTAAGCCATAAAACAGTCCGCCAATCAGAAGCAATATGACAAAGCCACCTACCGCAATCAGGCTATTGGCCACGATGTCGGTGAGAAAATAGTATGGCCCTAAAGGGGTGGTTTTAAAGAGCCGCAGAATGTTTTTTTCGATTTCTTGGCTAATTTCGATTGGGATGCCCATCCAAGCGATCGTCGCAATAACAATCGCTACTAGGCTGGGAAGCTCATGATCAAGATAGCCGAAGCCATTGGGGCCTGGTTTATTTCCCATAATGGCTCCAAAGACAACCAGTAGCAAGAGTGGCAGTGCCAGCGTAAAGAATGTGGCCGCGGGGTCTCTGAAAAAAAACCGCATTTTCAATTCAAGCAATTTTCTGAGGGCTTTGAAGTTCATCTAGTGTATCTCCTTAATCAATTGGTTTTGCTTTTCCCGCGAACTGTTTCCCAGTTACCGCAAACCAAACATCAGCGAGACTGGGCTGGCGTATCACGATTTCATGGTGGCTATCGTTTTGTTGAATCACATTGATAATGGCACCTAAGGCCTGTGCATGAGCGTAAATCGTGATGTTTTCTTCTTCTAACAAGCACTTCTCAACGCCAGGTATCTCCGTTAGGGTGGTCTGGAAAATATCCCTTGTTTTATTAGATTGAATATAGCGAACCTGTATGGTTTGAGTCGGCGCATGAGTCGCTATAAGCTGGGTAGGAGAACCGAGTGTTATCAGTTGGCCTTCATCGAGGAATACAACCGTATCACAGAGGCTTTGTATTTCCTCTACCAGATGAGTCGTCAGAATAATGGTGCCTTCATACTTTTCAAGCACTTCAAGTGCCGTGCGTCGCGCTAATGGGTCTAAGGCGTTCGTAAATTCATCTAAAAACAATACCTTATGTTGTCCCGTCAGGGCCAACACAAACAGTAGCTTTTGCTGATAACCACCAGAAAGCCGGCCAAAGTAGGTGTTGAAATGCTTGTCTAAGCCAAGCGCCTCGACAAGTGGGCTTATCGGGTTTGTTTTTGGATATAGAGATAGAAACAAATCCAGTGCCTCTTTGACTTTTATTCTGGAGGGTAATTGGGCCGTCTGGAGATGGATCCCGATGTCATTTAAAAGAGAAGGGTTCTGCCAAGGATCTTGATTTAAAACCTTCACGCTGCTGCCCTTGTCAGGCTTAACTAAGCCACTTAGACAGTGAAGTACGGTAGTTTTGCCAGAACCATTAGGCCCTAGCAACCCAAATTTCTGTCCGGCTTCGATGTCGAACGAGACGCTCTTAACAGCCTCTTTTTTGCCGTCATAAGTTTTAGAGAGGTTGTTAACCGATACTGTTGGCATCATATTATAAATTCCTCCGCTATTGAGGTTTTCGCTTTATATCGAGTACAACGAAACGCAGTTTTGGCCCGCCAATTACGCGGATAAACGAATTAAGAGAATTAAGATAAGAGTGATCGACTTGTGATCGAGTTATTGATGTTGAGTCGTTTCTACGGGCAAAAACCTCCAAGGTTTGGCAAACGAAGTAACGAGCAAAGCAACCTTGGAGGGTTTTACCAAAGTGCCCGGCTACTTTAGCTTAGAAGCAGCGCGCGCATTTCTGGGATTGATTCTGCGGGCCTTTCTAAAGGCTGCTAGGGCCTCTCTATCACGCCCTAATTTTTGGAAGACGATTCCCTGCCAGTAATAGGCTTCGTCTATCCCCCACGAAGGCAGCGGTATTTCTCCAAGGTTAGCACCTTGATTCTCAAACAACCTGATGCTTTTATTCAAGTCCCTGAGAGCGGGTTCGGCCCCGCCTCCATAAGTTTTAGGCGTGAAAATGCGGCCTATTCCACTCAGCAGCCAGACTCTTGGGTTCTGAGGGCCAGCTTTACGTGCTTTCTCAATGTAGTCGCCACTCTTCATGCCGAGAGAGATTTTGCTCCACCACCAGGATAGCGGAATCAAGTTGCCGTTGATGGCCGAAATCAACGCATCAGTTTCGGCAAACGGATGCTGATTAGCACTCCTTTTCAAAGCCTTAAGGCCTTTTTGGTAAGACTCTTCGGCCCATTCTTCATTATTGGCTACATGGTGGTAGTAGGTACCAAGCCGATAGTAATTGAGTCCAATATAATGGTTGAGTAGCCACTTTAGGTGAGAAGGATACTCCCGACGCAACCGTTTAAACGCTCTCAAACTGGAGAGCAATACTCTCTCTTTTTGTGTGTCAACACCTTCTTGTAGTTGGGCCTTTGCAGCCTCCAGTTGACTGAAATCAGCGGCATTAACGGCGCATGAAAATAGTAAAGTCATAAAAATATACAAATGGAATTTCTTCATTGCAATTTATCCTAGTATTTCATAAAACCAATAGTCCTATACATGTAGTGATTCAACTGATACTACTCCTTTAAGGAATAGTATCAGTTGAAGCAACTTATGGAGGGCTACCAAAAAGTTCGATGAATGAGTGTTGCTGGGCAACAAGGCAGCCCAATAAAATCAATGAATTATCTATCTAGGCGTTTTAAGAGGTAAGTCATTGATTATATAGTACAGTGACAGTGACAACACCAGCCTCCAGGGGCGACTACCGCACTTGCGCTGTATCGGCGATCAGTGACAACACGAGTCCTCAATTTGATTGGTTTGCATGTGTTGTTCTTTGATTTAGGTGGCACCTGTAGTGAGGTGCCATTCTGGTTGTGTGTGTTGTTGAGATTCATTTTCGTTATTTCCTCCAATTTTTGTGTTGAGTGATGAATTGCTTGTGTTGAGTGATGACTGACTTAACCGCTTTATCTATATATGCCGCGCCACTTTTGAACTGAGTACAACGAATTGCGCGGATAAACGAATTTTTGTGTTGAGTGATGACTGACTTAACCGCTTTATCTATATATGCCGTGCCACTCTCATTTTTTGCCAAGCCACAGGATTTTTTTGCTCGCTTGTGTTGACTGATGACTGACTTAACCGCTTTATATATATATGCAGAGCCACTTTTGAACTGAGTACAACCAATTGCGCGGATAAACGAATTTTGGTGTCGTTGAGTCAATCTGCTAGATTAAAAACGGGCTATACA
>NBMI01000132.1 GCA_002085445.1 Candidatus Parabeggiatoa sp. nov. 2
AAAATAAATTGTCCGGTACAAAGTTTGAATATTAAAAACGGTTTTATGGCCCTCAAACCAGTGCCAATAGCCATACAAAAATAATGGTATTTAGGCATCCAAATTCGATTTCTTACATGCCGGGGATTTCTCGTTGGTTATCTGTGCGCCGGACAAAAGTTCGTAAAGATTACGTTTTATCTAAGGTCTCTTACTGAGAGATTAAATAAAAACAATGAGTTACAGTGCCGCTTAAATTTTTTCTCCTGTACTTAGCAGTGAGTAATCTAATTATTAATTATATCAAATAGTTATTTATAATGACTTTTAAATCAATCAGTTAAAAAAACATTGACTGGCTCATTTCACTCTATGGCCCACAATTTTCAGGTTATTGACGTATTAATGTTAAGGGTTTAATAAAAAAAATTTAACTCAATAAAATAATTATCTTCAAACACTTGATTAATATAAAATTTAATAATTATCAATTGAGCCTCTTCTCTACTCATTCGCCATTTCTTATTCCCCATTCGCATTTGCTGTGAGTGAGTTATATACGGAAGGTACTTCAAATCTGTGAAAATGACTCTCAATAAAATTACATAGTCATGTAATCTTTTCATTTTTCATTTTTCATTTTTCATTTTTCATGAGTTGTGAGTTGTGGATCAATAGGTACCTGGGGGGGTAATTGGCAGTCATCAAGTGACTTTTTTTGTAAAAATGAAATGTCTGTTGAGTTACATCTTGACTCTGGGGTGATTTGGCCGCCAATTCTTTGGGTAAAGCTAAAAATATAAATGGCACAGTACCACTACCTATCTGTCTATTCAACTTGATGATTATTCATAATAAGAGACAGTAGCAATTCATACACAATACTCACGATAATATTTAGATAATTTTTGGGCTTGTCTCCCCGCCAATAGAGAATTTTTTTTTTTTTTAAAAAAATTTTTTTCTTAATAGATAAGTGACTGTTTTATAAGGGTTAAATTAACTCTTTTTTATTAAATAGGGCTTATGTTATTAGTTAAAATATTAGTCGCTATAATAAAAAACCGTATTTTTTATCAGGGTTAATACCAAAAAACGCGGCTCTAAAGAGGTCGTTCAGGGCAGATTTTAGCCGTATTTTATGACTATTAATGTATTTTATTTATTATATAGAATATTGAGTCATTTTAATAAGATAAAACGGGCGATGGTTAGAAAATTTTCGGGGGTTATAATTTTTCATCGTTATGATTTTGTATAGACTAACTTATTGTTTTACATAAAAATTTACAGACTTTTTCTACTTAGCACCGTTACATTTTTATATTTTTACACGGCCCACCCCTCTCAAGAGGGGAATAAATCCATGGCAAGTCCCCTTCTGTGATCAGTTTTCAGTTTTCAGTGATCAATTTTGCAATAGGCTCATTAGAAAGCTTCTGAATGCCACAACTTAATAATTTTATCTTTGCCGCCAGAGGCGAGAATTTTCCCATCAGGACTGATGGCAATCGAACTCATTTTTTTTATATTGTCCTTTCAGTGTGCGTAGCAACTCACCAGTGTGTACATCCCACCACTTAACGGTGCTATCCTCACTGCCCGACGCAAGGATACCATCCTGCCATGGCTGAAAAGCAATCGAGTACACCGCGTCGCTATGCCCGGTGAGCGTGTGTAATAATGCCCCGGTGCTGACTTCCCACAATTTAATTGTGTGGTCGTAACTACCAGAGGCGAGCATGAGTCCATCAGGACTAAAAGCCACCGATTCCACCCAGCCGCGATGGCCTTTCAGAGTCAATAATGCCTTGCCCGTGCTGACTTCCCACAGTTTGATGGTATTATCTCGACTCCCCGAGGCAAGGAGGCTTACAGACATTTCTCAGACATTTCTTCACCATAAGGCATTTGCCCGATACGAGAGTCGGCCCATCTGGGCGGAAACTATTAAGTCCACTCATTTTATGTGGCCTTTTAGGGTGTGTAGTCTTTTGCCGGTGTGGATTTCCCATAATTTGATGGTGTTGTTTATGCTTGCTGACGCGAGAAGACTTCCATTCGTTGCTCAAGGCGAGACAACCATCCGCACATAGCCCGGTGTCCAGCCAAGCTGTATAGCGGCTCAGTGGGTAGCGATGTCGCGTAAGTCTGTGCCAGTGGATTGATTAAAATCATCAAACCAAAACATACAATTAGATAGAATGGCATTTTGTTCTCCAAATAACGATATCTATAGACTTTCAGATAAGTGGCTAAACAATAGTCTTTTAATATAACGAGCGGCTTGTGAGTCGCTTTTGCTCCTACTACAAACGGGGACTACTACAAACCGAGCGGGGATGGTATCTGTTTGCTCGCGGTATTTTTTTAAATTATTTATCTAACAAACTAGAGTAATATATACTTCACGAGATCATATACTTAACATCGCTACACCCTCTTCGATTCGGGGACTTACCACTGTTTGATTCCCCTTCGAGCGCGGGGAAGCAAGGGGTGTGTTAATAGTAATACGCAAATTTCGGCTTTCACGTACGCGAGATCATTTTTAACGGTGCAATGTATAATTCGTTAGTACGAATTCGTTGTACGAATTCGTTGTACGAATTCAGTTTGCTAATTTCATAGTCGGAAAAAATATTCAGTTGTACGATTTCGTTGTACTCTTTACTTTTATTCCTGCCTTCTTCTCCCAATGGAAGAAGGGGATTAATAGGGCAAAGGGGAGAGGGTATAGGTGAGGGGCAAAAACTTAATTAGGCACAATCAGCACCACTGTGTTATTGTGAGCAGTATAGACAGTGCAAAACATGGCTTTCTACTTTATAAGTTCTTCGCCAATGGCGAATAGCGATGGGTGAATATTAAAAATAAATTCTAAAACAAATAGTTGTATGTCAAGCGATTAGCCCCTTTTCATAAGTCTTTAAGTCACGAATTTTTATATAACTTATTGAAATATAAATATCTTATGTGAGTTTACCTTGACAATTCGCCCGTCGCTATTTTCAGTTCGCCAGAGATTAATTTTACCTAACTATTTGAAAATACTGTCTATAAATTTTTTAGCCTTAGTTCTCATGAATTGAGACTCTTGTATTTTTTGGATTAGCGTCGGAAAATGAGTAAAACTTTTTCATCAAAAAATTTTAGTGTGGCTTAAGACATTATACGGGAGCGAATTGAAATCCGTGAAAATTCAATAAACCATTTTAATAAGCGTGGTTTATTTCTATGAGTTGTTCCTTTTCAATTTTAATCCCTCATCTCAACGTGATCAGTGTCAAGTGTCAAGTGATCACTTTAACACCCCCTTCCCCTCAAGGGGAATGGGAACGGGGGACTCTCTCCCCTCAAGGGGAAAAGGAGCGCCTCCCTCTCTCCACCGGGGAGAGGGCGGGGATGAGGGGGCAAATAATTTGGGAATGGCTTTTAATTAGCATGCGCTCCGTATAGCCACCTACACTTTGTAAAGGTGATAGAGTACAATTAAAACTCTTTTCTTAAAGGAGTATGAAACATGATGACAATACGTTCTTATAAAGGTGTCGCCCAAAAAACCCACCCTGCACAGCGTCTTGCATGGAGAAGGGAATTCAACAGCAGCAAGCAGTGCTGGAATCCAAGGAGGATGAAATCGCTGATCTCCGAGCGAGCCTGTCCGAGGAACGGGCGGAGCGTAACCGTGTGGAAGTCGCGCTCCGTATGAGCAAGACGCCCACCGTCGGTGCCACGTCAAAGCGGCCGCCGGGGAATTTGCCACAGAATGCCGTACCCGGCGAGTGCTACGCACGGGTGTTTATCCCGCCCAAGTATGATACTCAAACCAGGCGCGTCGTTCTCAAGGAGGCGACTACCCGTACTAAAATCGTTGTCCCGCCCCAATATACGTGGGAGGAAAAGCGCGTCGTTGTCAAGGAGGCCAGCGAGCAGATTAAGACCATTCAGGCGGAGTATGAGTGGGTAACCGAGCGTGTACTGGTTAAGGAACCCGGCGAGCGCATTGAAACCATTCCGGCGCAGTATGAATGGGTAACCGAGCGTGTGGTGGTCAAAGAGCCTAGTGAGCGCATTATAACTATCCCGCCTAAATACGGGTGGGTAACCGAGCGTGTGCTGGTTCAGGAACCAAGCGAGCGCATTAAAACCATCCCGGCTCAGTACAAGTGGGTGAACAAAAAAGTGGTGGTGCAGGAAGCCGTGACCGTTACCAAGACAGTGCCGGCCAGCTATAAAACGGTGAAGGTCAAAGTGGTGGATAAGCCAGCCCACACCATTTGGAAAAAAGGCAAGGGTTTGATCACCAAGGTCACCAAGATCGATGAGGAGACCGGCGAAATTGTGTGTTTGGTAGAGGTGCCGCCCACGTATAAAACCATCACCAAGCGGGTACTTGATAAACCGGAAAGAGTGGAAAAAGTGGTCGTCACGCAGGCCAAATACAAAATGGTGCGTACACGGGTTTTGAAGAGGCCAGCTACGACCCGCACGATTAAGATTCCTGCGAAATACAAGACGGTGCGTAAAAAGGTGCTAAAAAAACCGGCCCAAACTCGCACTGTCAAGATTCCAGCGCAGTATAAAAACGTGCGTAAGCGGGTATTAAAACGGCCCGCGCAAACTCGCACCGTTCCAACCCCGCCGGAATACCAAACCGTGCGTAAAAAAGTGCTAAAAAGACCGGCGGAAACCCGTAAAGTCGATATTCCGGCACAATACAAGACTATCAAGGTGAAAGTGCTGAGTGTCCCCGCGCAAACCCGCGAGATTCCTGTACCGGCGAAGTATGGAGTCGTTACCACGCAAAATCCGCTAACCGAGTCCAAAACAGAGTGGCGTACCGTTCTGTGCGAAACCAATATGACAAGGGACAATATTAAAAGTATGCAACGGGCGCTGAAAAGGGCCGGCTTTAATCCGGGCACTATTGACGGTGTGCTTGGTAGTCAAACCGAGAAGGCTGTGGAAAGATACCAACGTACCCACAGACTTTCGCGGGGTGGAATCACCACTGAAGTCCTAAAAGCCCTTGGGGTGATAATTAAGTAATACTGCTGCTCCGTAGTTTGTGATCAAATGTGATCACGGTCTACTTCTCGGTTCACAGTACACAGCCCAGAGGAAAAGGCTTGGTTTTCGCCCAAAAATCCCCGCTGTGGCCTGCCGTATTATCTTAATATCATACTAAAAATGAAAGGATGTCAAGTGTTTTGTGTACTTTTTTACACAAAAGCGTCTATTTTTGACCACTAGTAATTAACTCCCTGCTACCGTTTTTTTTGCTGTGGCGCATTAGAAACCAAGTTTCTTTAAGAAACTTGGTTTCTCTCACATTAACCCCTATTGCTCGGGTGGATTTAGCGGCGCGTATCCACCAATCGTGTAATGGCATTTGGCTGGATTACGCGCTCGTTTCACATTAACCCCTATTGGTAGGGTGGATTTAGCGGCGCGTAAGTACTCGTATTTCTATAGTGTTCGACGAAAAGTGATTGAATTGATTACAAAAAAGTATAACTTCTTGAATATTAAATTAAAATATAGCTTATTGAATTATGTGCCATTTAATTCACGACGCGCCAAAAAATAAGCGAAAGGACAGTTACTCTTACCCACAATTCTTTTTATTTTAATAATTTTCCCAAGGGACTTATGGGTCAGAGTGCTGTTTCGCTCTTTCTGCCCAGTGGGGAGAGGGTCATGATGAAAGAATCTTTTTCATCCCCAAAAACCGCCCCGTGTGCGATTTTTTTTGGTTTTTTTGGCTTGCCACTTTTTCTGGGGTGCCCATCGCAATAATTTGTCCTCCGCCTTCGCCGCCTTCAGGCCCTAAATCTATTATCCAATCTGCGGTTTTTATCACGTCTAAATTATGTTCAATCACTACCACTGTGTTGCCGTGTTCGCGTAGGCGGTGCAATACGCCCAGTAGTTGTTCAATATCGTGGAAATGTAAGCCAGTGGTGGGTTCGTCGAGTATGTATAAGGTTTTGCCGGTGTCGCGTTTTGAGAGTTCTCGCGAGAGTTTGATGCGTTGTGCTTCGCCGCCTGAGAGGGTAACGGCGTTTTGTCCTAGTGTGATATAGGATAAGCCAACATCTATCAAGGTTTGCAGTTTTCGCGCTAACACGGGTATGGCTTCAAAAAATTCTCGCGCTTCTTCAACTGTCATGGCGAGTACGTCGGCGATGGTCTTTTTATACCATTTGATGTCTAAGGTTTCTCGGTTGTAGCGTTTGCCTTGGCAAACATCGCAAGTGACATAAATATCGGGCAAAAAGTGCATTTCGACTTTAATCACGCCTTCGCCTTGACAGGCTTCGCAGCGTCCTCCTTTGACGTTAAAGCTAAAGCGCCCCTGTTTGTAGCCGCGTGAGCGAGCTTCGGGGGTGGCGGCAAAGAGTTCTCGAATGGGTGTGAATAGGCCGGTGTAGGTGGCAGGATTGGAGCGCGGAGTACGTCCTATCGGACTTTGGTCAATGTCTACAACTTTATCTAACAATTCTAGGCCTTCAATAGAATGATAGGGGGCGGCCTCTAAGTTGGCGCGATTGAGTTGATTGGCGGCGATGGGGTATAGGGTGTCGTTAATTAGGGTGGATTTCCCTGAGCCAGACACGCCGGTGATACATGTCATTAGGCCTAGCGGTAATTCTAGCGTGATGGATTTTAGGTTGTTGCCGCTGGCTTCCTTTAAGCGTAATATTCTTTTTTTATCAATGGGTTGGCGTTTTTTGGGGACAGCAATGCGCCGCTGTTTGGATAAAAATTGCCCCGTCGCTGACTCCGTCGCTTGAATAATGGCGGAGAGTGGGCCTTGTGCCACGACGCGCCCACCATGTACACCTGCCCCTGGGCCCATGTCAACGATATGATCGGCCGCACGTATCGCTTCTTCATCATGTTCTACAATAATGACGGTGTTGCCCAAGTCGCGCAAATGGATTAGGGTGTCTAAAAGACGTTGATTGTCGCGTTGATGTAGGCCTATCGAGGGTTCATCTAAAATGTACATGACACCGACTAAGCCGGCCCCGATTTGGCTGGCGAGGCGGATACGTTGGGCTTCGCCGCCCGATAGGGTGTCGGCGCTGCGATCTAAGGTGAGATATTCTAGGCCGACATTGACTAAAAATTGTAGGCGTTCAACCACTTCTTTGAGAATTTTAGCGGCAATTTCGCCGCGTTTGCCGGGTAGTTGTAACTCCTCAAAAAAGGTTTTGGCGCGTCCAATGGAGAGGGCGGTGAGTTGGGGCAAATTGTAGCTTTCAATAAAAACATTCCGTGCTGCTTCATTTAAGCGAGTGCCTTGGCAAGCAGCGCAGGGTTGTTGACTCAGGTATTTGGCTAAGTCTTCGCGCACGGCATTGGAGTCGGTGTCACGGTAGCGCCGCTCCATGTTGGGAATGATGCCTTCAAAAGGTTTTTTACGCGCAAACGTGGTGCCTGTTTCAGTGTTGTAATTGACGAAATGAATTTCCGTGGTGCCGCTGCCATATAAAACGACTTCGCGGATTTTTGGCGGCAAGCTTTCAAAGGGCGTATCAATATCAAATTGATAATGTTCGCTTAGTGATTTAATGAGTTGAAAGTAAAAGGCCGTTTTTTTGTCCCAGCCGCGTATCGCGCCGTCGGCTAAACTTAGCGAGGGATTGGTGACGACTTTGGTAGGGTCAAAAAATTGTTTGACACCTAAACCGTCACAAACGGGGCAGGCGCCGACGGGGTTGTTGAAGGAAAATAAGCGCGGTTCTAATTCGCTGAGACTGTAATTACATTCAGGGCAAGCGAATTTTGATGAAAAAAGTAAATTATAAATCCCTTCACTTGTTTTGGTTTTTTTAGAAAATGGGGGAGTAGGGGCGATTTCGTCCATCAAGCTGATTTGCGCGAGGCCGTTTCCTAACTTTAAGGCTGTTTCAAGGGATTCTGCTAAACGCAGTTGTATGTTATCGCGCACTTTAAAGCGATCTACTACGACTTCTATCGTGTGCTTTTTGTGCAAAGAAAGCGGCGGTGGATCGTCTAACATGACTATTTCATCGTCAATCATTGCACGAATAAAGCCTTGTTTTTGCAGAGATTCTATGATTTTGAGATGTTCGCCTTTGCGCTCTTTGATAATGGGGGCGAGTAGCATTAGGCGAGTGCCTTTGGGCAAGGCCAAAACTTGATCTACCATTTGGCTGATGGTTTGCGCTTGTAAACAAGTTCCATGTTCGGGACAATGCGCGAGTCCAACTCGCGCAAATAAGAGGCGCAGATAGTCAGAAATTTCCGTGACAGTGCCAACGGTAGAACGGGGATTATGTGAGGTGGATTTTTGCTCAATGGAAATGGCCGGCGAGAGGCCTTCAATATGCTCAACGTCGGGCTTTTCTACCATGGCTAAAAATTGTCGTGCATAGGCCGATAACGATTCGACATAGCGCCGTTGTCCTTCTGCGTAAATGGTGTCAAACGCTAAAGAGGATTTGCCTGAGCCAGATAAGCCGGTGATAACAATTAATTTGTCGCGTGGCAAGTCAAGGTCAATGTTTTGTAGATTGTGGGTTTTTACGCCGCGTAAACGGATAGTGTCCATTGAAGTTAATTGGTAATGGGTAATTGGTAATGGGTAATTGGCTATTCGCCATTTTATCGGTTTTTTTAATATTTTTGGTAGTCGCTAAAGCGACTACTACAAACCCGTCAGGTTAAAAAACTTTTGTTTACCTACTTATTTGGGTTAAAAACCTCCCTGGTTTGCCCTAAGATTGATTTTTATGAACGACTATAGTATAAACCCGTTATGAAAGATGTCATTGAGTCCAAACCTTTAGGCTTGGAAGTTCCGTCCAAACCTTTAGGTTTGGAAGTTGACATAAGTTGTACAAAGTGACATACAGAATCTATCTGTGCAAAGCTCTTGTAAAGGTAGCGGTGCTGGCGAGTCTAAACCTTTAGGTTTGTTGGTAAAAAAAATACTCCAGTTAATACCTTTACCCATGAGCCTCTTTTCAAAATAAGCCTCAGAATAAATTCTTACGTTTCGCATCGTTCAGCTAAAGCTTACTAAACCACTTGCGGACGTAGTACCCTGATACGTACTTTTCCAGGCATTAGCCAATCGCTTTAGCTATTGCGTTTTGCAAGTTCCTCCCATTTTTTTAATCTTCAGCCCAGCCTTCTCCCAAAAAGTCAAGGGTGTATTCCTTTTTGCGGGAGAGTTGGAATGAGGAGTACTTTCAGTGGTTTTACCTAACATGTCAATTGAAAAAAAAGTATTTAAAAACGAATCCGTTTGTCAAGGGCGGTTACAATGTTTGGCCGCTATCGGATTGGATGTTGTCGAGACTATTTTGACTGATATGGAGACACCTATTAATGTGCGACTGGATGCCGCTTTTAGAATTTTTGCATTGTGCAATACAAGGTCGTCGGTAGATGATGTGGGTCAAGCCATCGTCAAGGGTATTGAAAGGAATGCGCGTGAACTTGCCCACCTTGAAACGCTTTTAAAAGCCAAAGAGCCGAACCAATAGTCGAACCGAAATGAACCCAAAGTTTCTTTTCGTTAAGTCTGTTGTGAAGCAACAGGGGCAATGAGGTGCTATCCAAGTCATCGGTCATTGGTAACCGCTCATTGGTAATCGGTCATTGGTAATTGCTAATAAATAAATTTTAAAAATAAGGTTTACACAAACCGCATAAAACTAGAGATTTTCAGAAAATTAATTTCAAAACAGCCAACAGCTAATACCAATTCTTAATTGAATTTCAGGTTTTTAAAATGGCTAGGGGCAGATTACGCGACGCGAGCCACCGACACCATAACAAGTGTTTCAATCCAGAATTGGTATAAAGCAGTGATCTCGCAAGCGGAAGTTACTTCGTTTGTCTGAAGAGCTACTGTACCCTAAAGGGGACTAAATAATTATCTGAATATCTATATTGTAAACAGCAAAAAACTCGAACTCCCCAAAAGGAGTTAATTGATAGGGGTTTATTTTGTACTCATAATGCCTATTATGTTTCTGGAAGTACTTCCAAAAGCAACCAGCTTTCCCGATACGCAAATTGAACCGTGAGCGATTTTTATGCTCACAAATCAAGTAGCAGTTTGACAGATTGTCACCGTGATAACGTATACTTAGTACCGTTACAATTTGTTATCTCGCTACGCGCTCGGAACGAAAGTTTATCTCGCCTTATCTGAAGAGAAGTTTATCTCGCCTTATCTGAAGAGAAGTTTCAGAGCGAAGCGATATCCGGAATACTTCACACGGTTACAAATTGGACTAAACACACCCCCGCCCCCGGATCGATGTGAGTAGCCGTTGTTTGATTCACCTCGATAGAGGGGACGCAAGGGGTGTTTAAAAAGTGATATCGTTGCGCTCGGAAACGAAGTAACGAGCTTCGCTACGATAAACCGATGTTCAAATTATTCCCGTGCTAAGTATAGAAACCAAGTTTCTGGTGTTTTGCGAAGCAAGCTATGCTACGCACTCAAGTTAATCAGTTTCTCTATTTTTTATTTAATCCTTTATTTCAAGCTATTCCCAAAAAGTAAAAGGTGTATTCTTTTTGCGGGAGAGTTGGGATAAGGAGTACTTTCAGTGGTTTTACCTAACATGTCAATTGAAAAAAAAGTATTTAGAAACGATTCCGTTTGTCAAGAGCGGTTACAATGTTTGGCCGCTATCGGATTGGATGTTGTCGAGACTATCTTGACTGATATGGAGACACCTATTAGTACCCGACTGGAGGCTGCTTTTAGAATTTTTGCATTGTGCGATACAAGGTCGTCTGTGGATGATGTTGGTCAAGCCATCGTCAAGGGTATTGAAAGGAATGCGCGTGAGCTTGCCTACCTTGAAGCGCTTTTAAAAACCAGAGACTCGAACCCGGAAAGAGTTGAGAGACTGGACAATAATAGGGATGGTGGTGACCAAAGTTCAAGCTAAAGCTTGGAGGAATTGTGTCATGAATTAAATTCAACGATTATGGCTATTCTGTCTTCTGATATCGAACCTTATGCGACTCATCAGATTGCTGTTGGGCAAGAGCATGTTTTGATGGTGGAAGAGTGTGGTAATCCCAAAGGCCTTCCGGTGGTGTTTTTGCATGGTGGGCCGGGGGCGCATTGTAAACCTTCTCAACGGTGTTTTTTTAATCCAAGCGTCTATCGGATTGTGTTGTTTGATCAACGCGGCGCGGGGCGCTCTATTCCAACGGGTAGTTTGCAAGATAATAGTTCCTAAATCTATAGAATAATGTTCTAAATATAGAAATTTATTCCTAGACATGGAACTAACAGTGGGCGACTTGAATGAGTCGCAGAAGTTAGATAGGCCATCACACCTTCCGATGTTAGGACAAAAGGTCGCTCTGTGGTCTAGTATTAAGGGTAGCGGAAGCTAGACGTAAAAAACCTATTTAACGACTTTGATCCGTACTTCACTTTCACTAACAGGAGGTCATAAAGACGCTATGTTAGTTTATGTTATCAATCAAAATGGAAATCCATTAATGCCTTGCAAACCCGCCAAGGCGAGAAAATTATTGCGTGATGGCAAAGCCTTCGTTCTTAACCTAAGTCCCTTCACAATCCAATTACAATGGGATTGCGAAGAAAATGTACAACCCATTAAGTTAGGAATTGATAGAGGAAGTCATCACACCGGTTTCTGCGCGGTTGGTGTTGGTCAAATTCTAATCTCCGGCGTGATTAATCATCGCACTGATATTAAAGATAAAATGATCGCCCGAGGCCAGAACCGCCGTCAAAGACGCTCTCGTCTTTGGTATCGTCCTAAACGATTTTTAAACCGCGCAAGTTCTAAAAGAAGCGGGCGATTACCACCTTCCATTAAATCTAATGTTGAAGAAGTGATTAGCGTGATGCCCAACTTCTTCTATCAATCAGTCAGATTGCCGTTGAAGATGTGCAAGTTGATATTGCACGTCTTAATAATCCTGATTTTCGAGATAAAGAATACCAACAATCTAATCGTTTAGATGAAAACCTAAGAATAGCTACTTTAATGAGAGATGGTTATCAGTGTGTCCACTGCGGGGCTAGACAGACACGTTTGGAGGCCCATCACATTAAATTTCTGAGTCAAGGTGGTAAGGATACAATCACAAACTTAGTGACCCTTTGCCATTCTTGTCACCAAAAAGTACATCAAGGTTCAATCACTCTTTCTGTTAATGGTGTGAGTGGTTTTAAAGATCAGATTGCACAAAGGACAATGATAGGTAAATATTATATTTACCAAACCTTGGATAAAATCGCGCCGATTTCTAATTTTTTTGGCTATCAAACGGCAGAGTTACGCAAATCAAAAGGTTTGCCCAAAGAACATGATGTAGATGCTCTTTGTGTGGCAACGCTAGATAATCAAACACCGGTTCCGTATCATCGTAAGAACTTTTATACGATTAAATTTAGGCCAAGACAAACTAGAAAACGTTACCATGATTTACCTCGTAGGGACAAAGGACGTGTGCCTTATCAAGTCAACGCCGAATTAGACGGATTTCGTAAGGGTGATGTGGTACGTGTGAAAGGATCATTCCTTAAACAAATTAATTCAATTTATAGTAATGGGAGATTGGCTTTTGCGCGTGTCAAAGGCTCTCCTGGTAGTGCAAGACCTACGGATTGCCAATTACTACTTCGAGGCCAAACGGTTGTTTGGAATTATTCTGTCTAATAGTCATCGTTATTTTTCTATATTTTTCGATAAAATTAGTAAATGTATTTAATACCACTTGGGATTTGTTGCATGATATGGAAATCATTAGAAAACAGTTGGATATTAAAGGCTGGGTGGTATTTGGCGGTTCTTGGGGGGCCACGTTGGGTTTGTTGTATGCCCAGCAGTATCCGTTACGTATGTTAGGCCTCATCTTGCGCGGCACTTTTTTAGCGAGAGAACGTGATATTCATTGGTTTTCTGCCGAAGGGGGTGTCAGGAGGTTTTTTCCTAAGCAGTGGCAAGCTTTTACGCGGTTTTTGCCCAAAGAGGAGCATTGGGATAATCCGTTGGCGATTTATTATGAGCTTTTAACGGGAAAAGATACGGCGGCCGCTCATGCGGCCGCTTTGGCGTGGGCTGCGTGGAGCGGTTGCGTGGTGAGTTATGGGCGGTTTGCTGCTCCCTCTGAGTCTTCAGAAGCGTTATTGAATGGGGCCCGTATTGAGTGCCATTATATGTTTAACCATTGCTTTCTTGAAGAAAATCAGTTGTTACGAGAGATAGAAAAGGTGGCCGATACGCCGGCTATTCTGGTTCTTATGCTGCGAGATTTGGTGTGTCCGTTGGAGAGCGCTTATTTGTTGGAGCAAAATTGGCCGGCTGCCCAGTTGAAGGTGATACCTGCGGGCGGCCCGGCAAGCGGCTGATCCTGAGATGATTTCGGCGTTGGTGGAGGCGACGGATGAAATGGTTAAGTGGTTGGATTTTCCCTCACTCTAACCCTTTCCCCAGATGGGAGGTAGTCGTTTTTTTGATGAGGCTTGATAAAATCAAACTTCTTCCGTTTTTAAAACTGGTCCAGGTTTTTATGCGTGTCAATCAACAAAAATAGCTATATTGCAAACGGTTAGGATTGTTTTTAGCCGTGCAAAGTCTAGTCCTAAACAAGTCGTGATTTTTCCGTCTAAACCTTTAGGTTTGGACTTGATACGGAACGTACTTTAAAACCGTGAAAATGAAAAGACGAGTGAGTCTACTGCAAACGGTTAGCTTTTTACACACCCCTCTCGGAATGCGTTTTTCGGCAACGGAAAAACTTTTGCATGAAAGTCTATCTTGGCAAGTCATTGTCGGGTGGATATGCTTTTGCAACATCCACCTGATTCTTAACAAACTTGCTACGCAAGCGGCGGAGGTTGATGGCAAAGAAAAGTGCTATTTACCTTTTATGTATTTCACTTTTCTTGGCAGCAACGCACCAATTATATCGGGCTTCCGTCGTGGCAAACGCCTTTCCTTTGCCGATTTCCCGCAATCCAGAGGCGTAGCAGTATTTTTCATAGCTGCTCCAAGGGGCCGTTGTTGGATCGCCGGGAGGGTTCGCGGGGGATTGTTTTGCCGGCTTTTCTCGCTCTGCTTGGAGTGCTTCTAGGCATGATGGCCCTCCTCTCCCATACCCATCAAATTCAGCGCACCGCATATCGGTTGGGTATTGGCCGTCGCAACAAACATAGTGCGGCTCTTTTAGGAAATCTATAAATTTCCAAAAGCATTTGCCCAACTCTGGGCGGTGGTATCTTCCGCCGGGCACGATCATTTTTGCCAAGGCCTGTTTCACAGTCTGTGAGACTTCACTGCGGGAAGACGTTTGGGTTAGGAGATAGCGAGTGGTGTTTTCTTCCACTGTCCTTTGGCAATCATTTCTTAGAGTGCTGCTGCTGCCGTACCACTCAAGGCTCATTTTTCCGTCATCGTTTCCACCCAGGGTGCTGCTTTTTTCTGCACTGGCCGTCTGTGAGTGAAAAACCGCTACTGAGGTGGCGAGTTATGATAAAAGACATAGTGAGGTGAAACGTAAAGCGCGATTAGTCATAGTAAATACCGCAAGTTGATTTAAACAGTGTGATTGATACGACGATGAATCAATGTGAGTCATCCAACCAAGAAATAAAGGGTAATATGATACATCAATCGTCTTATTCCTATCAAGAGGTGCTAAAGTCTTATACCAATTCTGGATTGAAACCCCTAAAATAAACGGCTCCCAATGTTCCAATAAATACCATAAGATGGTAAATTATAACAGGGATTTCGATTAAGAATTAGTATTACCAGCGGGTGTCGGGTGGTTGCGCTGGCGCTTGGTTTATTTGACGCGACGCTTGCTCTTTTCGAAAGGTTGAAAAAAGTCTCGGCCTCTATAAAAGCGTGCACAGTGGTGTTAAAGTCTTACCAGCGGGTGTCGGGTGGTTGCGCTGGCGCTTGGTTTATTTGACGCGACGCTTGCTCTTTTCGAAAGGTTGAAAAAAGTCTCGGCCTCTATAAAAGCGTGCGCTTGGTTTATTTGACGCGACGCTTGCTCTTTTCGAAAGGTTGAAAAAAGTCTCGGCCTCTATAAAAGCGTGCCTACAGGGATTCTAAATAAAATAACTACAGGGATTCTAAATAAAAAAGGCTAAAAAAGTGGTGCTAAAGTCTTACCGGCGGGTGTCGGGTGGTTGCGCTGGCGCTTGGAGGGATTCTAAATAAAAAAGGCTAAAAATAACTACCGGGATTCTAAATAAAAAAGGCTAAAAAAGTGGTGCTAAAGTTTTACCTGCGGGTGTCGGGTGGTTGCGCTGGCGCTTGGTTTATTTGACGCGACGCTCGGGTGTCGGGTGGTTGCGCTGGCGCTTGGGTCATTTGACGCTTGCTCTTTTCTAAAAGAAAGGTTGAAAAAAGTTATTTAAGTGAAATAACCGGCCTTTTAGAAAGGGCCGATAAAGGCCTTACATTAGTTAAGTGAAATAACCTGCCTTTTAGGAAAGGGCCGATAAATGCCTTACATTATTTAAGTGAATAACCGGCCTTTTAGAAAGGGCCGATAAATGCCTTACATTATTTAAGTGAATAACCGG
>NBMI01000007.1 GCA_002085445.1 Candidatus Parabeggiatoa sp. nov. 2
TTTTTTTAACGCCGCCTTTCTGAGTGGCAACAATTTCTTATCGGGCAATGGCAAGGGCGGCAAAAGCTGTGCTTGTTCTAAACGCTTGAGGGCCGTTCGCAGATTGGCGGAAGTTAAGGTAACTTGGCCGCTAACGGTGGGTTTCGAGAGCAGTTGTTTGATGTTGATTTGGCCGTTAAGATGCACACCAAGGGCCTTAAGTGTAAGCGCGTCGGCGTTCAGCGTTTGTTTCTCTAAATCAAGCTGGAATTGAGCCGTTTTGAGTTGGTTGTCGTCCAGACGCAAGTTGAGTTGTTTCAAACGGATGTCGTTGGCTTCACTAACGTGAAATTGTGTTTTTAACGCGGCCTTTCTGAGTGGCAATAGTGTTTTATCTGGCAATGGCAAGGGCGGCAAAAGTTGTGCTTGTTCTAACCGCTTGAGGGCCGTTCGCAGATTGGCGGAAGTTAAGGTAACTTGGCCGCTAACGGTGGGTTTCGATCGCATTTGCTTGACGTTTATTTGGCCGTTAAGATGCACACCAAGGGCCTTTAGTGTCAGCGCGTCAGCGTTCAGCGTTTGTTTCTCTAAATCAAGCTGGAGTTGAGACGTTTTGAATTGGTTGTCGTCGATACGCAAGTCGAGTTGTTTCAAACGGATGTCGTTGGCTTTACTAACGCGAAATTGTGTTTTTAACGAGGCCGTTTTGAGTGGCAACAACTTCTCGTCGGGCAATGACTGAGGCGGCAACAGTTGTGCTTGTTCTAACCGCTTCAGGGCCGTTCGCAGATTGGCGGAAGTTAAGGTAACTTGGCCGCTAACGGTGGGTTTCGAGAGCAGTTGTTTGATGTTGAGTTGGCCGTCAAGATTGATACCAAGGGCTTGAAGTGTCAGCGCGTCAGCGTTCAGCGTTTGTTTATTTAAATCAAGCTGAAGTTGAGGCGTTTTGAGATGGTTGTCGTCCAGACGCAAGTTGAGGTTTTTCAAACTCACGACACTGGCTTGTTGGAGGTGAAAGCGCGTTTCCAACGCGGCCGTTTTGAGTGGTAGCAACTTGTCGTCGGGCAACGATAAGGCCGGCAAAAGCTTTGCTTGCTCTAAACGCTTAATCACTTGTCGCGGATTGAAGGGCGCTAAGCTAACTTGGCCGCTCAATGTCGGTTGGGCGAGGATTTGTTTGGCATTGAGTCGGCCAAACAGACGCATACCGAAGGCTTGAAGCGAGAGCGCGTCTAAATTCAGGGTTTGTTTCTCCAGATCGAACTTGAGTTGAAGCGCTTTTAATTGGTTGTCATCCAGACGCAGGTGGAGATTTTTCAATCTCACGTTGGTGCCTTGACGGACTTGAAATTGGGTTTCCAACGCGGCCGTTTTTAACGGCAATGATTTCTCCTCGGGCAAGGAGAGGGTGGGCAAAAGCTTTGCTTGCTCTAAACGCTTAAGCACTTGTCGCGGATTGAAGGGCGCTAGGGCGAGCTTACCATCCACCGTCGGTTGATTGAACAGTTGTTTAACGCTGACTTGCCCATCAAGACTCATACCAAAGGCTTGAAGTGTAAGCGCGTCGGCGTTAAGGGTTTGTTTCTCCAAATCAAGGTATATTTTGGGCGTTTTTAATTGGTTGTCATCAACCAATAGCTGTAGGTTTGTTAACAGAATACCGGCGGTATTGGCTTTAAACTGCGTTTGTCCGCCCACCGTTTTTAGTACTTCGTCACTGGGCAACGCGGCATGCAAATTCAGTTGCTTTAGAAGCTTTTGCAGGTTGAAGTCGGCCAGTTTGAGAGTGCCTGACAGCGTGGGATTGGTTTGGATATCCTGTGCTTGTACGTCGCCACTCAAAAGGCCTTCCATGATTTTGACGACTAGGCCCTCTAGCGTCAAGCTTTGTTGTTTCAAGTCAACATCAACAACTTGGCTGTTGATTGACACAGTTTGCATGCCGCCGGGGATTTGGTTGCCTTGCACGGTGGCGCTGAATTGCAACGGTTCGAGCCGATAGTGTTGATTTTCTTGATTGATGAGGACTTGGGTGTCCAACTCTATTTGCCCACGGAGCCTGGTGTCTCCGCTGATGTCTAGGGCGGTGTTCAATTGGAGTTGAACTGGTTCATTGAGTACCAGGGTGGAGAGGTTGAGATCAACAGCGGAAGTGTTGAGATTGACATCGGAAATAACGTAGCGCGAGCGAGTTTGTTGATCATCCCAAACAATTTTGGCATGACGCAAATCTAAACCGTCGATTTTTAATTCTTCGAGGGTTGTTGACTTTTCTTCTTGATCTGGTTTTTTTCCTCCGAGGGCCGCTAAATCGTCCCAATTGGTGGTGCCATCGGCTTTGCGCGTGAGGGTGATTTGTGCGCCTTCTAATAAGACAGTGTCCACTTCAACTTGTTTTCTTAACAACGGAAGAAGTTTAATTAGCACTTGTGCTTGGTTGATTTTGGCAAATTCAGGTTCTGCAAAGCCGGGGGCATTGCCCAAACTGACTTTGCCTAAATCTAGCCCTAGCCAGGGGTAGAATGTGAGGCTGATGTCGCCTTCAATGGTTAAAGTGCGCCCGGTTGCGTCTTCAACTAAATCAGCGATTTGGGATTTATAGTCGTTTGGATCGACGATAAAGACGATGATGAGGATGGCGATTAGTAGTAGTGCTATTGCGCCAAGTAGTAGGCTAAGTAGTATTTTGAAGAGACGTTTCATAGCCGTTTATTAAGGTGAGAGGTGAATGATTAGTACAGCTAATGACGCGGAAGTAGTACAACGAATTACGCGGATAAACGAATTAGTACAACGAATTACGCGGATAATTAGTACAACGAATTACGCGGATAAGCGAATTAGTACAACGAATTACGCGGATAAACGAATGATACTTTTGAAGAAGTACAACTCATTACGCGGAAGTACAACGACACAAGCGCGGATAAGCGAATGATACTTTTGGATTAGTACAACTAATTACGCGGATAAACGAATGAGACTTTTGATTAGTACAACTAATGATGCGAAAGTACAACTAATTACGCGGATAAACGAATGAGACATTTGGATTAGTACAACTCATTACGCGGAAGTACAACGAATTACGCGGATAAGCGAATGAAACGCGTAATTCGTTGTACTCAGCAGTATAACTGATAACTAGCAACTGCTCACAGATAAACCGCAGTCACACGCCAATACCAGTCTTGCAACGTCATTTGAATATGGACGGGATTGCGGCCTAATTTACCAAGTCGAATCGTAAAACGGGTAGGCGATTCAAAAAAGGCAAATGTCAGATTTTTCCAAACCGAGCCTTCCATTTTATGGAAACGCTCAAACATATCGCTGGCATCAATTTCCACCGTATCAGCGGTCAGATTTCCTAAAAAGGCAGCGGCCTCTTGAGCTTTTTCACGCATCGCTTCTGGCAACAAACTATTGCCAGGTGCGCCTACTGTGTTCTTGGCTTTCCATTCGAGGTCTTTTTTGTAAACGTCGTTTACCTCCCCAAAATCTACCAACTCCTTCAGCGCCGCTTTATCATTACCTGCGACGGCCTCATTGAGTTGATAAACATGATAATAAGGCCATCCCAAGTAAGTCATGACGGCTAAAAATATCAATCCACCAAAATATTTCATCAGTTTCTCCAAGGTTGTGTTGTTTAAAAATGTTATGACGCATGATGTCCAAAGCTGAAGCTTTGGACTCCATATTTAGTTGGAAGAAAGTACTTGGCGACCATTCAAGGGTTGTAATGGCCGTGCATTGTGAGAATATATCTCCTTATATTGGGCCAATTGTTGGGCTGAAATGGACACGGTTTGCTTGAGTACTATCCATTTGACACCTTCTGTGCAGGGCGGCGTGGTTAAGGAGCCTTCAAGGGTGTAATAATTTTTGTCATCGGGTAACAGTTGCTTGACATCTATCTGTACTTCATGCGCTTTTATTTCAAGCGGGTTGCCTTCACTTGGCGTTTGGGATAGCCCTTCCCACATTTTTGCAACCGAGGGATTCGCCTTTCCTTGCTTGAAATGCACGGCGACAACCGCTAACTTGTCTTGGGCATTTTGATGCACAAAATGAATTACCATGTCGGCTCTTTTGCCGTTGATGGCTTCTTCACTGGGCGTATGGGGGTGAAATTGCAATAATTCGTAGGTTTCACCATCTATCGAGAGAGAGTCCAGTTTTTCAGTCGCAAAATCGACGCTCTGCGGATCTTTCAGATACGCCAGAGCGGCCGGATGAACCGCGTAGAGATTATGATCATTGCGTACCAGCCCCATTTGAGTCGTACTGTAATTGAATTGAAGTGGGGGCAAATCGGCTTTGACGTTCTTGGTGATATCAACCGGGGATTGTTTTTTGCCACTCGCGCATAAGGCGTAGTTTTCAGACAAACTGCCCCAATGGGCCGGCCCTGTGTCGCCCTTGTAACTCCAGTGTTTGGTAGGGGCATGCTTGACACCGGTTTCATCAATCTCATTGGGCGTTTGTACCGCACCACTTTCGTGATTTTTCTCTTCAGTACAAGCGCCCAAAGTTAAGCCAAGCGCTGCCATTGTCACAACGGCGAGTTTTTGATAGTACATTAATTGACTCCTACTTTCAGTTTATCAGTGATCCGTTATCAGTAGTTATCAGTAGGGTGGGCAAGTGGGCCACAAGAAACCAAAATTTTCTCAAAAATTCTCGCCCGCTTGCCCACCATCACTGATCAGTTTTCAGACTTTCAGGATTTCAGTTATCAGTAGACTTTCATTATTTCAGTGATCAGTTTTTCAGTGAACAGTTATCAGTTATCAGTTGTTATCAGTTATCAATAGTCCCTACAAAGCAATACAGGTCTTAAAAATCAATGACTTACAAATATTAGGGATGAACTGTAGCCCACCTAAGCGGGCGGTATGATCTCGGATAGTACCCCGATCTTATCGCTTAGCAGCCCACCATGAATCTGATAACTGATACTCAGTAGATCGAAAACCCATTAAATATCGAAGGTTTTATGCCGTCAAATGGTGGGCTACGGATCACTGAAATTTTCTAAGGCCAACAAATCGTCTATAGTCTCGCGCCGACGCACCACCGTCACACGCTCACCATCGACCATCAATTCGGCCGCTCTAGGGCGCGTATTATAATTGGAACTCATCGTAAATCCATAAGCGCCGCTAGTACGCACCGCTAAGAAATCGCCTTCACGCAAAGCTAAGTCCCGGTTTTTTCCGATAAAATCTCCAGTCTCACAGATCGGGCCCACAATATCGTAGCATCGCACGGCCTCGTTTTGTCTCGGTTGCACCGGTAAAATTTCTTGCCACGCATTATACAGAGCCGGGCGGAGTAAGTCATTTATCGCCGCATCAACAATGGCAAAATGTTTGTCGGCCGTGTTTTTGAGATATTCAACTTTAGTGAGTAAAATACCCGCGTTAGCGGCAATCGCTCGCCCCGGCTCTAATATAATTTCATAATTATTATCGCCTAAGACTTGATTAAGGGCATGTACATATTGTTCTGGCTCTGGCACTGTTTCATCACGATAGCGCACGCCTAAGCCGCCACCGAGATCGATATGTTGTAAATGGATGCCCATGTTTGTTAAGGTTTCGACTAAAACCATGACACGTTGCAACGCATCCACAAACGGTGCCGTGTCCGTTAATTGTGAACCAATATGACAATCTATGCCAGTGATTTGTAAATGGGGCAATGCGGCCGCTTGGGCATAAACTTGGGCGGCAATATCGACATCAATACCAAATTTATTTTGTTTTAAGCCGGTTGAGATATACGGATGCGTTTTCGCGTCTACGTCGGGATTCACGCGCACAGAGATGGGCGCAATCTTGCCCAGTTCAAGGGCGACTCGATTAAGGCGCTGCAATTCGGCCTCTGATTCAACATTAAAACACCGAATGCCCACTTCTAAAGCGCGACGCATTTCTGCCACCGTTTTGCCGATACCGGAAAAGACGATTTTATCCGGTTTGCCCCCCGCCCGTACGGCGAGATTGGAATTGGCTTTGACGGCATAACAGATAAGATGGCGACGATTTAGTAGCGCTTTATCAAAGGCGTGCCAATGGCGCTCAAAGGTGGCGCGAGAGTACACGTAACAGGGTGTGCCATAAGTGTTAGCCAGTGTGATTAAATTGACGTTTTCGGCGTGGAGAGTGCCGTTTTGATAGTTAAAATCGTCCATAATTGTTAAAGCATAGTTTGTAGTAGGCGATTTATCGCCTCACGCAAACAACGAGTCGTCCAAACTAACGTTTAGCAGCGTAGTGATACGCGGCCCTGTTATTTACATATTTTTTAGGGTTATTTGGCCGATTTGAGGGCCATAAAATATTTTGGAGGTTTTCAAATTAAGTGATGGCCCTCTATCGCGCTTCATTGGTGATACTTTTTGTAGGTGTTTTGTTGCTTAACTTAATGGCATTGAACCGCCGGCTGGGAATGCTTTGCGCTCTCCGTAAGCGTCGCGTCTTGTTGAATGCGAGCCTGTTCCTGTACTGCTCAAATTGATTTCAAGGCATAGACTCACTTTATTTGTCTTCGCTGGACTCAGTTTGCTCATCGTCTTGCGAGGACTCTTCGTTGGACTCAGTTTGCTTATCGTCTTGCAACGCCTCTTCGCTGGACTCACTTTGCTTATCGTCTTGCGACAAGTCATCTTGCGACGACTCATCTTGCGACGACTCATCTTGCGACGATTGTTGTTGTTCGCCGGGCACTGGGCGCACTAAATCACCTTTTTTACCACAGCCCGTTACACTCAGACTCAAACTGGTAAATAGTAAGTATACCCCTATCAGCCCTGGTAAAAAATGATTTTTCATTCGTCACTACTCCGAGCCTAAAAATATTTTTGCAAAGCATACTACATTCGCGGTGCAAGCGGTAAACTATCGTTAGAGTATAACGGATTTGGGGAATAAACGGATTTTTTCTAATCTGCTTAAGAACTATCAGTTTTTGAATATTCAACACAGAGAACACGGAAAATCACGGCGTTTCACAGAGATTTCATTCTTAATTTATAAGTCTTTTTCAGGCTAAAGTTTCGCGGAGCGAAACTTTAGCCTGAAATTCTTAATTTTTCATTTTTCATTCTTAATTCGCATTAACAGTCCATTATGTTTAGTATTCTGCGCTATTTTGTTCGCCTAATTTTTTTTAGCACCGTCCTGCTGACACCCGCTCACGCTAACCCTGAAGAAAACTCAATCCTTCCCTTTTCTAAAGGGAGGTTAGGGGGGATTTCTGGAGGGATTTCATTCCGTGACCAATTACAAGATGGCAGTTTAGGGCCGGAAATGGTCATCATTCCCGCCGGAGAATTTCAGATGGGCAATCGGAAAGCCAAGAAACTTTTCAATGAGGGGCCTGTGCATACCGTATCTATCAACCGTTTTGCTTTTCAACGCGCCGAAGTCACTTTTGCCGACTATGATCGCTTTGCCGAAGCGACAGGCCGAGAAAAACCCGATGATAGAGGCTGGGGGCGCGGCAATCGGCCTGTGATTTTTGTTTCTTTTGAAGATGCGATGGCTTATGCCGCGTGGTTAAGTGAGCAAACCGGACAACGCTATCGTTTGCCCACCGAGGCCGAATGGGAATATGCCGCACGCGCTGGCACAGAAACCAACTATTGGTGGGGCAATCAAATTGGGAAAAATCGGGCCGCTTGCCACGGCTGTCAATCACAATGGGGGTATGATGCGCCAAACGAAATGACGGCCCCTGTCTGTTCTTTTCCAGCCAATCCGTTTGGACTCTGTGACACGGTGGGCAATGTTTGGGAGTGGACATGCTCACCCTATCAGTGGCACTATCGCGGCGCTGAACAACGCGGCGTTTTCCACAAAACCAAACATAACGACAGTCGAGTCATTCGCGGCGGCTCTTGGTTTAACAAACCGCGGCGAGTGCGTGTAGGGTTTCGGCTGGTGAGGGAAATGCCCCGGAATAAATTGTGAATTGTGAATTGTGAATTGTTAATGACAAGCTAATCAAATGCCCAAGAAACAAGAAATCCGATTTTTTGGAAAAATCGGATTTCTCAAACGTGTACTTTTCACTATACCTTGATGAGCAAAGCCTATTAGTTCATACTATTACTTCATTAACTCTTACTTAAAAACGCCAAAACTACCAAAAAATAGTCGAATTAAAATAATTTTTGTCTGTCAATAGATTTTTTATTTTTTTTCATTTTGTGGTTTTGGTGTCTAATGCCAACTGCCAAGAGAATTCCACCATGCAAAATTGCATAAGCATTTGTTTTAGTATTGTTTTTTTGATCCTGGCCGTGACAGAGGCCCACGCCTCACGCCTTGCCTTAGTGATTGGCAACGGTACCTACCAAAACGTGTCGTCGTTAGACACCCCCGTCAATGATGCCAACGAGATGGCGGCCGTCCTCAAAGAGTTAGGCTTTAAAGTTATTTTAAAACCCAATGTTCAGCGTCGCGCCATGATAGAGGCGGTGCAACAATTTGGGACGCAGTTGCATCAGAATGGCGGCGTAGGCTTGTTTTATTTTTCAGGATATGGGCTGCAAACCAAAGGCCGTAACTTTTTAGTGCCGGTTAATGCCAATATCCTAAGCGAAGCTGACATCGAATTTGAATCCTTAGAGGTCAAACGTGTTCTCGCACAAATGGAGCAAGCCAATAATAGGATCAACATTGTCATTCTTGAAGCCTGTCGAGATAATCCTTATAAAAAGGATATTGCCAACTTACGAGACGGCTTGGCAAAAACGGAAAGTCCAACGAAGACAATGATTGCTTACGCCTGTGCCCCTGACACCGTGTCGATTAAAGCAAGCAATGAGGGCCATAGTACTTATACTAAACACTTGTTAGACGCGTTGCGTCATAGGCCACATTTGAGTCTCACCGACTTCTTTATCAAAGTCCGTCTCAAGGTAAAGCAGAAAACGAATCAAAAGCAAGCGCCTTGGGAATCGGTGTCTTTGGTAAACACGTTTTATTTTGCACAATCGCCTCGTTCAAAGGAAACCGTTGTGCCCCCACAACCTCTGACACAGCCCCCTAGCAGCAACACATTGACACACGATAAAGTTTTTCGTGACCGTTTACAAGACGGCAGCGAGGGGCCTGAAATGGTATGGATTCCCGCTGGGCGGTTCCGTATGGGAGATATTCAAGATGTCGGTGATAACGACGAGCAACCAGTGCATTGGGTATCGGTGGATCGCTTTGCGATGGAACGCTACGAGGTGAGTTTTGCAGAATATGACCGTTTTGCAGAAGCCACCGGCAAAGAAATGCCCGATGATGAAGGCTGGGGGCGGGGCAATCGGCCGGTGATAAACGTTTCTTGGGAAAATGCAATGGCTTACGCCGGCTGGTTAAGTAAACAAACCCGGCAACAATATCGCTTGCCAACTGAAGCGGAATGGGAATACGCGGCACGGGCGGGAACCCAAACATCCCGATATTGGGGAAATGAACCCGATCATGCGTGTCGTTATGCCAATGTCAGAGACGGAACATTCAAAAACGAATTGAACTGGGGAAGTATTCATAATTGCGTGGATAACTATGTTCCAGCAGCCCCGGTAGGCCTTTTTCAACCCAACCCTTTCGGCTTATTTGACATATTAGGGAATGTTTGGGAATGGACATGCTCAGAATATGAGGAAAAATATAACGGAAAAGAACAACGTTGTGCGGTGGGCAAAAATAGTACCGAATTTCGCGTGATTCGCGGTGGTTCCTGGTTCAACACCCCGTGGAGTGTACGTGCAGCATATCGTGACTGGTACCGGCGAGACTACCGCCTCAACTTTGTTGGTTTTCGCCTAGTCAAGATTTAAGTATTTGTCCCACAGACACTATCCATTCAAGAGATAGTACCTGTCAAATTTTTGTAATAAGTACCAATACAGAAGTATTTCTGTATTTTTACGACGAAAAAGAATATTGTTATTAACGTTATATTTGAATAATATCTGGACGGCTACTTAACAAATCTAACGCTATGAAAAACTTTTCCATCCTTTTTCTCAACGGTTAAATACCACGAAATATTTCTTTGACTTTTGGGTGGTACGGAAACTGGAGCGATCCCGCACTCGTCTTTTTTTTAAATCCTTTTTTATATACAATCCTTGTAGTTGTTGTAGAAAAATCCTTGTTCATAAGCCTACAATCCGAGTCTTTTTTTTAAAATCCTTTTTTATATACAATCCTTGTAGTTGTTGTAGAAAAATCCTTGCTTATATGCAATCCTTGTCGTTTTCTGGGCGATATAACCAAAAAACTTGATAAAGAGGTAGCTCAAATGAAATCGAGAACACCTCAAAAACACGGCCTATCAACGAAAGTATTGGGAATTAGTTTTTTAATATTATTGGGAAATCTTGATTTAGCGACCAATCTATCTCTTTCAACCACCAACGCGGAACTCGTCAACACCTTAACTAACAAATTCATCCCATTGTGGCAAATAGCCGGCTTGGACACAACAAGTTTGGGTGACGCAAGAGATAACGTCAGTGCGTTTATCCATTTTGACTTTAATTCCGCTTTTATTCAAAAAGAATCTTATCCCCGGTTGCGCGAATACGCCAAGACTTTGCAAGGTGATTTAGCAGAAGCGGTAGTGGAGATAGGGGGACATACAGACAATCAGGGAAATGACGAATATAATACCAAGTTATCCAAGCGTCGCGCCCAAGCAGTTAAAGATTTACTGACTGAAAAATATAAAATTGCGGCCTATCGCCTGATTATCAAAGGATATGGCGAAAGTCAGGCGATTGAATCTAACGATACCAAACAAGGACGCGCCAAAAATCGTCGGGTAGAATTTATTCGGATAGGGACACTTTGAACTTGTGCCAAACTCAAGTTTGGACTCCTTGTGTCTTGATTAATAACCAAATGACTCCATAATCAAAAATTGTGTCGTTTAATAGGAATTCATTATGCATCGTTACCTCACTATTTTTCTTAGCAGTGTCGTTTTAATCGCTACCCTAACCTCGGCCTACGCCAACACCTCGCGCCTTGCTTTGGTGATTGGAAATGCCGATTACCAAGGCGCACCACTACGCAATCCCGAAAACGATGCCAATGACATGGCAAATACCCTCAAACGTTTGGGCTTTGAAGTGATTTTAGCGCAGAATGCCGACCAAAAAACCATGATAAACGCCGTGCGTGAGTTTGAGCAGCGTTTGCGTAATGGTGGCATAGGCCTGTTTTACTACTCTGGACATGGTGTCCAACATGCCAACCATAATTACTTAGTGCCAGTGGGGGCCGACATCGAAAGCGAATTTGATATCGAATTTGAGACGATAGACGCATCCTACGTGCTGAAACACATGGAGCAGGCCAATAAAAATGGGGTCAATATTGTGATTCTTGATGCCTGCCGCAATAATCCTTTTTTACGTCGTTTCAGAAACTTACGACGTGGCTTGGCTCGCATGGATAGTGTCAGAGGTTCCTTGATTGCTTACGCCACCGCGCCCGGCACGACGGCCGAAGATGGCACTGGACGTAACGGCACTTATACAAAACACTTGCTGACGGCTTTACGCACCATACCCCACATGAGTATCGCCGACTTATTTATTGAAGTGACGGCACAAGTGGAAAAAGAAACTCATGGTCAACAGGTGCCGTGGCAATCTTTATCTTTGACTCATCGGTTTTGTTTTGCTCCGTGTGGTGAAACGGTGAGACTCACTCAGCCGGAAACATCTACTCCGTACACTCGGCCGGAAACATCTATTCCGAACACTCGACCGGAAACCTCTATTCCGAACACTCGGCCGGAAACCTCTATTCCGTACACTCGGCCGGAAACCTCTATTCCGTACACTCGGCCAGTACCTTCTGTTCAGTACACTGAACCAGAGCCACCGGTTCAATACCTTGAGCCTGACCAATTTATTCGAGACTATTACGCGGCCATCAACCGTCGGGAATACAACCAAACATGGTCAATGCTCTCAACCAACTTCAAAGATCAATATCACTGCTGCAACTACGAAGGCAATTACAAGCAGAAGCCTTATAAACGTTGGTGGAATAGCATCAGAAGAGTTAATGTTCGATGGGCAAAGATACGGGCCAAAAATGCTAACACGGCCACGGTTAAAGCGAGATTACGCTACGTCAAAAAAAGAAGAGGACGCGTGGTTTATCAAACCCATACTTTTGAACTGGTTTCAGATAAGCGAGGCAGTTGGCTCATTGATGAGCAAGATTAAAATTAGTGCAGTCGTCCAAACTAACGTTTGGCAAGTCGTCCAAACTAACGTTTGGCAGAAGTCCAATCTTTGCTCCAATACCATTAAGTTAAGGAAAAGGGTGCCCGTTTGTCGTTTGTAGTGTTTGTAGTAGGCGATTTATCGCCTCAAAACTTTTGCGTCTATTTTTTAGTTTGGACTCCTTGTGCTATTGCCAAACGTTAGTTTGGACGACTGCCAAACTCAAGTTTGGACTCCTTGTAGTAAAACAAGGTTTTTTGTAGGGCTATTTGTGTTGTTTGAGGGCCATAAAATATTTTGGAGGTTTTCAAATTAAGTTATGGCCCTCTGTCGCGGTTCATTAGTTATACTTTTTGTAGGTGTTTTTTGCTTAACTTAATGGCAGTGCGGTGTCTAGTATATATTACACCAACACGAAATTATCCCGATAAATCAATTCTGGCTCATCAACATAACCAAGAACCTCTTCAATTTGGTTACTTGGAAGGCCTAACTAGAAAAAATCCGTTTATTCCAAAAATACGTTGTCTTCTCACTCTAACTAGACTTTATTACACCAACACCAAATTATCCCGATGAATCAACTCAGGTTCATCAACATAACCAAGAACGTCTTCAATTTTGTTACTCGGAAGGCCTAAAATTTTCTGAGTTTCTTCCGCGCTATAATTCACCAAACCACGCGCCACTTCTATTCCCGCCTTGCTCAGACAAGCCACCATATCGCCCCGTGCAAATTCTCCATCAGCACGAGTCACGCCAATCGCCAACAGGCTTTTACCAGAATGGCGCAACACGTTGACGGCTCCTTCATCTAAATAGAGGCTACCACGCATTTTCAGGTGTGAAGCCAACCATTGTTTACGTGCCGCGAGGGGTGCTTGAGCGGGCTGTAATAAAGTCCCTATCTTTTCTCCTTCTGCAATCTGCAACAGCACGTCGGGCACTTTACCTGAGGCAATCAACGTTGCCGTACCACTGCGAGCCGCCAGCGTCGCTGCCCGAAGTTTAGTCAACATGCCGTGGATCACCTTCATATAAACCTTGTTGATCAGTCAATATCACCAGCAAGTCAGCTTCTATCAGATTAGCCACCAAACCTGCCAACGTGTCATTATCACCAAAGCGAATTTCTTCTGTTGTGACGGTATCATTTTCATTGACGACGGGCACGACATCTAAGTGAATAAGCGAGTGTAAAGTGCTGCGGGCATTCAGATAGCGTTGGCGGCTGACTAAATCGTCATGGGTGAGTAAGATTTGTGCCGTGTGCATGGCATGTTCTTGGAAAAACGATTCATAAGTTTGTACCATGCCCATTTGTCCAACCGCCGCCGCGGCTTGCAATTTGTACAGGGCGGTGGGGCGTTTTGTCCATTTTAAGCGTGTCATGCCTTCGGCAACTGCCCCAGAGGAGACTAAGACTAATTCGACACCGCGTTGATGCAACGTTGCCATTTGAGCAACCCAGTTTTTAATGGCTGCTTTATCTATTCCGCGCCCGTTATTGGTGAGCAAGGCACTGCCTATTTTGATAACCCAACGTTTATATTTTCCGAGTTTTTGGCGGGTATTCATATAGATAGAGTGAAAGTACAACGGATTTTTTGAATAAACGAATTTATTAGCCCCGAAGGGGCGTATTACATTAATTTCGCCCCGTTGGGGCTTTATTAATTTCGCCCCGTTGGGGCTTGCCAGGGGCGTTGCCCCTAGAGATTTTTGCCACAAACGGATTTATTAGCCCCAAAGGGGCGTATTACTAAAGCCAGGGGCACCGCCCCTGGGATTTCGCCCTTGGGATTTGGGGAATAAACGAATTTATTGTTAAACGCTTTGCGCCTTTGCGTCTTCGCGTAAGTCTTCTAAATAATTCATAACGCTATAACACACATCCATACATCCTTGCCCTGACACAGCCGATACTTGAAACACGCGCCCTTGCCAATCCAATCGCTCAATAATGGCTTGACAATGCTGCGCTTGTTCATCCGGGGGTAACAAATCTATTTTATTTAAAACTAGCCAACGCTCTCGTGCCGCTAAATCCGAGCTATATTTTTCAAGTTCTTGAATAATCTTAATGGCATCTGATACCGGATCACCCTCTAGCGGCGCAATATCGACGATATGCAACAATAAACGAGTGCGTGATAAATGCTTTAAAAACAGCGCTCCTAAGCCAGCGCCATCCGCCGCGCCTTCAATCAAACCGGGAATATCGGCAATCACAAAATTGCGATCAATGTCAATAGACACTACGCCCAAGTTTGGATGCAAAGTGGTAAACGGATAATCGGCGATTTTGGGGCGAGCGGCGGAAACAGCGCGAATAAAGGTGGATTTGCCGGCATTGGGTAAACCCAACAAGCCGACATCGGCTAACACTTGTAATTCTAGGCGCAAGCTGCGATCTTCGCCAAGGGTGCCGTTAGTGATGCGGCGCGGTGTGCGGTTAGTGCTGCTCTTAAAATGGACATTGCCTAAGCCATGCTGTCCGCCTTTTGCAACTAGCAAAGTTTGTCCGGGCTTGACTAAATCACCAAGGAATTCGTCTGTGTTGACATCATAGGCTAATGTGCCCACCGCCACTTTAATAGACAAATCTTGGCCATTTTTGCCAGTACATTCACTACCCTTGCCATGTTCGCCATGTTTAGCACGAAAAAGACGCTTATAACGAAAATCCACTAAAGTATTTAAATCGGCATCGGCTACCAAATAGACACTACCACCTTCACCACCATCACCACCGTTAGGCCCACCATACGGAATAAACTTTTCGCGCCGAAAACTCAAGCAACCATCTCCGCCTTTACCAGCGACGACTTCAATAGTGGCCTCATCAACAAATTTCATAAGAAACAACTGTATTGGAATCTTTGGGCAACTGGAGTCCAAAGCTTTAGCTTTGGACAAGCGCCCGCTTGGACTCCAAATACCCTCATTTTTATTAACACATCCGATGTTTAGACGTCCAAGATAAATCTTGGACTCCGGACTCCGAGACGTCCAAGATAAATCTTGGACTCCGGAGATTTAGATGTCCAAGTTGAATCTTGGACTCCGGATAAATAGATGTCCAAGATAAATCTTGGACTGAGGACGAAATATAGGGCTATTCACTTTGAAAATATCTGAAAATCTATATATATGCGAATTAAGGGTTGAATTGAATATTATGAAATCAATGACTTATAAAAACGTCTTGATTGAGAGTGATTTTATAAGTCTTTGTTCATTTTTCATTTTTCATTTTTCATTCTTAATTCGCATTATTTAATTATGCCGCCGACGCGACAGCCTCAGCTTCAGGTGCCGGTGGTGGGGCAATAACGTTAATAAATTGACGGTTTTTAGGGCCTTTTCTTTTAAACTCGACGATGCCATGGGCTTTAGCAAATAACGTATCATCCTTGCCTCGGCCCACATTCACGCCAGGGTGAAATTTCGTGCCCCGTTGACGCACTAGGATATTGCCAGCCAAGACTTTTTCACCGCCATAGTGTTTAATGCCAAGGCGTTTTGAATGTGAATCGCGTCCATTGCGGCTACTGCCGCCCGCTTTTTTATGTGCCATGTTTTTTTACCTCGGTGTTTTGCTTTTCATCTGGGGTAACATCACTCTTTTGAATTTCAGTTGGCGTACTTGGTGGCGTTACCTCAACCTTTTGCGCCTCGGCCGCCGTGTCAGAAGGCGCTGCCTCAAGCTTTTGCATCTCAACCGATACGCTTGGTGGCGTTACCTCAACCTTTTGCGTGTCAGCCGCCGCGTCAGAAGGCGTTGCCTCGGCCTTTTGCGTGTCAACCGGTACGCTTGGTGACGTTGCCTTAACCTTTAGGGCCTCAGCCACCGTATCAGACGGCGTTACCTCAACCTTTTGCGTGTCAGCCGCCGTGTCAGAGGAGGTTGCCTCAACCTTTAGAACCTCAGCCACCGTGTCAGATGGCGTTACCTCAACCTTTAGGGCCTCAGCCACCATGTCAGACGGCGTTGCCTCAACCTCTGCTGCCGGCTTTTCGGGAGGCTGCCACGTTTCCTCAATCCCATCCGCCATAATACCGGTGATTCTCACGTCGGTATAATGTTGGCGATGTCCCATTCGCTTAAGATGGTGTTTACGGCGTTTAAATTTGAGGATATTGATTTTTTTGCCACGTCCCTGTTCATGCACAATGGCAGTAACTTTACCACCGTCTACTTGTGGCGCTCCAATCCTAACATCATCGCCATTGGCTACCATTAGCACGTCATTAAAATCAACGCTCGCGCCAACCTCGCCAGGAATTTTTTCTATTGTTAGGAAACTGCCGGGCACTACTTTGTGTTGTTTGCCGCCTGTTTGAATCACAGCGTACATAAAATCATTCTCCGTCAATTGGGCATCAATTGGAATGCCAGTCAAAGAGGCGGCATTTTAAGGAATTTAAGGGTAAAATACAAGCGTAATGATAAACTTTTCGTTAAGCCCCCAGACTTGGAGGTTTTGACTTGGGGGCCATTAACAAAGCCTATCAATTCTACAACCTGGCCCTATTGATACAAAGCAATTGACAGAAAAAACCTTGTTTTTTTTGAATTGAGGGCCATTAACAAAATTAAGCCCGATCAATTCGACAACCTGGCCCTATTGATACAAAGCAATTGACAGAAAAAACCTTTTATTTTTTTGACTTGGGGGCCATTAACAAAATTAAGGCCTATCAATTCGACTTGGGGGCCATTAACAAAATTAAGGCCTATCAATTCGACAACCTGGCCCTATGAAAAAAAACCTTGACAAATACCACAGAAGATATCAAAAGACAACTTGATCAAGAGTACGGATGTTTCTATCGTTTTTACGAGGTAGATGCCTATTTAGATGTGACAGAATGCCTTAATCAATCAGAAGTGGGATTAAAAATTCTATCCTTTTGTATGGAATGTGATCTGCGACAGGTTCATCAGAAAAAATTAACGAGGTTATTACAATCCTTGATAAATCATGCTGAAATTCAAGACGAACGTTCGGTTCTATATGAGCCAATGGGTATTTTTATCATAAACAAAACTACCACCTCTTCCAGTGTCATAAAGATTGCAAAGGATAACGATCCGGTTGACGACTACCGGCAATTAGCTCAAAGGTTCGATTGGCAAAAGGTATTTTCATCTCTATACAACGGCCACCTTCAAAAAACGCCACCCACCATTCGATTATTATAGATTGCTTGTGGAACCGGCCGCTGGATACAGGCTTTTCTCTACTATGTAGCACCACAAATATCTCAATCAGGTAAGCGGGAAATGGTATATGATTTATTAGATAATTCCGAAAGTGCCTTATTACAAGCGGCTGAAAAAATACGTTCTCCGTTAAAATTAGGTACTCAATATATTTCTCCCATTCAACGCATAACGTTATAAAATGACTGTTACGATGTGATATGGTCAATGCATGGTTTTTATGCGATTCCACATCATGACTTAACCTTGGTAATAGAAAAACTTTTTGCTTCTCTTAATGAAACAGGAAGTGCATTTATTGCTCAAGCGACTCATCGTTCCTTCTACGTCAGTTTCTATGAGAAATACCTTGAAGTATTTCATGAGGGTGAAGGTGAAAGATTTGTTTCAGCAGAAGATATTACGAAGGCCTTAGAAACATTAGGCATTGAATATCAAGTGCATGTCATTACTTACCATGAACAAATACAACAGGACGATTTTGCTACTGTCGAGCATTATATTCTGGAAGAAGCCACAATCAATTCTTTTAGTGAAGAATATTCTTCAGAAACTGCATATGCACCTAGAAAGACACAGTTGAATAATTTACTTGATCACAAAGAGATGGGAAACTATCTGAAATCACTCTTGAAAGATTCAACCTATTATTTTCCGGAAGAAATCTGGCTCATCTCGTTTAGAAAAAAATCGAGTACACCGACTTAAAAATTCGTTTCACTCCTAACAGTTTCCATCGTTCCCAAATAAAACTTGGTATTCAATGAGTTAAAAAAACTGATAGATGGTAAAAGGCCGAAACCTCAGCACGTCTGCGACGACAGTATTGGCAACATCAGTCCCTCACATTTATTTGAGGGCCATGCAATCATTTGAATTGACTCAAATCAATCTGTCAGAAGCCGAAAAATTCCGTTATCCAATTCGTTTATCCGCGTAATTCGTTGTACTATCGATTCAATGAGTTAGAAAAACGGGATAGATGGTAAAAGGCCGAAACCTCAGCACGTCTGCAACGACAGTATTGGCAACATCAGTCCATCACATTTATTTGAGGGCCATGCAATCATTTGAATTGACTCAAATCAATCTGTCAGAAGCCGAAAAATTCCTTTATCCAATTCGTTTATCCGCGCAATTAGTTGTACTAGGCGGCCGCTAATTCGTTTATCCGCGTAATTAGTTGTACTTATCTGCGTAATTAGTTGTACTTATCCGCGCAATGAGTTGTACTAGATGACAGCCAATTCGTTTATCCGCGCAATTAGTTGTACTTATTCGCGCAATTAGTTGTACAAATAACACACTACTGTAGGTTAGTAGGCGAACGGCGATAAATCGCCTACTACAAACGGGCCGCGACGGCGATAAATCGCCTACTACAAACGCTACAAACGGCCTTTATCTTTGACTATATAATAAATAGGTAGAGGATTGATTGTTTATGCAAAGAAGAAGTTTTATTTCAAGCACACTAGGTGCCGCCCTTGCTTTTCCGTTGGCACCCAAAGTCAGCGTCGCTGAAACTATGCCAGAAAATCTAATTCGCCCGAAAGTGTTGCATAAGGGTGATACCGTCGGCGTGATTGCTTCAGCGACGGCGGTTTCCGATCCGGATCATATTTTAAGGGCAAAACAAGTTCTTGATTATTTGGGCCTCAACCTGAAATTGGGCCGATATGTTGCCAACGGGAGCGGCCATAAAACGAGAACCGTTGAAGAGCGGTTGGCGAATTTGCATGAGATGTTTTCAGATGATGAAGTCAACGCGATTTTTGAAATACGGGGCGGATATGGTTCTTCTCAATTGCTCGACGGAATTGACTATGACTTGATTCGGCAAAATCCGAAGATTTATGTTGGGTTTAGTGATATTACCGCGATGCACCTTGCGATACATAAATATACGGGTTTAGTCACATTTCATGGCCCGGTTTTGCTGTCTTCATTGACGGATTATACGGTGGCGCATTTCCAAAAGGCCCTTTTTGAGACGGCACCGTTGGGCGAAGTCACTAATCCGATTGAAAATAAAGGCATTAGGCCAAAACATCTCCTTCGCACGATTCATTCAGGCAAAGCCAAGGGGCGTTTGATGGGTGGCAATTTGTCTTTAATTTCCGATTTGATGGGAACGCCTTATGAGATTGATACCAACGGGAAAATCCTGTTTTTGGAAGACACAGGTGAAAGAACTTACCGAATTGATAGGATGCTGACACAATTGCGATTGGCAGGGAAGTTACAACAAGCGGCCGGCATTATTTTTGGTAAATGTGATAGTTGTCAGTCAAAAGGTTATACTTGGGATTATTCTCTTGGAGAAGTGCTTGATAATATTTTGGGGAATTTGAATATCCCGGTTTTGTATGGGTTAACGATTGGACATACTCCGGATAAATTGACGCTCCCGATAGGCGTTGAGGCGGAGTTGGATGCGGATAGGGGAGTTTTAACTATTTTGGAAGCAGGTGTCGTAGGATAAGCCTGAAAGAAGGAGTAGAATTTTACGAATTGTCCGCTTGCCCACCACTTTTGATTGATAAGGAAGGTTTTGGTGGGCAACGCAGCGCCCAAAACCCACCCGACTCAGCTACTTTCATTCTTCTTTGGAAGGAATATGGGCGCGTTTGTGTTTGAATGAATTGATGTTCATTAAAATAAATGTTCCTGTATTTGGTTGACAGGTTTCGCGACATCCCCAATAACCGGAAAAGTGACCCTAACATTATCTGAAAATGTGACTTCGCCCTTGCGTTTTATTCGTTTGTTAGCTGGCGGGTTAGTTATAATTCTGCCTTCACGTTCAAGTTGAGTAAGCACTTTCTTGTAATTAGCTTTAATATGAAAGGTAGCACATATTTACCTTTTTCATCTTGGAGAGCCTGAGTTATCTCTTCAACAATCGTTAATTCTCGCTCTGAAGGCGACAACGCATTGAGTTTCGTACGGAGTATCTCAGCACGTTTCTCTCCAAAAAGGGCATCGATATGTTCTTTGATAATCTCGTTAGTCAATCCCATGTTAATGCGATTGTAATTAAAAAAGAAAATGCAATCACAACCCCAATTTTTGAGTACGGAATTGATAAGACGAAGTGAAAGCCCTTTATATCCCCACGGATCTACAAAAAAAAGTGTTGGTAAGAGATTAATGTCTTCAAAAATATTGACTATGTTTTCCCCAACTTCTTGATTTATAATCTGTGGTTTGTGTTTTAAAGTTTCTATGTTGGGAATAGCATTAATGGCATTTTGCAAGGTTTGAGTGTGAATTAAATTTACGTCATTAAAAATAGTGACTAACATCTCCTGCATATCTTTATCTTGAATAGCACGTTCCAACACGAGGATAGGGGTAGATTTTGTCCCATCTTTGTAACTACCTGTACCGGCAAATAGATCAATGTAAGCTATTTTACCGCAACGTTTTTTAGCTTGTGGAATCACCACTTTAGCCCACGCCCAGAAATACTTTAATTCTTTATCCCATTCAGACATATCATTGCCCTTTCCTTTTTTTGAATGATTACGCGCCCAGTAACTCCCCATTTGTTTGATAAACAACGGAACCCTTGCTTGTGAACATTGATTTTTTATATCTGTCACCCATTTTAGTTTCATTTGTCTGGCTTTTGGACCAGATTCTCCGCCCACAATAACCCAATGGATACCAGATAAATCAATTGCTCCAAGTCCTTCTAATAAAGGCTCGATTGATAGAAAGCGAATAGGGACATCAATATTTCTCAAAATATCAATTCGAGGTAAACCATAGTTTTTATCTTCGACAGAAACACCTAACCAAGCATTTTCTGGTACAAGCTGTGTGTTACAAAAATCAGCCATACGTTCAGCACGTTTAGTCAGAATTTGATAAGTATGTTGCGGGGTTTGTCGTATTACCTCAAATACCTGTTCTATAAAAGAGTCTGGTACATTCTCGTGAAACAAATCACTCATCGAATTCACAAAATAAGTCGTGGCTTTTTTTCTTTTCAGTGGTTGCATAAGGCGTTCGTTATGAACTTTCAATTCAAACCCTTTTTCATAGCCTTTAACCCCCATTGCTTGAAGACGTTTTGCCATCGTTTCTGCATAACAGTGCTTACATCCGGGCGAAATTTTTGTGCAGCCCGTTGTTGGATTCCAAGTATGGCCTTTTGTACCATCTTGATTTTGCACCCATTCTATTTTAGTCATGATATTTTCTCCCGTTTCCATAAATCTGTTTGAATACCCTGTATGAAGCCAGCCAGCGTAGAGTGCTTCCCCCACACAGTTGAAATGGCAAGCGTAGTTCCAAGCATAAGTTATACCTAATGAAAAATGAAAATTATATTTATATGCGAGTAATTTTACAAACAATTTAATCACTTATTGGCCCATTTTCATTTTCACGGCCAAAGAAGTACGTTCCGTATAATGCGCGGATTGATGGTGCGTAGGACGATCACTACTGCACCTAAAAAAAGGGAGTCGGCTTGAGCCGACAGTAGCTCTTAGCCTTGAGATTTATCTCTTGGCTTGGGTGGCAAGTGACACCCCTGGGGCACGCATGAGCCTCTTGCAAAACGCTATAATGGCCTCTTGCAATTTAACTTAATATTTAACGAGATTGTTTTGCGTGTGTCAAGCCTTTTTAAACATTTTGGAAGCTGGTGTCTTTTCAGTGATCAGTTAACAGCAACTACAAGGATTAGCTTAGCTGAACTTCGTTTCGTTATAATAAAGAAAGAATAAAATCCGTTTTTCTAACGAACCAAAGCTTGCTTCCCTTCGTTTCGTACAAAAAATCCGCGGCATTATGCAATCCCTATAGTTATTAACAGCAACTACAAGGATTAGTTATTAACAGCAACTACAAGGATTAGCTTCGCTGAACTTCGTTTCGTTATAAGAAGGGATAACAAATCCGCCTCGATTATGCAATCCTTGTGAGTATATTTTAACAGTTATTCGTCAATCAACAGGTAATCAATGACTTAGAGATTTTTCCGATCTAATTGTAACAAGGTAAACTCATAAATTTGTGTCAAAATTTTATCTTGCATTTCTCTGTTCTCTACTTGGAATAATAATCTTTTCTACTGGGATGGCTTCCTTTTCGATAAACTCAATAAATTCCCTGAGTTTGTTAGCCTTCTTCAAGGTATATCTTATTCTAGCCGGTTGCAAAAATTTTAAAAATCTTTCAACGCGCTTCATATCTTCATCATTTTCAATTTCTACAATAACTTTCATTAAAATTCTCCGGCATTATCCAATGTTGCTCATAACAAGGTGTTTATGAGGGTTAGCAGATAGTCGATATTCACATCCTTGGGTTAGGGTTTTTCTTCCATTCTTGAAAAACGGTTTTACAAAAAGCGCGAATAATTTTACCGCCTGTTCTGCCCAAACCAATAATTAAATGGTTGCTCAGTTTTAATAGCCCTTAATTTTTTGTTATTTTATTTCTCTCCGTGAAATTTTATGGTAATGGCATGTTATTTGCTGTTCATGGCTTTGGGGATGACAAGAATTTTCCAGCGGTGCGGTTAAACGCCAAAAACCGCACGCACAAAATTTTTGTGGAGCTGTGCGGCTAAACGTCATGTAGCCGTGTAGGGAGCCGATTAGAATCCACCATTAATCCACCCTACAGATATTCTAACCTCCAGTGGATGGATAATTTTTTAGAGCGTTATTAAACCATAAGGTTAACAAGAGTTCAATATTGTGGCAACGTCAATTTAGGGTAATCGCATCAAGGTTTTATTGAAATATAATAATATCAACTGCTTATAAAAAAATTAAGGTTTTACATGAATTCTTAGCTTTCGCTTTTCGGGCCGAATGAATTTTGACTGTTTCTTTGATTTTACGTCTCACTCAAAAAGTTAATAACTGACGGATTTGCTCAATGTTTTCACAGAGTCAAAACGGCGCTAAATTTGTAAGTCATTGAATTTGTGATTATAACTGAGCATAACTGATTGAATAGAAAATTTAAACTGTAACTTATTGAATTATGTGCCATTTAATTCACGACGCGCCAAAGCACAGTGAATTAGTAACTCATTGATTTTTAATGCCGTGCGATTGCCCTAAAATATTTTTTAAGGGCTAAAATTCATAGCCATTGTTGGACTCCTTGAGTGCCAAGATAAATCTTGGACTCCTTGCCAAGATAAATCTTGGACTTCTTGAGTCACTGCCATTAAGTTAAGCAACAAAATACCTACAAAAAGTCTAACTAATGAAGCGCGATAGAGGGCCATAACTTGATTTGAAAACATCCAAAATATTTTATGGCCCTCAAAATCGATAGTCCAAAAACCTGCAAAAATATAGGTAAATAACAGGGGCCCGCGTATCACTTTTAGGTTTTTGCTCTCTCCAAACGGGAGCAAAGTTTGGACGACTGCGCGTGAGGCGATAAATCGCCTACTACAAACGGGCCTTTCCTTAACTTAATTTAATGTTAATGGCATCGAGTCCTTGAGTGCCAAGATAAATCTTGGACTCCTTGCCAAGATAAATTTTGGACTAGTGCCAAGATAAATCTTGGATTCCTGATGCTTCTCCAAACACTACAAATGGTGCCCAATAGTACGGCCGTTTGTATTTTCGGCCTTCTTCACCGCGTAGCATACGCAATTTAATGGCACGGAGGGCGGCGGCTGGTTTTTGGAGGTTTTTGAGTTGTTTGAAGAAACCAACACTGAGTCTTTTCGCGGAATAGGATTCGACGGCCCATAATGTGACGGCAACTCTAGGCGTGCCCGCGTACATAAACGCACGAGTTAGTCCCATCACGCCTTCGCCACGTTGGCGTTTGCCGCGGCCGGTGTTACAAGCGGATAGGCTAACCAGTTTGGCGTTGAGTTGTAAAGCAAATACGTCCGCCATCGTTAGATAGCCCAACGTGTCTGGGTGGGAAAGTACTAAGGCCGATTGAGTAATGTGGTCAATTTCACCTGGCAGGATGCCGTGCGCGGCAAATAAAATCGTTTGATAGTCGTCTAGGCGTTTTTTGTCATTGAGTTGGAAAACCGTGGGGCGAGAGGCGGCCTCGCGCAGTTGTAGCACGGGTTCATTCTCTTTGGGTGCGTTGAGCAGCGCGGCGATTTCTTTGGCTTCGTCTTCGGTTTCGGGTAATTCTGCAAAATCGCTGCCCCGGATGGCACGGTAGGATTGGCTTCGCAAGGCTAAAACTTCGTCAGTTTTGGAAACTGAAGCGGTTTGTTCGGCCTCATAAACCGGATTAGCAAAAGCTAAAAACGGATAACGGGCCACCTTTTGCCTGCGTTGTTGGGCTTCGCGCAAGGTTTTGAGCAAGGAGGCCGATGATAAGTAAGCGATAGGCACGTCTTCTATTAAATAGTGTCTGTTATTGGAATCGTTGGACAATTGAGTCACGAGTGTTTCAAAGGGCAAGACATATAACGGCCCTGTCGGTATCACGTAAACGGTGTACGGTGCTGTCAATAGAGGACGCACTTGTTCTGGGAGCAGTTGGGTGTATAAGTTTTTGCTGGCTTTGGCAAGCGGATCGGGTTTGCGCTCACGTTTTTTTCGTCGGCGACGTCTGGCACCTCGCGAGGCCTCCTCCGTTTCCACAGAGTTATCTGTTTCCATCAACGTTAAATAAGAGGAATCCTCTGTTGAAACCAAGGCATTCCGCGTTTTATCGTCTGTTCCCATGAGTTGCCGTAGTTGGGCCACTTTGTCTTCAAGGGCCGTTTCGCTTAGCGGCAAGTTGAACATTTGGAATGTTTTTTGGCCTATCACCCATAATGTCGTGCTGTCTTTCATCACACCGTAAACCAACATGAGTTCATCGTCTCGTAACACGTTTTTCTGGAGCGTGTCTAGTTGCACGGGTTGCGGGTATTTAAGTGCGTAATACTCTGGGTACTGCTGCTTGATTTTAGCTTGCAAGGCTTGTTGTTGAGCCTCAAGTTCTTGCTCGCGCTGGCGTCCAAACTTGAGTTTGGCCGGATTTTGCGCTGTGATGAATTTGGAACGTTCTTCTAGCAACTGTTTACGAGTTTGAACCCGTTGGCTCTCCAACTCGCGTTCAGCTTGAGAAATCTCCGCCGGTAAGCCGGCAAACTGCCGTGCGCCGCTTTGGCCCATTTCTTCTAGGAAAATGCGGCCTTGTTTGCGTTCAAACACTTCTAAGGCTTTGCGATCATAGCCTTTGTCGGGGTGTTTGCTGTGAAGCGTTTGCAGTAAGGCGATGAATTCATCATACACGACCATTTTGTCGCGCATAAATGACAGTTTGTGCGCTTTTTCGGTTAACCCCGCACGTAACGCGTCGATGTTCTCTAAGGCTTGTTCATAGTGTTTAATAGCAGCGTCAAATTGTTTGAGCTGAACTTCGACAGCGGCTAAACCCTTTTGAGCTTCCCATAATAGAGTACCCAACGCATTAAGATTAGTTAAAATATCGGTGCCTTTTTGGAAAAATGGCAACGCGTCTTTATAGCGGCCCATCCGTCGATATATCTCACCAATATTAGCAAGGTTAAATCCTTCCAAGAGGCGATTATCAATTTCACGATTAATCGCCAACGCTTGTTGGTAATAATCTAAAGCCTTTTCAGATTGACCAAGCTTCTCGTGTATGATTCCTAGACTATTAAGAACAAGGCCTTCTCCTTGACGGTTAGCCATTTCACGAAAGATGTTCAACCCCTGCTGACTGTATTCCAAGGCTTTTTCATATCGTTCAAGTCTGACATAAACGACACTGATGTTGTGAAGTCCACTGGCTTCACCATGGCGATTGCCAATGGCTTGATCGATAGCCAAGGCTTTTTTCTGAAAATCCAAGGCTTTATCATATTGGCCAATCGTTTCGTACACGGCTCCAATATTACCAAGGGCAGTGCTTTCTCCTTCGCGATAATCAAGACGACGGAGGATATCCAAGGCTTGCTGAAAATAATCTAACGCGTTGAGATATTGTCCAAAACTCAGGTAAACAGTGCCAATATTTAAGAGACTACCAGCGACGTTTTCGAGAGCGCCAATTTCGCGGTGGATAGAAAGTGCTTGTTGAAAATGTTGTAAAGCTTGCTGATAGTTACCAATATCCGCATAGACTCCGCCGATGTTGCCAATACTCATCGCTTCTCCACGACGGTCGCCAATTTCACGACTTATACTCTGGGCTTGCTGGAAGTTTTTCCGGGCTTGTTGAGATTGACCAATCGTTTGGTAGATGATCCCAATATTATTAAGAACCGCACTTTCCGATTGACGGTTACCAATCTGTTGAGCAATAACCAGTGCTTGTTGATTAAAATCTAAGGCTTTTTTAGAATGCCCCAAACTTTGATGTATACTAGCGATATTGGTTAGGCAGGCACTTTCTCCGCTTCTGTCACGAGTGTAGCGGTTAATTTCTAGTGCCTGTTGGTGATATTCTAGGGCTTTTGAGTATTCACCACGAACGGCATACACATTTCCAATGTTGGTAAGCGTCGCTGCTTCTCCAGCGCGGTTGCCAATTTGGCGCTTAATATCCAGACTTTTTTGATAAGACGCTAAGGCTTTATCACCGTCACCGATTGTCTCATAAAGAACGCCAATATTGTTAATGTCAGCCGCTTCTCCACGGATATCACCAATTTTGTGTCTAATTGCAACGGCTTGTTGGTAAAAATCTAATGCTTTTAAATATTGAGCCTGTAGCTGATACAGACTCCCAATATGACTCAGATTTGAACTTTCTCCCTGCGGGTTGCCGATCTCTCGGCTAATGTTCAGCGATTGTTGAAGATGCTCAAGGGCTTGTTGATACTGGCCGAAATGAATATAGTTCACCCCAATATTGGACAAAACCGCGCTTTCACCATAACGGTCGTTGATTTTACGACAGATGGCGAGTGCTTGCTGAAAATGATCTAAGGCTTGTTGGTATTTTCCAACATGCTCGTATACCAAGCCAAGGTTGGTCAGATCACCAGCCTCCCCGCGTTGATCACCAATGTTGCGGTGTATAGTTAAGGCTTGCTGGTAATATTCCAAGGCTTGTTGGGTTTCTCCAATATCTTGGTACACCGCACCGATGCCGCTTAGATTACTTCCTATCCCGTCTTTATCACCTATTTCACGGTGTATAGTTAGGGCTTGTTGGTGATATTCTAAGGCTTTTTGGTATTGTGCCAACGTTTCTTGGTATAAGATGCCAAGATTGGTAAAAACAGCGGCTTCTCCACGTTTATGACCGCTTTTGCGATGTATAACCAAGGCTTGCTGGTAATATTCTAAGGCTTGTTGGGATTCTCCAATATCTTGGTACACCGCGCCAATGTTGTTCAGAATTTCTGCTTCTTCGTTGTGTTTGTTACCAAGGTTGCGGAGTATAACCAAGGCTTGCTGGAAATGTCCCAAGGCTTGTTGGTATTGAGCCAGCGCTTGGTACGCCACGCCAATGTTGTTCAGAATTTCTGCTTCTTTGTTGTGTTTGTTACCAAGGTTGCGGAGTATAACCAAGGCTTGCTGGAAATATTCTAAGGCTTGTTGGGATTCTCCAGTTTCTTGGTACACCACGCCGATGTTGGTCAGATCACCAGCCTCCCTGCGTTGATCACCAATGTCGCGGTGTCTAGTCAAGGCTTGCTGGAAATATCCCAAGGCTTGTTGGTATTGAGCCAGCGCTTGGTACGCCAAGCCAAGGTTAGTTAAATGAGTCGCTTCGCCAAATTTGTCGCGGAGATCGCGTGTGATTTCCAAGGCTTGCTGGAAATATTCTAAGGCTTGTTGAGATTGACCGCGTTTTTGATAAATTCTCCCAATGTAGCCAAAAAATAAGCTAATAAACGCTTTATCATTGAGTTGACGAGCGTTTTTTAAGCCTTTTTGGTAGAACTTCAATGCCTCAAGATCATTAGCCATTTTCTCTGCTTGTAGGCCTTCTTCTCCAAGAGTTATTAACGCTTTCTGAAAATAAAGTGTCAACAATTCGCTAATAAATTGAAAATAGTTAGCGGCTTCGTCTCCGTCAGCAACTTTGCGAAGAAGCCACTGTTGCGCCTTCACAGCCGTTTGCGGGTAAGTCCGGATGGCTGGCAAAATGACGGTTTTTTTATCCCCAATTAATGCCTTAAGAAACAGTTTGCTCGCTAATTCCTCGGTAATATCCGCGAAATGAATACCAATCGATCCGCCGTGCAACACCACGGTATGCACTCGATTGGCACGAATAAAGCGTAGTTCTAGTTGGGGTTTATTCGCGTTAAGCGAAATGGTATTAACAAATTGTTCCGTTGTATTCGTCGGGTGTCCGGCATAAGCGATGACAATATCGCCCCGTTGCAATTTGGCCGCCTCCGCTTGGGAATTGGGGCCAACTCCGTATATTAATAAGCCTTTTGCCCCCATGAACAATTGTGGTAGCATTTCTCGCAGACGTAGCGCGTATTGGATTAAGCTCAAGTCATCCGCATCGGCAGCGGGTGGAGTTAATCGCGTCAATGTCTCTGTGGTTTTTGAAGTGGTGTCTGTCGTTTCCTGCGCTATTCCTAGCGGCATCCACGAAATCACCAGCACCAAACCCAATAACACATATCGATGAGATTGCATAAAAGTCTCCTATTTAAAATCGCGTTTTTGTCGTTTCTACCTGTTTGCGTGAGAATATTTTTAATAGTATAGTCGCTTTTCAGATAAATATTTGGGTTGGAGTCCAAGATTTATCTTGGATAAATATTTGGGTTGGAGTCCAAGATTTATCTTGGACGGATAAAATCGCGTTTTTGTCGTTTCTACCTGTTTGCGTGAGAATACTTGTAATGGTATCGCTTTTCAGATAACTATTTGGGTTGGAGTCCAAGATTTATCTTGGACGGATAAAATCGCGTTTTTGTCGTTTCTACCTGTTTGCGTGAGAATACTTGTAATGGTATAGCTTTTCAGATAACTATTTGGGTTGGAGTCCAAGATTTATCTTGGACGGATAAAATCGCGTTTTTGTCGTTTCTACCTGTTTGCGTGAGAATATTTTTAATAGTATAGTCGCTTTTCAGATAAATATTTGGGTTGGAGTCCAAGATTTATCTTGGTCGGGTGTGTTCTATGCACATTAACTAAGGGTGAGCTTTAGGGATTTTGCCCACCCTACTGTCTATACTAATGAAAAATGAAAAATGACTTATTTAATCTAAGTCTATAATTTTAGTATGAATTTTATTAGCCGTTCCGTTTTTCATTTTCACGGATTTGAAGTACGTTCCGTATATATAACCGGTTAAGCCGCTTTTCTGATATCGTTAAATACCTGATCCAGATAGTCGTGTAGATAATTTTGCAAGGCTTGATAATTCTACTTTGTCAGATTTAAAGTAACTCATTGAGTTCAACAGAATGGCCCCCAACAGGCCCTCTATATAAATCAATTACTTAGGTGTAATGTGACAAAGTAGAAATAATGTTCCTCGTGTTCGTTAAAACTATCATGATCATTATTTAACGCCGTCTCCAAGCCGTCATCAACAAAAATTTCGTTGGTTTACACCAAACATCGCCTCAGAAAATAATTTGTAAGTAGGTACGCTTGGTGGCTAGAGTAGTAGTAACGTGAGTTCGACTTTATTTTTCAATAAGTTATATTAATCTTATGTTAATCAATCAGTTGATTACAATTAATTGATTAAAAAGACATTTTTTAATATATAAACCCTTAGCATTAATACGTGAATAATCCTGATTTGTGGGCCATCAACTGGAAGAAGTAAGTACAACTTAGGTGTTTTGTTTTTAAATGATTGATAATTAAGTCATTATAAATAACTAATTGATATAACTTAATAAATTTATAACCGGCCTTGATATTTAAAGTCGAACTCACGTTAGTACAGTAAGGCGGAAGTTTCCATACCACCCTAACGCCAACGGCTAAAGCCGTTGTCTAAAAGCGAAAGTAGGCTAAAGCCTACTGAGCCTCTTGCAGTGCCCTGATGCTGTTGGCTGAGGGGTGGTATGAATATTTCCGCCCTCCAGTAGTAGTCGCTTTCGCGATTATTACCGCTCGTTATGTTAAAAGACTTTTGTTTACCCACTTATCATCATGGTTTTTTTAACTCAGCATGAGCCTCTTGCAAAACGCTATAATGGCCTCTTGCAAGTGAGCGGCGCACTTTACGAGATTGTTTTGCGTGTGTAAAGCCTTTTTTAAGGGTTAAAATTTATCTGCCATTGTTGGAGTCCTTGAGTGCCAAGATAAATTTTGGACTCCTTGACTGCCAAGATAAATCTTGGACTCCTTGCCAAGATAAATCTTGGACTCCTTGCCAAGATAAATCTTGGACTCCTTGCCAAGATAAATCTTGGACTCCTTGTGCCAAGATAAATCTTGGACTGCTTGATTGTGCCAAGATAAATTTTGTAGTGAATTTTAAAGTGTGCCGGAGGCTGCACCCTACGCTTGCTTTCATTTATTTTAATAGAGATACAATCTCTCCAATTTGCTTTTGGTTAAAGATACGTTGCAATTTAGTCGCGGCACCTGAGACGGTTTTAGGAATAGAAGTGGTCTTTTTACGAATACCTAGCTCAACCAAAGCTCGGTAAGGAGTTATTGGTTTACCTTTTTCATCTGTTACTCCCTCTTGTATTTGTTGAATAAGTTTTGCAGCTTTTTTATTAGCTTTTTTTTCAGCTTCTTTCTTGAGACGTAAAAAATCCCTGTTTTTACTGAGTTTATCTAAAGAAGGCTTCGCTTCAGTTACTTTCTCAATAAGAGTAGGCACAGATTCATTGGGAACTAACGAGGCAAGCATTTCTTGAGCCTCAATATCGTCTAGGCAAAGAATCCAGAGATTTTTGTAAGTTGCGCCTAAACCTTCCGGAGGAGGTTGAGTAATAAATTCTAAGAAGCTGTCATGTTCAACGACTTGCCCCGTTTTTTCAACCCGGAATTTTCGCCATAAGTCGTTTTTAACAATTTGGCGAATCAAACTTGGCACACTCACAAGATCATATTTGTGTTCTCGCAAACGAGAATAAAGTCGTTTAACTCGCTCCCCATTTTCTTGCAAATTATCTGGTTCATTCATTGAAACCCCACCCTTGCCATGTTTCATTTATTTTGGCTTTGTCAATGTGTCCATTAAGCCAGGCAATTTTTGATGATAAGTTGCATGTTTGTCTAATCCTTGGTATAAAAAAAAGTCAGTCAATGGTTAAAGTATACTGAAAGTACAACGGATGAAAGGGAATAAACGGATTTATTCGTGGGTGATTTATATGAAAAATGAAAAATGAACAGATTACATTAGCAAGTATATCATTTTACTAGGAATTTTATAAGCGAGGTTTGATGTCATTTTCACGGATTTTTCGTTAAGTTCCGTATAATTAAAAAGGGAGTCGGCTTGAGCCTTGACTGCCAAGATAAATCTTGGACTCCTTGACTGCCAAGATAAATCTTGGACTCCTTGCCAAGATAAATCTTGGACTCCTTGATAAATCTTGGAGTCCTTGTTTATTTGAATAGCACTTCTCGTTGAATCGTCGGATAAAAGACAAAGTCTTCTATCTCAATGCTTCCCTGATAAATCCAACCGCGTCTTGCTCTTGTGCCGACGATTGTCGTGCCTGACAAAATCATCTCAAATTCGGAGTCTGGATTGGCGATAAGGTTAAATAGCTTTATCAAGCGAGTGATGGTATCGGCCTCATTTTTGCCAACGTAGACATCCAATATTTCTTCATTGAGCTTTTCGTTGCCATCCTCGCTGGCGGGAAAGACGAGTTCTTCATATTGGGTGGTGCCCAAATTAATTTCGGTGCCGTTGCTGTCTTTAAAGGTGATGGTAAAGTTGGCCTTTTTGAATTTGAATGCGGTATCAGCAGAGGTACTAAATTGTACGACGACAGTGGCTCTAAATTCCTCCTCTGTTTGTATAAGATTGATGCTCTTTATCGCTTTGATATCGAGCTTGTCAACGAGTTCAAGAGAAATGGCATAAGCCGTTCCTACACTGTATAAACTGAGTACCGCTATCAGTTGCAAAATGAAATGACGCATATTTTTCTCCGGCAAAACGACAAGAATTACATTAAAACCGCGGATTTAGACGGCACACGGTTGATATTTTGACTTTTTACACACGACGTGGCTAAAGCCACTACTACAAACGAATTTTGAGAACTGAAATTAGGTAAAACGCCAGCGTAAGGCGGCATAGCCGCCAATAAAAAACATGAGGCTGGCACCGAGTAAATATAATAAGGGCGGCCACAAATGGCCGGCTTCAAAACTTCCCCATTTTCGCGGCATGAAAAATGATCTCACCAGTGAAGTGTTCTTCGCTTGGACAAGATCGAGTTCGCCGCTTTCTCTGGGATTGACTTGTAATTTTATAATGCCTCCTTTGGCATAAGTGTCTGTTGTTAAAATAGATTCAAAGGCCCACCGTTGGATAGTGATAGCACTTAAGCCCTTAGCAATATGAGACCAAGTATTATTTTCTAAGTCAACCATTGGTCGTAATAAGCCACCAAAGAGTAATTGAGGTATCATCAATAACGGGACTAGGGTGAGTGCGATGCGATAACTGGAGACGATAGAGGAAATCAGTAAGCCCAAAGAGGCCGAAACAAAGGCCGCTATCCATAATATTAGCCAACTCCATAGAACGTGTTCCCATGAGAGTTCTAGTAGTAGCGGGATAACTATTGCTGCGAGTAGGCCGGTTTGTAGGCCTAAAATAATTGTTAAAACAAAGGTTTTTGCCGCTAAGTAGGGAGAAATAAATAAGTAGGAGCGACTTTCTCTTTTTAACAGCGGTTGCTCGGTGACAATTTCTTTGCTGGCGCTCATGATACCAAACCATATCGAGGCGGCAACTAAGAGAAAGTAAACACTGCCACGTCGCATGCTCGCCATATCGCTAATCAGTTGTATTTCTCCTTTAACTAATAGTGTTAGATGAGGTACTTGCACTTTTTTTCGGTCGAAAAAAGGTTTGATTGTTGTTTGGATATAATTATGTCGTGTGGCAATATTCGTTTCTAGGGCTAATGTTCTGGCATATCTATGTAATTTGTCAATATTAATCGTTTTTTGAGCATGCACTAACGGTTCTTTCATCACGCCGAAATAATACAATATTCTAGCGGCTTCATCAAAGCTTTGTTTATCGTGGTCAAAATTATAAAAAGCCACAATAATGAGCATGGCAATCAGCGGAACTTGCAGTATTATTAATGATAAATTGAGTTTATCGGCAAAAATCACTTGGAAATGGCGTTGTATTAAAACTATCCATTGTGATAGTAATAATATCAAACGGGTTTTAGGAAGAGGTTGACGAAGCATTTTTTTTACCTCCCTCACCCATGGGTGTTATTAAATGAAATTGATGTTTCAGTTGTTTTTGTTCAAAAGATTTAGTCAGTTTGTTATTGTAATACGGATTATCTAATATTTCTAGCAAATATTCGGCGGGATTACAACCCATACTCGAAGTCTTCGTCATAAGTTCAAAATACGGGGTGGCTTTTTTAGTCGGCCCGTAGTAAGCCATCGTTCCGTTATAATTCATCAGTAATAGATTACCAAAACGTTCAAACGTATCACGACTCGGCTGGTGTATGGTGGCAATTGTCGTTAATTCATCCTGTCGCGTCACCGATTGTAATAATCTCACGATTTTGTCCGCATCGACAGATGATAGCCCAGAAGTTGGTTCATCTAGGAATAAAATCAAGGGCATGGCTATCAATTCATGGGCGAGATTGGCCCTTTTTCTTTCACCACCACTTAAGCCGCGAATGCCCGATTCAGAAGAACCTATGACGGTATTTAAAAAGGTATTCAGGCGCTCTTTGTCAAAACCTAAGTGGCGACCGGTTTGACGAATGATATGTTCCCGTATGTCGGCCGCTAAACCAATAAATTGTAATCTTAAACAATAGTTTAACGATTGATAAACGGTCAATTCTGGAATCATCATATCATCTTGTGGCAAATAGCCAAGCCATTCTCGCACTTTGCGGTAGTTTCGATGAACATCAATGTGTTCTTGGTTTATCGTCACAAAAACTTGGCCTTGAGTGGGCGTGCGATAGCCATTGACTAAATCCAGTAAGGTACTTTTACCACAGCCGGCGGGCCCCATAATGGCCGTCATTGTGCCGGGTTTGGCGCGTAGGTAGGCCCCATTGCAAATCATTTTCCCGGCAATTTCATAATATAACGCGGTTGTTTCTATGCCGACGCGGGGCCGGCCTCGAAACAGTTGGGCATTGATGCCGATGGGTGTTTGGCCTAGTTTTATTTCATTATGGCCGATGGCCTTTTGGACGATTTCTTCCCAGGTTTTTTTGGGCAAGCGACGGCCGTCAAGAAAAGTGCCCGATTTTGAGCCAAGGTCATGAATAAATAAACGGTCTCTGACACGTTTAAGAATAGCATGTTTTTGGGCAATGTCAGGCACTTCGGCTTCTGTGAACTGAATGCCACAAGCTTTGCAGCTCCCAATTAAAATATCAAAGTCGCCGCTTCGGCCGACTGATTTGTCGTTTTTGAGCATGTTATATTTTATTTATTGAAAGAAATCCGATTTCTTGAATAAATCTGATTTCTCAAAAGTATTGTTTTTTCGTGCAACTGAGGGCCATACTTTAATTTGAAAACCTTCAAAATATTTTATGGCCCTCAAACGGTTCAAAATAACCACACAATATAAAAAAGAACTGACTCATCGTCCCAAAACTTGGACTGGAGTCCAAACTTTAGTTTGGCAGTCGGAGTCCAAACTTTAGTTTGGCAGTCGGAGTCCAAACTTTAGTTTGGCAGTCGCCTAAACAGGAGTCCAAACTTTAGTTTGGCAGTAATTAGTGTGAAGGAGTCCAAACTTTAGGGCCTGTAACAAAATAACCTGGTCATTTTTGTAGAGAAAATGATAATAAAATTGATAAATTTTGTTTAAGTTATTTTGTGACAGGCGCTAAAGCGCCTACTACAAACTTAGGCGCTAAAGCGCCTATTACAAACTTAGGCGCTAAAGCGCCTATTACAAACTTAGGCGCTAAAGCGCCTACTACAAACTTAGGCGCTAAAGCGCCTACTACAAACTAAAGTTCGTTCTAATCGGAAAGATGATACTGTGTTAAGAAGGCAACAGTATAGGATGCCGCTGCATCACAAGCATAGGCTCGCCATTTTTTGACTTCGGGTGATTTGTTGTCGGCAAAGTCAGAAACGGCCTTAATCATTAAAAAGGGTTCTGTCAATCGATGTATCGCAGTGGTTGTGCCACCCGTTCCCATTTCTATGCCAATCACATTGCCAACCCGATTCCATCTGTTTACATACTTGTCCCTAACCTTTTCGTCTTTGATGACATGGTTAGTGGAGATAATCACACCCAAGTGAGATTCTGGTTTTCCTGAATCTGGACGCGGAGTTTGAATCAATTGATGCCAATCGGTTGGCAAATGAGTGGCGGTTTTTAATAAAATCGCATCTGTTGGATGAGATTCTCCAATGAGTTTTTGGGTAGTGCCTGACTGAGAAATCCGTTTTGAAATCTTGCTATATAATGCTTTTATAAGATTAGTCACGATTCCAGTTTGGGACACGATCCGTTTTTGTTCTCCATTCTCTATCTTTTCGAGACGACAACTCACAATGCTCTTTGCAATAAGAACATCACCCAGATTAACTTCACCCGGAATACCAGCGGCGATACCGACGATCAATAGATGGCGTGGTTGCCAGCTGTTGAGCAGTGTCGTCGTCATAATAGCAGCGTGTTCTTTTGTTATCGGACAGGCTACCACGACACGAGAAACTGTGCGGTGGGCAGTCGGTACTTCCACAATATATCGCGTGTATGAGTCCTCACAATTTTTATCAAGTTCGGGGTGGTAGTCGGTTAGTTTTGACAAGACGGCTTCTAGTTCTTCTCTTAAGGCCGTGATAATGACAAAATCGGCCGTTTGTACCTCCCTCTCAGGGTGAGTCAATACGATTGTCTTTGAGTCTGGCGTTTCTGGGCAGTTTTCAGAGCCGGCCGTTTTGGACACGTTGTCATCCGCCTCCGCGGGGGGAGTGGCATAAACATCTTGTTTCCATTTCCATTCCTCGGCCACGTTCTGGGTGGGTTTATCTCCCCGTCTTGGTACACCCACGCTATCAAGGTAATTCAAGGCCGTATTCAGCGCATCACGGAATGAGTTATACCCCAAATGTGCAATGATTTCGCCAATATGACGTTTTTCTGGCGGTAGCGCCAGAACAAGCGAGGGTGCCCAACCGCCTTGAGCAGCCAGTGCCGAGATAGCTTCTTGTCTATTTTGAGACGGGGGCATTTCGTCGGCGAGTCGTTGCAAAGTAGACTCAACAAGCGTTTTATTTTCTTCGGTTAACCACGCCGGTAACGGTTGTTTTTGTAATGGGCATTCGAGGATGTCCGTTTTAATAAAGCATAATGGGGCGAGTGTATAGATCAGTAAATGTCCATGTTGTACTAAGCTATACAATAAATCCGTCAGTTGTTTGTCATCCCGTTTTCGCAAGCGAGATAGGTGTTGTCGATTCCAATCGTTCCCTAACTTGCCACTGTAAGCATTGCGTAATGCTTCGCGTATGTCTTTTAAATCGAATCTGATGGTTTTAGCCATCGTTATTACTTTGTTCAGTAGTAACGCTTGAGAATTGGTAGGCTCTTTGACTGAAAAGACTGGGGATTGTTGTATGACATTGGAATCTGCTGGCGTGTTTTGTCTATTTTCACCGGCCGCCTCGGTGGCGGCTGTTCCGTAGATATCCTTTTTCCAGTTCCAATCCTCATTCTCTGGCGTTTCTGAGTCCTTGGCTAGGTTATCATCCGTCTCCGTGGGGGGTGTGGCATAAACATCTTGTTTCCATTTCCAATCCTCATCGGCCGTCGCTTCGGTTGCAGTGACATTTTTATCGGCCGTTGTCGTTTCTAATTCTGGCGTGTCAGAGACGTTGTTACCCTCACAGGTGGCGGGGGCTGATCCGTAAACATCTTGTTTCCACTTCCAATCCGCTTCATCATAAGTTTCTGGCAGTGTTCTTGTCTCTTCTACCGGCTCAATCTGTGGTGCTGACGCCGGTGATTGCTCAGTTTCTTTGGGTGTTTCAAGACTTAAAAATGACTTGAATTGTTGCCTTAGCGGTTTTTCCAACGGGCCGTTCAGCGCATTTTGAGCGATTTCGCGAGCAAGCGATAGATTTCCTAGCTGACGGGCTAGGCTAACGGCGTGTTGACTGAGTGCTTGTTCATAAGGGGTGAGTTTGATTCCTTCTTGTAAAATAGTCAGGGCTTGCGAGTCGTTACCAAGACAACACAACACTTTTGCCAAATACCTGCGTAATTCCACTGAGTCTGGGACTTTTTCCAACTCAGTCGCTAACTCATTTGCCAGTGCTTGACAAGCTACAACCTCTTTGTGGCTGGTGGCGCGTTCATATAAAGAACGAAATTTATCACTGTCAAGAAAAACGACTTTCTCTGATTTCGCGTTTTCGCGATTAGCCATTAATGGCAATAAAGTCAAGCTAATGCGGTGTTTCTCTCTATCCACGTTTTTTAGGCAAACCCGCAATTCTTGCCCAACCTCTAGTTGTTTACGAGCTTGGTTATGATTTCCGCCTTTCCAATCTATTTCACTATTGTGTAATAAGCCTTCAATACCCGGTGATAACTCAATAAATGCCCCATAATCCACAATATTCGTCACCTTACCTAAATGCTCAGTGCCTTCATAAAATTTCGAGGCAACCTCTTCCCAGGGATCAGGCAACAGTTGCTTAAGGCTTAAGTTAATCCGTCCACGCTCAACATTAATACCAATTATCTTAACTTGAATTTCCTGCCCCACACTGACAATTTCTGAGGCATGTTGGATACGCCGATAGACTAACTCGTTTTTATGTAACAAGCCATCCACACCTGATTCTAATTGAACAAAAGCACCATAATCAACAATATTTTTTACCGTTCCTGTGACTATCTGGCCTTCTGCTAAACCTGCATACCGAGTACGCTCTGCTTTTTGGCTGACTACCGTTAAACTTTGTCCCTTTTTTTCAAGAATGACCTCAACGAGAATTGTCTGTTTAACTAATGAATCCGGATCAATATTGTTGGTGTTAATCATTTGTGTATGGGGTAGAAATGCAAGGCGCTTTGTCTCCGTGTCAACAACTTTATAACCTCCTTTAATACGCTCATACACAACAACTTCAATCGTTGCACCAAGCTCAAGTTTCTTTTCTGAAAAATGATTGATTTCACCTAATATTCTTCGATGACTAGGATCAATAGAAGCCACGTAGACACTGAGCAATTGTTCAGTGGAAATGATCGCCTGGTAAGTTTCATAATCTGGCAAACGACATTCTATGGCAAATCCAGGAAATCGTAGTGGTTCTACATAAAACCATGGCTGAAGTTTATTCTTGTAAAAATGGTCAAAATTCTTATAACGATGATGGGTTACTTGAGCCTCATAGCACTCCCCTACCTTGAGATCACCCACATTGGTTGTAGTCCACGGATTCGGCAACGCTTGACGATGTGAAAATAGGGGAGTCCCTCGGAAATCGTCATAGCCAATCACGCGCAATGGTTCAATGACTTCACCGGCTGCTACCGAACCTCGATATGCCATATTTCCCCAACCATGCTCACCATTGGGAATCAAACCCTCCACGTATAAAGTACCCTCATATGATTCTATGCTGTTCTCTAAAACAAGGATAGCACCACTCATAGTGTAATGTTTAAGGCGAAGCCCTTCGACTAAACTATCTAGCGGATAGTGGTTTTTAATCAACGCGGCTTCAGGATCGTTGGCACTGATACACTGCACAGCAACATGAAAATGTACCGGATCGAAAGGCCCACAATGGGCTGAAATTTTGCCATAGGGTGCCAGTTGTTCAATATCAACTTCACTATACCAAGATAATTCCCGGTGGTGCAATGTAAAATCTATGCCATGGTGTTTTATCCAGAGATAAACATCTCGTTCCATCTCCTCAGTGAGAGTGGATATTTGCAAAGATAATGGCTGGTTTTCCAAAATGCGTCCCAAAGCATATATAGCAATTGGAACCAAATATTGGGGAAGTTGGTTGTATCGATTTGTTTGTAAGTTTTTTATACATCGCTTAAGAATGCCATCTTGGGGTGGAATTTGGGTTAATATTAATGTCTCATTTTTTTCGATGAGAGCTACCTTAACTCGCAAAGTGGCATCAATGATTAACTGTTCATCCGATGGCAAAGGTAACGCGAGATCGTCAAAAGCAATCCATGCGGATATCGATTGCGAATATTCATCAGGCGTAAATACGCCAAGCAGTCGTTTAGCGTTATGTTCAATAGATTGACAAAGAAAATTTCCCTCTTGCTGAATATGCACATCAATACCATCTATAAGACGGCGGGCTTCTGGAGGAATCAGGCTCCAATGTTCTGGCTCACCATTCCCGTACAACAACAGCGAGCCATGCAGGGTCAGTCTTGGAAAAAGTGGGTTTGTGACACAAACCAGTTGCCCGTCTTCTTCCAATTCCACCATGGCACCGGATTCACCCAGAATATCACGCACATGTCCACGTCGAACCTGAGATTTAATGGGTTCGTCAGCATGTTCTTCTGGAGAATCCTGATCAAGTATCTGTTCATCCTCTGATTCCAAAAATGAAAATAAATCATTGTAGGACTCCGAGGTTGGTTCAGTATTATTATTCATAGTTACAAGCTAGCACCAGTCGTTTGGAGTCCAAACTTTAGTTTGGCAGTCGTCCAAACATTAGTTTGGCAACGCCCTTAAATATTGACAGATGAAAATATTTATGATTTTTTAAACAAGGAATTACAAATTTTGTTTTTGGGCAATTTTCATCAATTTAGCCACGGGTAGAATATTCATAACTCATTGATATTAATAGTGAATACAAAAAATTAAGTTTGTCAATGCGTAAGTCCTATAAAGTTTGGACGACTGCCAATGGACTCCTGATCACTGATAACTGATATCAGCATAATCAATAACACCTTTAACGGGTACCAGTTTGTCCCATTTTTCGTTGATCTGATCGCGTAGCTCCGGTTGTTGTTCACGTTGTTGTTTCAGGTAATCGGAAAATTGTTTGAGATCATCTGAAAGTTCGATGTCTTGTTGACTATTTTTATTACGGTTGCAAGCAACTAACGTTTCCAAAAAAACGTGTTGATTGAACAAGTCGTTGATATTGCAATAGGCTTGGCGCAATTTGGGTAGTTGCTGTTCGCTGACATGATATTTGTATATGCGAGGAATGAACTGAGCGGCATTCACTCGCATAGATTCTGGATAAGTCTGATCACAAACGATATCGGTTAAGGCCTCTGCCAATGGCCATCCACCAAAGCGGTAGTTGTGACGTTCTTCTCGACTGGCCGTATCGTTAGCAAGATCGATGGCCGCACGATTGGGATCAATTTGAGTCTGGGCCTTTAATAATTCCTCAAGTCTTGGATTATATTGGATAAGTTCTGGTTTTTCGGCCTGAAGCAGTTGTTCAAGCCTACGCTGAGCCTGTGACACAAAATGGCTGCTACGGTTTGTTGTGTTAAATAATTTATCAAAAATTTTCTGTAGAGACAAGGCTAAGGTTTGTAATTCTTCCTTGTCATTGGCTTTCTGGGCAATCTCAAACAATTTGTCCATGGCGACACGACTTTTTCGGCGAGAAATTAATTGTCGTAAGACATCTAAGGCTGGGCGGCGGTTTGCGGGGCCTTGTTGATAAATTTCACCGATAGTTGAGACAATTCCGTCTCCTAAGTTGGTAATGATGGCTAGAAACAAACCTTTGACGGAGGTAGAGTAATAATATTGATAATAACGGTAAAGGCAAGTAAATAAATTTTGTCCTGTTACCCCTCCCGCTTTCATAATATGAGTCGATATGAGTGAGAATGAGTATTTAATCTGGGCAATCCTCTGTTCATCCTCTGCCAGGGCAGCGTTAGCAATATAATCAAATAAGGCCTCATAGTGTTCATAAAAAGAGTCCGGAAATTTGACAATACGAACCAGCAGCGCGTTATGGACATACAGTTTCTGTCTCATATCTTGTAAACGGTACACTTCTTCTCGGCTGGGGCGTTCTATTGAGAGGAGGTTCCTAGCAATATCACGCCGGAACGAATGTGATGAAACGGCATCAGTGCGTAGTTGCTCCAGCAGGAGTTTTTGTTGACGGTTTCCTAATTCGAGATAAAGGGCCCTTAAAAAGTCTAGCACCATTTGATAAAGCGGTGTTTCTTTGGACAACAGATGGGAACTGTCCATGAGGATTTCAAACAAATCCTCACGTCTACGGTACATGGGGCCTTTTGCTAAGGCGCGTAGTTCCTTCAGCACTGGCTCACAATGGCTGTCGTTGGCATTGCTGATGAGTAGCTGGCCTATTTGGGCATCTATTTCAGGCCAACGACGTTTGGCACTGGCTTGGGGCAGATAGAGATGCCGTGCGATTAACCGAACATTTTTTTCAATAGGTTTGTTGCTCATGAAATGAAAATTGAAAATTGAAAAATGAAACCTGAGAAATCCGATTTTTTGGAAAAATTTCTCAACGGATTTCTCAACATGGTTACAGTCGTGTTAAGTTAACTTGGGGTAAATGCGCTAAGCCCTGAGCGGTTCGATCTTGAACAACTTTGGCTTTGGCCTTAATTTCGCTGCCTTCCGCTAAGCGAGCGGTAAAGGTAAAATGAAAACAACGATCTGGGCCTACCGAGCAATGGATATTGATTGGGGTGCCTGACGGTATTGGCTCTGGAAAAGTCAGAATATGGGAGGTTGTCATTGGGGCCATAAACGGATCTTGAGCCGATTGGCCGAGAAATAGGCGCAATTCTACTTGCTTGTAAATACCCTCTCCACCGATTTTAAGACTTCTTGTGGGACACGGGTAGTTTTTAAGCGGAATGACGTTATTTTTTGATAAGACTTCTTCAAAACGGCCGTCGGGTAATTGAAGAAACACTGAGTCATTGAGCCGTTCATGTAAATGGACCAGTTCGCCGTGTTCCCCGGCTACCCATGCACCGAAGACTGAGGCCCCTAACGCGACAGATTCCATCGTATCGGTAAGGGTTCTCGGCGGCCGAGCCACTATTTGATTGATAGCCATTTCTAACAAAGGTATATGAGCAGAACCGCCCGTGAGCAATACTTCATGAAGATCCATGTAATCGAAAACGGCAAAGGCTTCGGAACTTTGACGGACTGACTCCATGGCTTCTTCTATTGGCTTGGCAATGGTGTAGCTATATAACTTGTCCTCTCGGTTTTTATGTCGATTCAGTAAATCGGGTAAAAATCGTTTCAATGCTAAGCCTAAGTCTTTAACAGTTAACTGATCACGATAATTTTCCGCTTCCAAAGGCCCCATCGCGCTGATTTCAACGGGTACCTGTATTTTTTCCATTAAATCTCTGTTATAGCGTAGCGGAGAACTGACGGATTCTCGTGCTAATTTGGAAAGTTTCTGTTTCGCCTCTTCAGCCCGGTACAATGTCACGGCTGCTAAATCGGCAGCCTCGTTATGTGTTAATTCACTGTAATCAAAGCCGCGTTGCTGTTCCATACGATTTAACAGAAAAGCCGCGATATATAAGTCAAAATCATCACCCGCCATTTCATTATAGCGGGAACAGCCAAGCAGCGTAATATCAAGCGTCTCTTCTGCGTTGCGAATCACTTGGACGATGGAGACATCAAACGTCCCGCCGCCGATATCGATCATCATAATGTATTGCTTGTGTTGCCCTTCACTCAGGAGTTCGTGTCCCTGTTCATTTAAGGCATGGCACAAGGCCGCAGTTGGTTCATCCACGAGTTTCAAGCCTGAGCGAGGTAAACCCGCAAGTTTTGCCGCCTCTAGGGTAGCGGCCCGCTGTTCTGTGCTAAAAGAGGCCGGTACTGTGATGACGACTTCATCTATGGCTTTACCAAGATAATTTTCCGCAGATTTGCGTACAACTTGCAATAAACACGCGGCCACCCATTCTGGCGTGATAGTCAAACCATTGACTTCACGCACGTAGGTCGTGCCCATGCGCTTTTTCATAGATAAAAAGTAGGGCTTTTGTTCAGAGGCCGTGCGACTGTCCAGTTTAACCCAGCGCCCGGCAAACACGGTTTGCTCAGATTCTACATAAACCGCTGACGGGAGTAATTTAAGTGAATCGACTTTCTCCTTCGGCCCAATGGGCTGCGGAATGGGGATGAGTTGAGGCCTTTTCGCGCCCGGCGGCCAGTAACTGCACAGGGTATTAGTTGTTCCTAAATCAATGCCAATGCGTGTCATAATCAATCATTTCTCCTCGTCACATAAGGGGGCAATAACAAAATACCGTTGACTTCAAGGCCGCAACGGGTAATCGTTAGTTTTCCCGATGGGTTGGATAATGACATTTTTTCGGGATCGGGTAAATAATGGTCATGATTGTCTTCCGAGACGATTTCTCCTATTTTACCCACCAAGCGCCATGTACCCACCGCAATGTTGTCGAGGAATACTCGTGTCATGTCCTCCTTTTTCTCAACTTCTGTCTGGATTTGAGTTAATTGTTCTGAGTTTAATCGTAACATGGAATCTAATAAGTCACTCAACGTGTTGATGGCCGTTTCTTGGATATTTTGCGTTTTCTGATTTCTCAGCGTGGCTAATTCTTGGCGCAACATATTGTATGAAGATTCAAACTCTTCCAATTCTCTTGTGAGTTTGTCCTCCAATTCTGCGCTCATCGTTGCCAGCACTTGTTTGAGACGAGAACGAAATAAATTGGCACTCGAATCTGAAGATTGAGGCTTTCTTATTGAAGGATTTTCGGCTATAGGAATGTTGCTAACCTCAGTCTTTTTCAGTAAACGTGCAATCTTTTCAGGATCATCATTCCAATTCAGTTCATTGGTTAGCGGACGAGGCGTTTTTTTCTGGCGCTCTGGCTCAAAATCACGGTAGCGCGTTTCCTCACTCCCTACCGAAAGGGCTTGTCTTGCTGGCACGATAAAGGCTACTAGCGGAATAAAGTAGAGTTTGGAGCGATTGTCCTTTAGCCTGATATTCGCCCACAGACAAAACTCACGAAACCATATCCGTTCTTCAAACGGCTGCGTGGTAAAACGGTAAATCTGTTCATACCAATAGTCTGTCAGTTTACCTTCTTCATAAGGATAATCATCGTTCCTATTGATACGATGAAAAGGCGGATAACACAACGCAGCTTGACCAATAAATGCAATGAGCGTAAGCGTATTTTTGGGTAAACGCGAAATCAGTGTCGCATAAGGCGAGTCAGTCTGAGGTTCTTCACCGCGCAACAGCGTGGTTAATAAGTGACGAAAGGCCTCAACATCTTGGTCATTTTGCAGTCCTAATTCCGTCAGGAACGACTGCCATACTTGCGGTTCAACGGCAAAGGTTAATTTGTCACGGCCCACACTAAGCATATGGGGTGTGTTGGTTTTCTGTACCAGCAAAGTTTGTAACATATTCCAGAACGTTTCCTGAAAAATGCTCAGATGAATTCGACCATCCCAGCGTTGTTTATATTTGTTGGGAATCAATTCGTTATTGGCTTCTACACTATTTTTAATCGCTACTGAACTTGGCATACTGGTATCCTAAACTGTGGCTTATCAATTCGACAGTGATCAGGAGTCCAAACTTTAGTTTGGCAGTCGGAGTCCAAACTTTAGTTTGGCAGCAGGAGTCCAAACTTTAGTTTGGCAACAGGAGTCCAAACTTTAGTTTGGCAGTCGGAGTCCAAACTTTAGTTTGGCAGTCGGAGTCCAAACTTTAGTTTGGACGACTGTTTTTCCTACCATTCACAATTCTAATTTTCGATAAATATCTTTGCGATTGGCGATTCGTAGCAAATAAATGTTTTTCAGATCAAAAGAAAAAATCATCCGATAATCGCTTAATACGACAACGCGATAATTACCTTTGAAACCGGTTAATTCTCGCACATTGAGTTCAGGATGAAAAACATTTTCAGTCAATTTTGTGGCAACTTCGTAAGCCTCTTGTTGAACACGGCATTATATCCCGTCCAAAACGTTTAATACGTTGCAAAATGCGTTTAGCGGATGAAGTCATCAAATGTTTTAACCTCCTCAAGTTTACCTGTATCAAGCTCTGATTGGGCCGCTTGTAGGCCTTTCAGAAAGTCATCACGGTAGATTTCATTTGGGGAAATCAGCTTTTCTAAAAAAGTTTTGAGGGTATTGTATGCTTGCAAAATATCAGTCAGTTCTGTTGTAGATAACTGAATTGTATGGCTTTTCATCAATTGAAATCCTCTGTCATTGGTTTAGGTTGCTTGCATGGGTTCATTTGGTTCTGTTGTAGCACAATTACCCTATTTTAGGCCGTCCAAACGTAAGGAAGGAGTCCAAACTTTAGTTTGGCAGGAGTCCAAACTTTGCTCCAGTTTTTGCGGAGCAAAAACTTTTGCGTTTTTTGAGTTTGGCAGCATTGAAAGAAATCCGATTTATTGAATAAATCTGATTTCTCTTTTCTTTAATAACATACAAAAAGTATTGTTTTGTCGTGCAATTTAGGGCCACAGTTTAATTTGAAACGTATTTTATGGCCCTCAAACTGTTCAAAATAAGCACACAAAATTCATTGAAAACAGAACTGACTCATCGTCCCAAAACTTGGACGCCGACTGCCAAACTAAAGTTTGGACTCCAGCTGCCAAACTAAAGTTTGGACTCCTGTCCAACAGAGATATTTTTTAGTGAGTCTGTGGTTTTGAGGTGGGCACGGCCTTTGAGAGCATTTCTTGGAAACTGTCTATGTCCGGGCTGCGAATGGCCTGTCTAAGAAGTGCTTTCAAATGTTTCCGTATGGAAATGGCGTGAATTTGCTCCATTATGTCGTTGGGCACGATTCCAAATCGCTCTTCTAGGAGTTCAAGAACCATTTCCCGAGCCTCCTGAATCAACCCCATTTCATAAACTTGTCGGCCCGCCACGGTGTCCATCAAGTCAAAATTCAACATAGCAATCACCTCTTCATACTTGAGTTGACGAAATCGGTTTAAAACAAATAAACCCAAAATGTCCAAGGCCTCTCGCTGTTGCTGGCTTGGAAACACTTGCCCTACTTTATGGCCCCATTCTCGACCTTTTTCAAGTACCTTTGCATTGTCGGTTGTCGTGGGGAGGGTAAATGGGGCCAAAACAATCAGCTGAGGATCGGTTGCCAAGAGTTCTTGTTCTGTGTATTTGGTTAAGACGATTTCCTTAAACCAATCCTGACAGTCTTTGTTAATCATCACCGTTGAAAGCGGTAAGGCGGCCTTCTCGTATTCTTTATCAGTATAAACAATACCTGCTATGACGCTCTTTTTGTATTCCTGTTGGGTACAGCCGAGAAACACCGAGGCTGCCAGTGCTCAAGCGAATAAACGGATCCGAGTACCCCTGAAATTCTAGAAAGACTAAGCCTTCTTCGCTCTTCAAGATGGGAATACCTTGAACATCCGGTTTGATGTGCTTTTCCTTGAGTGTTACTGATCGAAACTGATATTTGTCAGCTTGTTCCGGGGGAACACCGAGCAATTTTAAAAGACTGCTACCACTGACTGTCATCAATTTTAGGAAGGCTTCATCAGTCCCTCGTGTGGTTTTTTTCGGTTTTTTTGCCATGTTATTTTACCCCTATAACTTGGTGTAGGGCGGGCAAGCGGACGGCCGATTCTTAATCGATCAAGATTTATCAGGAGTCCAAGATTTATCAGGAGTCCAAGATTTATCTTGGACGTCCAAACTAAAGTTTGGACTCCAGCCAATAGATTTATCTGGAATACTATAGATCACCCTACTCGTCTGTGATAACGTCAGTTCTACTTTAATATCAACACGTTATGAAATATAACGTTTATCAAGCGGTTAGGATAAAAGTTCACATTATCAGTGAGTTATAACACAATTAATTGTAGGTGGCTTTAATCGCGGTGGCTTCTCAACTTGAAAATGGCCCGTTAAAAATGTCATTCTAACAATAATAATTGATTGTATGACTTAAAAATAAAAAGCGTTTTATGTTCAATCACTTATCAGTAAGACACTGATTTCATTTAACATTTATAACTATTTGGAAAATAAGTCAAATTCACGTTGACATGTTTTAATATTACAGCAAAGGAATGTCTATGTGAATGACGCACAAGTTGGAACAAAATAGGCATAAATTTCTATCTATAGTTGTTCAGAAAAACCCGTGGGATTTCCTTGGCGACTAGCGTGAGGCCTCATCGAGGTTTTTGCCCGGTTGATATCTCCGAGGTTTATCGATACAACCGGGCTACGTCAAATTGTTTGTAACTTATTGTTTATTAATAAATTTTAAGAATCTCTTATTAATATACATCAATTAAATCAATAAGTTACTGATGAATTTGACGAGGCCCGGTTTGGGACAATCTCTTGACTTTTTTATAATATCATTCATTATATTATTATATTTAAAATGTCACATATATACTTGACACCCAATTTGCGCTTTTGTCATTTCGATCTTATTGGGCGGTATACCGATTTCTCGCTCAAACGACATGACAAAAAAGCTTAAGGATGGCGATGCTCAGTATAGTTTTGTTGATAAATATTTTGGCTAAAAAACTCACTCAGGCAAACCTCCGAGGTTTGCCCTAAGTCTTATGTTTCTGAACGACTATAGACTGATCCAGAAAAGAGTTGTCCATAATAAAAACCTCCGACTGAACACTGATAACTGATAACTGATAACTGATAACTGATAACTGATGTACTTTACACAATTTGCGCTTTTTTGTCATGTCTCACGAAGCTAGAAATCTGCTAGTCCAATAAGATTTCTCACTAAGTCGAAATGACAGAAAAGTTCAGTTTATGACGGTGCTAAGTATAACTGATAAAACTGACCACTGATAACTGATCACTGATAACTGATAACTGAAAAAGGTTTTCGTATATGTCCACTCCCTTAACAGAATCTCAACAACATCAAATACTTGTTGAGTGGAACACGACTAAGGCGGATTTTCCGCGAGACAAGTGTCTCCATCAATTGTTTGAAGCGCAGGTAGAACGCACACCCGAGGCGGTGGCCGTCGTTTTTGAAGACTCGCGCCTGACTTATCAAGAACTGAATCAACGCGCTAATCAGTTAGCGCATTATCTCAAAAAACTCGGTGTTGGGCCTGAGGTTTTGGTCGGTATTTATATAGAGCGTTCTTTGGAAATGGTGGTGGGGCTTTTGGGTATTCTTAAGGCCGGTGGGGCCTATTTGCCGTTAGAGCCGGCCTATCCACAAGAACGTTTGGCTTTTATGTTGGAAGAAGCACAAACGCCAGTGCTATTGACTCAAGAACAAATCCTCTCCGGCCTCCCTCCCTTTGAAAAAGGGGGGTTAGGGGGGATTTCGGGGTTAGGGGGGATTTTTACTGATTGGGCGAGCCTCTCTGATGAGAATGAGGAAAATCCTGTCAGTGACGTTAAACCCGATAATTTGGCCTATGTGATTTATACCTCGGGTTCAACCGGAAAGCCAAAAGGCGTTATGAATACCCATTTGGGAATTTGTAATCGCTTGCTTTGGATGCAGCAAGCCTATCAATTAACGGCCGATGATCGCGTTTTGCAAAAAACGCCTTTTAGTTTTGACGTCTCTGTTTGGGAATTTTTCTGGCCGTTGTTAACGGGCGCTCGTTTAGTGGTTGCTCAACCCGAAGGACATCGAGACAGTGCTTATCTCCTCAAGTTGATTGCCCAACAGCAAATTACTACCCTTCATTTTGTGCCTTCAATGTTCCAAGTCTTTGTGAAAGAACCGGACATTGAAAACTGTCGTTCTGTCAGACAAGTCTTTTGTAGTGGCGAGGCTTTGCCTTTTGAACTCGTCAAGCGTTTTTTTGCGCGTCATGAGACGGCCCAATTGCACAATCTCTACGGGCCCACGGAAGCGGCCGTAGATGTCACCTTTTGGCAATGCCTTCGAGAACAGACTCATCAAAAAACGGTGCCAATTGGTCGCCCCATTGCCAACACGCAAATCTATCTTCTCAATAAACATCAAGAACCGGTTCAGGTTGGGGAAGCCGGTGAACTGTATATTGGCGGCCTTGGCTTAGCGCGAGGTTATTTGAATCGCCCAGAACTCACGGCCGAACAATTTATTCCTAATCCCTTTGGCGAGGAACTGGGAACACGCCTCTATAAAACGGGAGATATCGCACACTACCTCCCCGATGGCAATATTGAATACCTAGGACGCATTGACCATCAAGTCAAGATTCGTGGTTTTCGCATTGAGTTAGGAGAAATTGAGGCGCTGCTGCATCAAGACGTTTCTGTGCAAGAAGCCGTGGTGGTTGCTCGTGAAGATGAACCTGACAATAAGCGTTTAGTCGCCTATATTGTCTCCAAACTCATTCCTGAACGCTTACCAATACAGGCCGTTTGCCTCGTTCAATTGGGTAATAAGCCACCGATACCGTTAAAAACCGAAGATATTTCTTGTGACGGTATTTGTTTGGTAGGTATGCCATCAACTTGGGAGGTTGGTCAACATCTCCGTTTACGTATGCAAGTGCCTGAAATCGCTGAAGAATTGCGGCTATATGGCCGTGTCGCTTGGTGCCAAACACAACGGGCAGGTATCCAACTGGCCTTCACTTCGCTAGGGCGGGCCCCGCTTTGCCAAACCATCGAAAAACTCTTTAATACTCAGGGATTTATAAGAGTTATACAACGCACTTCTGTCGCGCACTTGCGCGACTTTTTAAAAGCAAAACTGCCAGAGTACATGATACCTTCCAGTTTTGTGTTCTTGAGCGCCATGCCGCTTACACCCAATGGCAAAATAGATCGCCAAGCCTTACCAAAACCTGACCACAGTCGCCCAGAATTTCTCGAAGAGTTCAAGGCCCCTCACACACCGACAGAAGACCTGTTGGCAGGCATTTGGGCCGAGGTGCTTAAACTCGATCAGGTGGGTATCCATGATGATTTCATTGAACTAGGCGGACATTCATTATTAGCGACCCAGATTATTGCTCGCTTGCGTGAGGTTTTTAAAATAGAATTACCCTTACAAAGCGTGTTTGAATTGCCCAGCGTGGCGAAATTAGCAGAACGGGTAGAGGCCCTTCGTCAAGAAGCACCTCGCTCATCAGTGCTCCCCCTGAGGCCGATGACACGCGAAAAGGCCCTTCCGCTGTCTTTTCCGCAGCAACAATTATGGCTATTGACGCAAATCGCCTCTAATATGCCCATTTATAATGAACCGTTTACCATTCGTCTGGGTGGGCCGATTGATGTTGTCGCGCTAGAACAAAGTATCAATGAAATCTTGCGCCGCCACGACGCGTTACGCACAACTTTTACAACCAGAGATGGGCAACCGGTTCAAATGATTTCTCCTTTTGTGGCTTTCAACTTGCCCTTAGTTGATCTCAGTGCCCTACCTGAAAATGAACGACAATCTGAAGCCTTCCGACAGGCCACGGCCAATGCGAAACAAGCCTTTGATTTAAAAAGATATCCGTTGTTTAATGCCCTGTTGATGCAATTAGATGAAAAAGATTATCGCCTTTTTGCGACCTTTCATCATATTATTATTGATGGTATTTCGATCTACCAGATATTGCTACCAGAACTAGAAGCACTTTACCAAGCCTTCTCCAACGGAGAACCTTCGCCACTTTTTCCACCGCCTCTCCAATACCCAGACTTTGCCTTATGGCAGCGACAAGGGTTGCCAGCAGAGATTTTAAAAGAACAATTGGCTTATTGGAAACAACAATTAGCGGGACTGTCTCCGTTGCAACTGCCGACTGACAGGCTGCCACCGGCACTGCCCAGCTTTCGCGGTGCCAGACATTGTTTTATTTTATCTAAGGATATCCTAGAGGCTCTTAAAGCACTGAGTCGTCGAGAAGGTGTGACTTTGTTTGTTACCCTGCTGGCAGCCTTTAAAGCCTTGTTGCACCGTTATAGCGGACAGAATGACATTGCGGTAGGCACTGTCACCGCCGGGCGCAATCACTCAGAACTGGAACATGTCATGGGGAGTTTTATTAATACCTTGCTGTTGCGTACCGATTTTTCCGGTAATCCCTCTTTCCGTCAACTCTTGCAGCAAGTACGAGAAGTCACGGTGGGTGCATACAGTCATCAAGATTTCCCCTTTGAGCAATTAGTGGACGAACTACAACCAGTACGCCACGCGGGTTATAACCCCTTATTTCAGGTTGGGTTTACGATTGAACCTCTTATGCCTATTTTGGAGTCAGGATGGACTATCAACCAAATGGACATTCATCAAGGCACCACTAAATTTGATTTTTTTTACTTGGCACTTGATGAAAAACCCGAGGGTATGACGGGCCGCCTTGAATACAACACGGATTTATTTGAGGAAGCCACCATTGCTCGGATGATAGATCATTATCGCCTCTTACTAGAAAACATCGTCACCAAACCGCAACAATGTCTTTCTGAGTTATCCCTGCTGACACTCCAAGAACAGCAACAGTTGTTCGAGTGGAATAATACCCAAACCTATCTTCCCCAAGAGGGCTGTATTCACCACTTATTTGAAAGCCAAGTAGATCGCACCCCCGAAGCAGTGGCGGTCGTTTTTGAACGCGAACAACTGAGTTACCGCGAATTGAACCGTCGTGCTAACCAATTGGCACACGCGCTTATCAACTTGGGTGTCAAACCAGAAACCTTGGTAGGGATTTGCGTCGAGCGTTCCGTTGAGATGATAGTCGGGCTGCTAGGCATTCTCAAGGCCGGCGGGGCTTATGTGCCACTCGAACCTGCGTATCCGCCAGCACGTTTAGCTTTTATGCTAGAAGATGCCCAAGTACAAGTGCTGCTGACTCAACAACATTGGCTGGAGACCTTGGCCGAGCCTCGGCCACCTTCAATCGTGTGCTTAGACACGGATTGGCTTGCCATTTCTCAGGAAAGCGAAGATAACCCACAAAGCCTTGCCACCGTAGACAATCTGGCTTATGTCATTTATACGTCCGGCTCGACGGGTCGGCCTAAAGGCGTTGAAATTCAACATCATAGCGTGGTCAATTTAGTCAATTGGCATCAGCAGACTTACCAAATCAAGCCAACTGATCGAGCCACTCAAATAGCGGCACTTGCCTTTGATGCTTCCGTCTGGGAATTATGGCCTTACTTAACGGCGGGTGCCAGTATTCATATTCCAAATGACCGGGTTCGTGCTTCTCCTTCAAAACTCTTGGAATGGTTAGCGACTGAAGCCATAACGATTGGTTTTTTGCCAACACCATTGGCAGAAGTGGTTCTAAAAGAAGAAATTCCAATCAACTTCAGCTTAAGAACCTTACTCACTGGCGGGGACAAACTGCATAGTCTATCCCGTCAAGCACTCTCCTTCACTTTAGTCAACCATTATGGGCCGACTGAAAATACGGTTGTTAGCACCAGCGCCCTCGTTGAGGTTGGAAAACCGATTGAGCCACCGATTGGTCGTCCTATTGTCAACACGCAAGTTTATGTACTTGATATCCAGTTACAACAAGTTCCTATCGGTATTCCGGGTGAACTGTACGTTGGTGGTATGGGTTTAGCGCGTGGTTATTTGAACCGGCCTGAGCTCACGGCCGAAAAATTTATTCCTAACCCTTTTGGTGGTGGTACTCCCAAGACACGTTTATACAAAACCGGTGATTTAGTTCGCTATTTACCCAATGGAAACCTTGAATTTCTAGGACGTATTGACCACCAAGTGAAAATTCGGGGTTTTCGGATTGAGTTGGGCGAGATTGAGGCGCTGCTAAGTCAACATCCCACCGTACAAGAAACGGTTGTCATCGTCCGCGAAGACACGCCCGGCGATAAGCGCTTAGTGGCCTATATTGTCCAAACTGAAGCGGTTTACCAAACTGAAGAGGTTTTATTATTACTGCGCCGTTTTCTTAACGAAAAATTACCGGATTATATGGTGCCCTCGGCCTTGGTATTACTGGAGGAAGCCTTGCCACTGACTCCCAATGGCAAAATAGATCAGAAAGCACTACCCAAACCAGAAGGGCTACGTGCCGACTTAGAAACCTCATACGTTGCACCCCAAACTGAGATTGAACATAAGATTGCGTTGATTTGGCAAAAGGTGTTACAGATAAAAAAGGTCGGCACACACGATAACTTTTTTGATTTAGGGGGCAATTCCTTACTGTTTATACAAGTACAGGAACAATTAGTAGGCGTTTTAAACCAAGAGGTATCCGTTATCACGCTCTTTCAGTATCCGACGATTAGTGCCTTAGTTCATTATTTAGAACATAATGAAGCAATCTCTTTTCAAGCCAGCCATGATCGCGCCCACAAGAAAAAACAAGCCCGACACCGACACAAGGAACGGCACAAGAAACTTCTCAGTGTGAAGGAGTCCAAACTTTAGTTTGGCAGTGGCAGGAGTCCAAACTTTAGTTTGGCAGGAGTCCAAACTTTAGTTAGTTTGGGAGTGGTATATTCAATTTTAGCCATTTTTGTTACTTTTCATCTTGGATTGGATTTGTACCTCATTAAAAAGGGAATAGAAATAGGGTGAAAAATAAACCAAGAAATTGACTTCTATTTAACACCCCAGCCCAACCCCGAAGGGATTGCAATCGATACGCCACAGGTGAAACTTTCGTTCCGAGCGTAGCGAGATAAACTTTCGTTCCGAGCGTAGCCCCACGTTGGGGAGCCATTAGAAATATCCGTTTCGGAACGAGTATCCGTTGTACTTTTGGGAATGCACCTAATATCCAAAAGACTTGTGTATAACGATGAGCGTCAATTGGGGGCCATGTTAACGTTCAAAACCTCGCGTATTTTCTCGACACAGTGCCAGAAGTCTCAGCCACTTTCGACAATCTTAGGGAGTTGCGGCTAAATAAAATACCCACACATCTAGTACAGCGAATTTGGAAA
>NBMI01000383.1 GCA_002085445.1 Candidatus Parabeggiatoa sp. nov. 2
CCCTTTTGCGCTAAATGATCAACCAGTTTTGGGCCAAATGTCAAATTCAGCCCACGCTCTTGAAAACCCTCTCGCTCATTGAGTGTCGCCAATTCTTTGCGAGTAATCTCTGTCACCGTTGCCGCGTCTAGTGTTTGAAAGGTAACAACTTGGTCAATGCGGTTATAAAACTCCGGCCGGAAAAAACGACGCACCGCACTCCCAACTTCGCTATCATCGGTTTGATTGACGAAGCTAATACGTTTGCTTTGACGCGCACCAAGATTACTCGTCATAATCAAAATCACATTGCGAAAATCCGTCACGCGGCCGTTACCGTCTACCAGTATGCCCTCGTCCATAACATTCAACAGCACATCGAAAAAAATGGGGTGCGCTTTTTCAATTTCATCCAGCAAAACTACGCTAAAAGGCCGCTCCCTGACTTCACGAATCAATTTACCCGGTTTATCACCACCGCCCAGCATCCTATCGACTTGCACTGGATGCTGAAATTCGCTCATGTCCAAACGAATCAGCGGATTTAAAGTTTGTCCTTGTCCAAAGAAATAGTCAGCCAACGCACGGGCACAAGCAGTTTTGCCCACCCCCGTCGGGCCGGCAAATAATAAGGTGGCAATCGGCTTATTTGGGTCATTTAGCCCCGCCTTAAAAACCATTACCACCTGACAAACGCGCTCAATCGCTGGCTGTTGTCCGATAATGCGCTTAGTAAAATAATCGTGCAGGGAGGTGGTCTCTAACAGAATGTCATCACGCAACAAAAAGGTAGGCAGGCCGGTTTTTTGGACAAAGTGCGTTAGCACTTTTTCATTATCAATCAATATGTTGTTATGGACAAGCTCGTCGTTGATGCAACTGGTCATAAATTTAATGATTTTCCCCGGAAAAGCTTCATAGCGCAGATAACGATCCAATAAACGATAAGCCAAGTTCAGCGCCGATTCTTCTATCGTAATACGCAACTGTTTGTGTACATAGTCCGTGAACAGGCGCATTATTTTAACGAGTTGTTTTTTAGACAGTTTTGGAATAGACAATACATGAAAATGGGCCGCGAAGCTGGGTAAACGCTGGCGCACACGTTCCCATTCTTGTCGCGTTAATTCGCTAACGATTTGCAAACGGCCTTGGCGCAGATTAGGCAACATAAACGCAGCGATAGAATCTTCCGGCCCCTCTCCGCCCACTGCCAACAAATGCACAAAGTCATTTATCCACAAGATATCACCCGTGCGCTGTAACTCATCCATAACTTCTTCACAGCTTTCTTGCCACTCGCCCAGATAACGCGCCCCGGCAATCATACGTTGCGGCGTAGTACGCCAAAAATAATTTGATCCTTCAGGACGTTCTTTGGTTGAAGCAAATACTTTACGGGCAGCCTCCAATAGAATAACCGTTTTACCGATGCCTTGCTCACCGATAAGCACAACACTGGCACCTTCTGTCAGCAACTTGTCAACCAATGTCTCCACCAATTCGCCTCGCTCCCACGCCGTTTCAGGCGCAATCCCGCTTACCGACGTTTTGCGAGGAAATCTATCCGCCACCTGTTGCAGCATTTGAGTTTCTTCACGGCGTTGTTCCCGTTCAGCGCGACGAACCTCGCGTTTTCTGATACGGACAGTCACATGTTCTAACCAAGGCTCGCCCAACATCAAATAACGGTGCAAAGTTTCGGGTGCCATATTATTAAAATAATCACGAGCAAAGTACTCAACTAACGGCCGTAATTGCTCCGGCTTATAAAAATAGAAGTGTTGATCTAATAAAGGCAAATAGCACTCAGAATAATTATACTCGGTAATACCATAAACCGCCGCGACGGGAATACTCAAAGTTTGCCCGGCTGGAAAAATGCCGTTTTCTTCTTGATAGGCGGGACGAATATTGACATTCACCTTTTTGAGCCGGGCATCGGGCATAGAATCCGGCAAAGTCGCATATTGGGCAAACTCGCGCTGCAAATGTTCAGCGAGGTGGGCTTGTAATTTATGTAACTGGGCACTCACCAATTCATACTCTGTGCCTACCAACCGAGCGCAAACAGTCTCTTTGGTGAGTTGCCAACAAAGTAGGGGATAACGGTAAAATTCCATAGATTTTGGTAATGGATAACGGATAATTGTAATGTTATACGAAAGGCGATAAATCGCCTACTACAAACGTGAATAAAGAGTTATATTAAACACTTCTGGCACGGCCCGCAACGCAACGCTTCACTTTGTCCAAAAAAATCAGTAGGGCATACCATTTGTCTCTGGCGAGCATCAAGCGTATGCCACCACCATGCTTGTTTTGGTTCGGGCAAGTCTCTACCGCGCAATTCGTAAGACGGAAAAATCACCGAACCTTCGGGCAAGTCCTCTGGCACTTCTCCTTCTACAGTTAGATAGCAAAGTCGAAACCCGAACTTTTCATGAACACCAAGCGCCTCTTGCCAATTATCTTTATCTGTCGATAAATTAACAATTAAATTCTTCGCCTCAAGCAAAGGTTCGAGGTAGGCAAAAGAACGTGTATAGAGCCAAAACGGAACTGCCGGTACCGCCACACATACATCGCAAATAAATTGCGAATAATCGACCGAAAAAATGTCGCCAGCGACATGCCAACGAAAACCACTCGGCGCATTTTTAGATATATATTTTGCAAACGTTTGTATAACAAATTCACGATAATCAGCCCGTGTCAACCTGGACTAAAGAAAAGGCATTAGGAACAGGATTGACAAAAGAACTGTGTTCTCTCGTGATTTTTCCATTCCCGTCAAAATAAAAAACGACCCTTTTATTATCAGGCATTGCTGCCTCAATTTCCGCTAAAGAAAACTTAGTAACCATTTCCATCCACTCTCTAATGAACGAACTTTATTTATAATATCATATATGTTTTTAAAAAAGCTAACACCAAACTCCTCCGGAGTCCAATATTTCTCTTGGACGTCCAAACTAAAGTTTGGACGGATTTAGAGCCAAACTATACTTGTTGGTGCTGTGTAAAGCTTCTAATCAGCGGAACGGCCCCCAAAACGGCCCAATAAATAACCCCTTTGAATATCTTTATCATAATTGGGTTTAAATTCTTCCAGTGAATACACAGAAGATTCACCCGCTTGGTTTTTTTCCACAATTTCATCGGTTCGCAACCATTCTAAATCAAGTAGCCCTGATTCATGGGTAGTCACAATCATTTGACTCTTAACCGCTTTGGAATGGGTTAAAAACAATTCCAGCAAGCTTTTTGTTAAACGGGGGTGCAAACTCCGTTCTAATTCATCTATCACCAAAACTTTTTCGGAGTTAAGCAACGTTATCAAAGCCGGTATCAAATCAATCATTCGTTGCGTCCCTTCGGATTCTTCACTGATTTCAAATAATGCTTGCCTTCCACCTTGGGTGGGATGCAGAGTCATTAATTTAGCCGCTTTGAGTTGATTCAATTCTCTAAAAATGACATATTGCGTGTCATCGTTAGCACGAACTATAATGCTTTCGCCAGGGCGATATTGTCTTTAATCGCTTGGGGTAACTCTTTTAATTGATTATCAAAGTCCACTTTTATCGGTTGGATTCCGCTAATACCAGTATCAAATAGTTTTAATAAACGCAATAACTTATCCTGAATAACGCGATCACCCTTCATTTCCAACGCAAAACCAGCATATTTTGTATCAGGAAACATTATCGTCAGCACTTTGTCAAACCATTGGTAACTGTCTCTTAAAGCCGATAGCTTGAGCTTTTTCTGATTGAGCTTGGCGATTTCGGTAAGGAATAATTGATTAGGACGAGTTCCCATATTGCCGGTGTATTTAAAAATACCGAGTTCGTCATCTGACAGGCTGGCACCAGGCGTTACTATGACTTCTTCATCGGTTCGAGTTTGTCTTTCAAACAGAGGTTTTTCATTGACTTGATTGATTTCATAAAGCCATTCTTCCAGTATCCATTGATGATTGAGGCTAAAACCATAAGCATAGTTTTTTCCACCTTGTTTAAATTCAAACTCAAACCGTGACGGTTTATCAAGGTAAGTTTCATCTAACTTAAATGGACTAATGGGAATGAATTTATTGGGCTGTGTGCCCGTCGTTATCAATTGTTTAGCAAAATCCATTGCCCTGATTAAATTAGACTTACCGGCCGCATTCGCGCCATAAACAACGCCCGTTTTTAACACACTAATGTCATCAGAACCTTTGCCTTTAACGAGGTGATGACTCAAGTTGGGTTCTTGAGCGGGTATCATTGAAAATTCAACACGTTCTTTAAAAGACAAAAAAATTTAGACGGTAAAGCGAATAAGCATACATGAGCCTGCCTGTTTGTAGTAGGCGATTTATCGCCTTTCTAGGGCCATGTTGTCATTTGAAACTATCAAAAGTGTTTGAAGGCCCTCAAATAAGGATTAAGTACAACGAATTAAGTACAACGAATTAGTAAATCAACGAATAAGATTCGAGTGGACTGCCAAACTAAAGTTTGGAGTCCTGCCAAACGGACGACTGCCATTGAAAATTTTTACACGATATGAATAACAAAACGGCTAAACTCACTTTTGTGTGTTTCTCCTATTAAATTTTTTATCGTTCCCACGACAAAAGCTGGGGAATGTATACCATGACGATCCAGCATCAAGTGAAAACAAAGCACAAAACTCATCATAACAAATACTCAACGCTAGAGCATTGGAAACAATAATAAATTATAGCAATCCTAGCTGAAGCAACATAGAATAGAAAGGAGGAAGTTGCTTTTCATGCTTTTCATACGGCCCATTTCTTTCTATATCTTTCACGACTTTTTCTCTCATGCGAATTAATTTATTGTTGTTTAAGTCTAATATTTTTTTCATATAGTCAGCTTTTTTGAATTCTTCAGTTCCTTTCTCATACTTAGGTAAAATTTCCAAGGTTAAATCATCATAAACAAAATAGTCTTCTATATCCTTGACTTCGATAGGATTTAAAAAACAGTCTTCACCATATTCATTACCTTTGCGGTGTTCACAAAATTCTTTCTTTGGCTGTTGATTGGTTTTGAGGATTTCACAATCAAAGCCTTCACAAGAAACCGATAAATTACAATAGTCAAAAGTTAAATAGGGGTAAGATGATCTCGGACGAATATGCTCAATATGAGATCGAATATGTGCATTACTTTCCTTCTCGGTTTTAGGGAGTAATTTTTGCTGACAGTAAATACATAACCCACCTTGCTCATAATACAAATGCTGATGAAGAATCAACTTTATATTGTCATCAAACTCATTCCAAGCCAAGGGGCGACTATTTATGAGGTACCGATCAAACGCTTTGCAGCAATCAGATTTATCGATATAGCGCATGTTCATTTCCCGGCTTGTATGATGGAGAGTTTATGTATAATACGCATGATGATAGGATCAGAACGACCTAGATCACTTATCAGTGAGTCTATCAGAATTTTATTGTTAGGCTCATCTATTTTGTCCGGCTGCGATCTTAAGAGTTCAATAACCTCATTAATTCGTTTTTGAGTATCCCAATCCCTTAGCGGCGTCCCCATCACTTCATCCAAAATGTCGTTTGGCTCATTCCCCCTTGTATGAAACCCTTTATCTCTCGCATTAAAACATTCAACTGTTTTTTTCGCGTCATTCATACTTAAAACAAATAAATTATCCGGATGAACCGATGCAATGATGTGTGGAGAATGAGTGACCAAAATAACTTGGTTGTTCCGTTGTATATTGTGGTATAACTTTAAAACTTCTTGTTGCCAAGTAGGATGTAAAGACGTTTCCGGTTCATCGACCATGATAAGGCTGTTTTGCGGGCGTAACTTATCAAATAAAATGGCCTTGTAATAGAGTTGTTTTTCTCCACTGGATAACTCATTAGATAATATCATTGGGCCACAAAAAGATTTGAAAACCGGTTGTTCTGAGTTGATATCCACAAGTACCGTTTTTAAGCTTACCCCTTTCAACAATTGATTAATATCACAAATAGCCTGCTCTATCACTTCTTTTGCGGTTAAATCTCGATGAGCGATGACTTTTTCTTGAACCAATCTAACAATATGGGTTTCTACGGTTTTTCGGTGGGAGAAAATATCAATAGGAAAAACAACCCCATCCGAGTTCATGCCGTCACGGGATGACTTGTCATTAAAAAAGTCTGAAATCGCATTGTTGGATGTTGGTTTTTGGCGCTCGCTATGAACGGCCGAAAAATACAACACCTTAAATATATTTCTTAGTCCATCTTCTGGTAGGATTCCAAAAAAATCAAAATCATTCCGACGAATAATAAAACCTTTTTCTGTTTTTTCTAACTTATAGACGAGTTTAATGTACCGTCCTTTCTTTTTAAGAGGCATTTCTAGTCGTTTAACAGGTTTATTTTCCGATAATTTATTGATTTTAGTTTCAAATTGATGAGCCAATGAGAGCAAGCGTGATTTCTCATCGTTAGAAATATCTAATTCTAATTCTATCTCATCGCAAATAAGGGCATTTTCTTCTTCCTCGTACTTGTGTAACAGGCTTCCAACTTTGAATAGATTGAGGCTTTCAGAAAAAAGTCTTTGTAATAATTGGAGTAAAGAGGTTTTTCCTGAGCCATTTATGCCGGCTATAACAATAGTATCTAAAGTTTCTCCATTACTATCGGTAAAATCTATCGTAACGTCATTAAACATCTTGTAATTTTTAATCTGAATTTTTCTGATTTTCATATTGAATATGACCTCGTATTTTGGTTAATAACTACCTGAGAAGACGTACCATAACGTTCCAATGTCAAGTAAAAACGAAGTACAAACTTACTAGCTATCAGTTTCTAAATAAGTATTTTAAATGGTTAGCCAGTTTGATCTAATAACTCATGTTACGCACCCTCGTTCCCAAGCCTAATGCCATTAAGCCCGTCAGTTGGACTGACTTCGGTAAGTCCAACAAAAGTCGATGATAATTGATAATTTTGTTTTCGTTCGCAAGCGAACGAAAACCTACCCGTGCTCGATTCCCAGTTGTGTTAGCAAGCGTAGGGTGGGTAGCAATGCCATATCGTACCGCTTTTCGGTGAGGGCAACCATAAAGGATTGCCCCTACGCGACATGACGGTTTGTAGGGGCAATCCCACGTGCAAAGCCCTTAACTTTTCGGTTCGCTATCGATCTAACCACCCGACGCTCGCTTTAGTCCGTACTTAACCGCCTTAAAACTCAGCACAATTGGTCGGTTTCGTTACCCACCGACGCTTGGCTTTTGCCATGACATGCCATCGGTGGGCAACAACGTTTCGGGTGGTACTATGTACGCCTTCTGTCCGCCTTTAAACGTCCTGGACACAATGAGAAATCCGATTTTTTGGAAAAATCGGATTTCTTTAATATC
>NBMI01000133.1 GCA_002085445.1 Candidatus Parabeggiatoa sp. nov. 2
TGGTTGCACGAAACGACTTCAATCGGATTGAGTGCCAACGGTTGGGACGGACCAACCAGGACTCTAGTTGCAATCGATGCGGATTATCAACAGAGAGCGAATTACATATTCATCGTTTTGAGTCGATTTTTAGGAACAGAGTATAAAATAACCGACACTAAATTCACTAGCTCTAGGCGTTTTTGTCGGCAAATACGGTTGAAGTGTGCGGTTACTTATGTGCGTACCCACCATTGATTGGCCTTCGTTCATACACGCTTTGAGCCACCCGATCTCTATAGGACTTACGCACTTGCGCACCTAAGTAATTGATTTGATTGGAATGGCTGATGACAACATCATAACATATTGAAATGATTGCATTTTATTTTTTTGCGCGTCAGTTCTAATATACTGGGCACCGCTATAAACTGAGTTTGAAGTCCGGCACGAGCATAAGAGAAATCTGACTCGAAGGCCCCAGATTTCTCGCTCCCGCTCGTGCTGGACAAAAGCGCAATTTGTGGTGCTAAGAATTGATCCAAATTTTGATATAATTACAGACAAAAGTAGTACCCCACAAGTTTTTGGGAACCACAGTTGACCAACTTTTATTAGTATCCGTTGCGGTACTATTAACTCACGGAGGTGACTTTGATAATCTTATGGATAATACAATTGAAATCTTAACACTCAATTTAAAACTTTTAGGCCATCAAACCAAAAAGAACATCTTAATCAGTGCTGGACATCGAGGTGATAAATTAAAGATGCTTGGGGCCATTCGAGAATTGTTAAAGCTGGATGTGTCTATTTTTGCCACTGAGGGGACAAGCCGTTTTTTTAATGAAAACGGGATTAAAAACCAAGAGCTTTATAAAATTTCCGACAAAAAAGAACCCAATATACGATCTTTTTTGCAAGATAATCGTTTTGATCTTGTCATTAACATACTCACCGGGAACAATGATTACGATGAGAAAACGGATAGTAATCTTATTCGTTGCTTGTGTATTGAAAATGCCATTCCACTCATAACCGATGTTGATGTTGCCATTAAAACAATTGGCAACTTATTAAGAAAACATGAGGAAGGGTTCTTAAAATACAAAGGAGGGGCTTCTGAATTATGGAACCTTAGGCGTGAATTTCTTAATGAAGTCGGACAGAATGGTGGATTTGCTTGTTATCATGCTCATTTCGATAAAGCCTATCTTATTTCTATGGAAAACTTGAAGTTAAGTCAGGTCGATATGCAAAAGAAATGGGAACTTTATAAGTATCTCAAGGAGAATTATACTTATGAAGATTTAATCGAACGAATCTCAAGGGCTGTTGAAAAAATGATCCAACAAGGGGTCACGTACTGTAGAACCTTTGTAGACGCTGATAGTACCGTCAAGCTTCTTCCAATCCAGGCGGCAATTGAAGTCAGAGAAAGATACAAGGATCGGATTTATTTGGAGTTGGCAGTACAACCCCTTCAGGGTGTCATAGACAAGGATTCTCAAAAGTATTTTCGACAAGCCTGTGAGTATGCTGATGTCATTGGAGGGTTACCGTCTAGGGATAGACCGACTCCGGAGAAGCATTTGGATTTTATTATGACACTAGCAAAGGATTTGGATAAGACAGTTGATGTGCATATCGATCAAGAAAACAATCCGGATGAGAATGAAACGGAATTGTTGGCTATTAAGACCATAGAACATGGGCTTGAAGGAAAAGTTCTAGGCGTGCATGCAATATCACTTGCGACGAAAAGTGAGAGAGAGCAAGAAAGAATTATTCGCTTGGTCAAAAAAGCCCAGATGGGTATTATTATCTGTCCATCAGCCGCTATGAGTATGAAGCAATTAGATAAAATGGCACCACTTCATAACTCAATTGCCCCTCTTAGGAAATTGATTGAGTATGAGGTTCCGGTTTATTTGGGGGTGGATAATATCTACGACTTATTTATGCCTATGGCTGACGGAGACATGTGGTTTGAAAGTCGATTGATGATGGATGCGTGTCGATTTTACGATATTGAAAAAGTGGCACAAATTGCGTGTGATAAAAGTGGATTTGATATGCGGATTAAGGGTTGAATTAATTATTATGAAATCAAGGATTTTAACGCATGCATGCGCTAGTGGCGCTTGCATGCGCCGCGTTTATTTGGTTGTCTCGTCTCTTGCGTCTTTTGCGTCTTTTGCGTTTGTGGGCCATGATTTTATTTGAAAACGACGTAGTCGTTTTATGGCCCCCAAATAAGGTCGTCTAAATAACCCATTTTTTCACAAAGTGCCACAGAGTCTCACAGAGTTATAATGCTAAGAATTAACGCACGCTGGTGGCGCTTGCAGACGCAAGTTTATTTGGATGTCTCTTGCGTCTTTTGCGTCTTTTGCGTTTGTTTCATTTTGGATACCATGATTTTATTTTTAACCCTTAATTCGCAATTGATCTTCGTTTTAACAAACAATTGAACAAAAGTGTTTAGATACTTCCAGCAACCCCCTAAAAAAATTTTTAAAAGCGAGCGATCCTCTACGAGAGGGCCGGGTGTCGAGTTGTGCCGATTTTGACGGCTCGCCGTGTGATACAGAAACGGCGACATGGGATAAACGCACAAAGCTTAAGGTGTAATACTGATGGTTCAGACAACGCCGTTACCAATTGCTAAGCGTTTTCGGAGATATTTGCCGGTAGTAGTAGACGTAGAAACGGCCGGTTTTAATCCTGGACGTGATGCTTTGTTGGAAATTGCAGCCGTGATGTTGCAAATAGACAATCAAGGTTTATGGCAGCGCCATGAAACGCATTTTTGTCATATAATTCCCTTTGAGGGCGCTAATCTTGATAAACAGGCGCTGGATTTTATTGGGGTCGATCCCTATCATCCGTTTCGTTTTGCCGTGCCAGAGGCCATCGGCTTGGAAACGATTTTCAAACCGATACGCAAAGCGATAAAAGCGCATCGCTGTTCTCGTGCCATTTTGGTGGGCCATAATCCCTCGTTTGACTTGGGTTTTATTAATGCCGCCAGTCATCGCACTCGGATTAAAAATCCCTTTCACCGGTTTAGCACGTTTGATACGGCAACTTTGGGTGGACTGGCTTTCGGGCAGACTGTGCTGGCGCGGGCGGTACAAGCGGCTGGCTTTGAGTGGGATAAATCAGAGGCCCATTCTGCTATTTATGATGCTGAGCGCACGGCGGATTTATTTTGTACCGTGGTGAATTTGTGGGACAAACGGTGCGCTGAGGCAAGCCCCAACGGGGCGAGATTAATATAGCCAAAGGCACCGCCCCTGGCTTTAATAATACGCCGCTTTTCCAGAAGGCCTATTGTGGGACAAACGGTGCGCTGAGGCAAGCCCCAACGGGGCGAGATTAATATAGCCAAGGGCACCGCCCCTGGCTTTAATAATACGCCGCTTTTCCAGAAGGCCTATTACCCATTATCCATTACCTATAACCCATTACCCGTTTGGATTATTGCCTCTTTTTGAAAGTAAATACAAAACTGACAGAGACCACGGAACTGATGCGAGGTAAACCCGCCAATCCACGCAATATATCAATACCCTTAACCAAGTCGAAATAGGCCGCCTTTACAAATAAAACGGTTTGACTCACAACCAACAGCCTATCTTCTGCCAAACGTGTTACCACAACATTGCCGTTGATGTCTTGCTTGGCACCATGGAAATCAAGTTGCACCGATACGGGTTGCACCATCATCTCTCCAACGGCCAACTTGTTGATTTTGTCTATCGGAAAGTCCGCTGTCAACGTCGCGTATGGATACTGGAGGGTTTGAAACAAAAAGGCCTGCATCCGCTCATCGCGTATTAAGATGTTGGTGTCTACACTGGCTAAATCAATTTTCAATTGGGCCTTGCCATTGTCATCGACTTTCCCAGAAAGTCGTTTAAATTTACCCACTTCAGCAGTATCTTGCTTTTTGACAAAGAGAAAACTTAACCATGAGTTGCTGTTGTCAAGTTGCCAAGCGGCATTGGCAGTCGTTGCAAGGCTAAATAGCAGAAAGAGAAGGCCTAATTTTCTAATCATTGTTACTCCTTTGTTGTCGTTACAAGCCACGGATTTTTCGTTACGTTCCGTATAAATTATGTCCAAACACGACACATTCACCATGCGAATATCTCGCGCGGTCATTTATAAAAACGTTTTTATAATTCAGTGATTTTTTTATGATTAAATTCAACCCTTAATTCGCATCCACTGAGTCATTTATGCTAACAAACGTTAACAATAGCACTCATTCCGTTAAGTGAATCTACCACATCATTCGATCTATTTTGAATGGATCGATAGCCGCTTTGTAGTACAATCCTTATTTGCTTGGGGAAACGCAAATTTTAAGAGTTGTCAGTCTCAAGTTTGACCCGTCTTTTTGTACTCCCCGACTTGCCGCTTGATGACAAATCATAAGGATTTTTTTAAAGAAAAACAACCCTCGACGCAACAGTTTCGCTCCGCGAAACTTTTGCGTCGAAGACACCTAGGGCAAATGAATGATTTTTGAGTATGTGTTAATGAATGGTTTACTATAAGTGAACCCTCACAAACGCCCTCAAGGATCGGTCGATGGCGCGTCTTTTGAAGATGAAGCTGAAGGGTGGTAGAACGTTTTGAGAGAAAGTGTCGCATGCTCAAAATGAACACAATTGTATCAGCCCTCAAAAGCGTCAAAGACCATTCTTTTATTATAGCTCAATGAAAGAATTCCCCAGCCAATTACCACAATTACCAATAAAACACAAGTTAATAGACATTATGTGAAATAAGACATAAGCCGTTTTTCCTAACGGAAAAACAATCCAAAAAGAATTCAATCGGCTTATTTCACCTAATCCTATAAAAACAAACATTTATACGGAACGTAACGAAAAATCGGTGAAACTGACAACAGGCAAACTTTTAATATCGACTTATCATTGATTTAATCATTTTTCATTTTTCATTTTTCATTAGTATAAGTGGCGTTTATTTCACATAAAGTCTAATACAATAAAGACGACATTTTACCACGATAACGATTAACAAGGGGGCCTTGATTACCCAGTAAAGTCCATACCGCCAGTAAACCTTTGCGCCCCGCGTCGTCTTCAAATTTGCGGTCACGACGCATCAATTCCAAGAGATGATCCATAGCCGCCTCGTGTTCCCCTTCCAACACTTTCAGGGCGCTGAGTTGATAGCGTGCCATTAGATCATTAGGATTGTTGGCAAGTGTACTTTCTAATGTCGAAAAGGGCGGTGCGTTGGCGGCAACGGTGGAAAAGGTGAGGTGTGCCATTAATTCGCCAACCTCCGTTTGAGCTTGCACGTTAGCGGGCAGTTCTTTGATCAGTTGTTGCGCTTCCTCAAACCTTTGATTATCAATCATTATTTTCGCTAACTCCAGTTGCACGGGATGATAAGTCGGCTCTATTTCACGCGCTTGCTCTAATAGGGCGATGGCTTGGGCGCTGTCGCCAGCGAGATGGGCAGCGGTGGCTTGCAACCGTAACTTATCGGCGGGGCGCTCACGGTGACGATCTATCATTTCACGTAATACCGTCTCCGACTGCGCCCCGGTCGTTTCTTCCACCATTTGACCATGCCGAAACAGTTTAAGCGTCGGTATGCTGCGAATTCCGTGTTGAGTGGCTAATTCTTGTTGCTCATCGGTGTTGACTTTGGCGAGAATAAATTGTCCTTGATATTCCTCCACCAGTTTGGTCAAAATAGGCATAAGCATTTTACAGGGGGCACACCAGTCGGCCCAAAAATCGACCAATACAGGCACAGAAACGGATTTTTCTAAAACCTCCGTTGTAAAATTATGTGCGTCAGCAATGACAATGTAGGGAGACTTACTCATAATTTAATTCACCTCTTAATTCAGTGACCGTTTTTCCGTTATCAGTGATCCGTTTTCAGTGAAAAGTGTAAAATGATGTCACTGATCACTCCAGGTAGTTACACTGGCTTTAATAATACATACCGAAAGGGCTAATAGAGGTTTTAAAGTCAGCCCCAACGGGGCGGGATTAATATAGCCAAGGGCAACGCCCCTGGCTTGGGGCGGGATTAATCTAAAAAAGGGCAACGCCCCTGGTTTGGGGCGAGATTAATCTAAAAAAGGGCAACGCCCCTGGTTTGGGGCAATATTAATGCGAATTAAGAATTAAAAATGAAAAATGTAGAATTTCAGGCTAAAGTTTCGCTCCGCGAAACTTTTAAAGAAAAAGAGTTATAAAATAACGTCTCAATCAGAAGTTTTTATAAATCATTGATTTCATAATATTTAATTCAACCCTTAATTCGCATTATTAATCTAAAAAAGGGCAACGCCCCTGGTTTGGGGCGAGATTAATCTAAAAAAGGGCAACGCCCCTGGCTTTGGGCGAGATTAATCTAAAAAGGAGCAACGCCCCTGGCTTTGGGCTCGGAATGACAAAAGTGCAAATTATGATCTCGGAATAAGTTTTTTAAGCGAAAAACTTATTCCGAGATCCGTGCTGAGTATAACTACAAGCAGGTTTAGTCGGCATCGATAATCGATGCAACACCGACGAAACGATGTCCTTCGCTACGCGAGATCATTTATTCGCCAAGCGAACGATAATGAAAGCAAGAGGCTCAACTGATCACTGAACTGATAACTGATAACTGATAACTGATAACTGATAACTGATAACTGATCATTGATACTGATAACTGATAACTGATCACTGAAATGAACGAAATTTCTCAATCTGACAATATCATCACCAATGACTTTACTTTAGAACCGTTGGATAATCAACGGCTCGCCAATCTCTGCGGCCAGTTTGACGAACATTTGCGTCAACTGGAACAGCGCTTTAGTGTGGAAATCAAGAACCGTGGGCATCAATTCCGCGTGATTGGCCTCACCCATGCTGTGCAAAGTGTCACTCAAGTCCTCAATCAACTTTACACCGCTTCCTGCGATGAAGCGTTAAATCCAGCCAGTGTTCATTTATATTCTCATCAGTCTAATCTCGAAACCCTCGAAGGCGCTTCCCCAACCGACAGCACTGAGGGGGCCGAAGTCGTTATTCGTACTCGTCGCCGCGTGATTAAAGGTCGCACGCCCAATCAACGCCAGTATTTAAACAATATTGTGCGGCATGACATTAATTTTGGAGTCGGCCCCGCCGGCACGGGAAAAACTTATTTGGCCGTCGCTTGTGCCGTAGAAGCCTTGGAACGCGAGCAAGTGCGCCGCTTAGTCTTAGTGCGCCCGGCGGTGGAAGCCGGCGAGCATCTCGGATTTTTGCCCGGTGATTTAGCTCAAAAGATCGATCCTTATTTGCGCCCGTTGTATGACGCACTTTATGAAATGTTGGGTTTTGAACGGGTGGCGAAATTGATAGATCGTGGTATGATTGAAATCGCGCCATTAGCCTACATGCGCGGACGGACACTGAATGGAGCCTTTATTATCCTTGATGAAGCCCAAAATACGACCATTGAGCAGATGAAAATGTTTTTAACTCGCATTGGTTTTGGTTCTACCGCCGTCGTGACGGGAGATGTTACCCAAATCGACTTGCCTCGTGAAAGCCAATCGGGTTTACGCCATCTGGTTGAAATACTTAAGGATGTTGAAGGCGTTAGTTTTTCCTTTTTTGGTGCTAAAGATGTGGTGCGACATCCCATTGTGGCGCGGATTATTCAGGCTTATGAACGCGCTGAACGCAAATAAATTCCCCCTTGACGAACTGACTTTTACCCGCAACTTTCCTATATTAACAATTAATTCTCTGTACAGGACAAAAGTTCGTAAACTGATAAGTTTTATCTAAGGCCTCTAACTGATACATTAAATAAATACAATGAGTTACAGTGCAGCTTAAAATTTTTTCCTGTACTTAGCAATTAATAGATTTGTCCCTAAATAAACGTCACCCATTGAAAATACGACACTTACTCGAATAAAACTCAATAACTTAGCTTATTAAGGGACAACTAGAATTATTAATTATTTAAGTCACTTAAGTGCTTTAGGGCCTTTATTAACTCCTCGACTCACACAGAAAAAAACGATTTTGTGTACAGACTTATGGGTAAAAGTAAGGCTTTACGAAAGCAATACAAAAAAAACACAAAAAAACACAAAAAACATGAACTCCCTTTACAAAAGAAAGAAGACAGTAACTAAGAATTATGAGTGCCCTCGTGGACGTGCAATACGCCAGTAATGAACCTGATTTACCGGATAAAGACATGCTAACCCATTGGGTTAACGCGGCCTTGCAATCCGCCTTGCAATGTCAAATCCCCCCTAATAAGAAAGGGAGAAAGGGAGAAGAACACCAGTTCCCCTTTTTCCCTGTCCCCTTACCCCTTGTTCCTTCAAACGTTGAATTGACGATTCGCATTGTTGATGAAGCTGAAGCGAGGCAATTAAATGAAAGGTGGCGACAGCGCAAAGGCCCCACCAATGTCTTATCTTTCCCCTTTGAAGGTGCAGAAGGTATAGATATACCTTTGCTGGGGGACCTTGTTATTTGTGCCCCCCTCGTTGAACGCGAAGCCGCCGAACAACAGAAATCCCGAAACGCCCACTGGGCACATCTCGTCATACATGGCACTTTACACCTGTTGGGCTATGATCATATTGATGAACAAAAGGCGCAAGTCATGGAAAGCCTAGAAATTCGCGTATTACACGATTTGGGTTACCCCAATCCTTACCACACTCATCAAGAGCCATTATGATTTCCATATCTTCCTCCTCCTCCCATTCTTTTCCTTCCATGTCTTGGTTTGATCGTATTAAACAAGTCCTATCTAACAAACCACAGAACAAAAAGCAACTCGTTACCCTGCTGCGCGAGGCTTCACTCAGCAGTTTGCTGAGTGCGGAGACATTAGGAATGATTGAAGGCGCATTGCAAGTCTCAGAAATGCATGTACGCGAGGTGATGATTCCAAGGGCACAGATGGTTGTTTTAGAATTACATGCGCCGCCGGAGCGTTTGGTGGAAAAAATTGTCGAGTCTGGACACTCGCGTTTTCCCGTGATAGGCGATAATCGTGATGATGTGCAAGGCATTTTTTTAGCTAAAGATTTATTGGATTATTATGCCAAAGGCAATGGTAGTCAATTCAATATGCGCGATGTGATGCGCCCCGCCGTGTTTATCCCCGAAAGCAAGCGTCTCAATGTGCTATTGCGTGAATTTCGCACCAGCCGCAACCACATGGCGATAGTTGTTGATGAATACAGCGGCGTAGCCGGATTAGTCACGATTGAAGATGTTATCGAACAAATTGTTGGCGAGATTGATGATGAACATGATATTGATGACCAAATTTTCATCAGACAAAGTAGTCGCAATGGTTTGTACACAGTACGGGCACTAACCCCTATAGAAGAATTTAACGACTATTTTAGAGCCAACTTTAGCAATGAAGAATTTGATACTGTCAGCGGTTTACTCCTGAAAGCCTTTGGACATCTGCCCAAACGCGGTGAAAGTCTGAAACTTGAAGGCTTTCATTTTGAGGTTGCGCGAGCCGACAGACGTCGCATTCATTTGTTGCGAGTCAAACCCTCACCCCAACCCTCTCCCAACATTGACAAGTAATTTAATGGCATTGGGGCTTCCAGGGGCGGTGCCCCTGGCTGTATTAATCTCGTACCAAAGGGGCTCTACTTGTTAACTTCTATGAGATCGATCGGGGCGTATTATTAAAGCCAGTGTAACTACCTGGGGGCTGGGGGCTTCAATGCCATATCGTAACGAATAAATCCATACAACGTTTTTAGTTAAAGGGCATTGGTGCTAAAGCCTGAGGTAGCTCAATTCTACGAGTTATACCCATTTTTAGAAGTAGCTTCGCTACGCGAGATCATTTTTTAACGGTGTAAAGTATACTTTAATGGGTTGAAAACAGTCCAAAAATTTATTGACAAATATACCCATTAATGTACAGATATAAAATGATCCACTTGTTAATAAAATAGCAATAGAACACCAAGACAGATTAATGCGTTTTGGTTATGAATATGTTGAATCAACATTGCTCTAAAAGGGAGGGAATTAATAGTTATAGATAATAATGAATTGGAAGATGATTTAGTGCAAGATATGATTTCAGTTTTAACTTCGTTTTATGCCCGGCTTATGGTCGTAGAGCCGCTAAAAGCTAAAAAAGTCTTAGAGGTTCTAAAAAATGATTGTTACCCTGACTCATAAAATTTGTTTAGAGCCGACTTTCAAGCAAGAGGAATATTTTCGCAAAGCTTGTGGAACTGCTCGTTTTGCTTGGAATTGGGCTCTAAACGAATGGCAACATCAGTACGAATCAGGTTTGAAACCAACTGCTTTGAAGTTAAAAAAACAATTTAATGCGCTTAAACCTGTTGATTTTTATTGGACATACAAAGTGACTAAATATGCCAGTCAGCAAGCATTTATTTTTTTGCAAACCGCGTTTAACCGTTTTTTTAACGGAACAAGCAGTTATCCAAAATTTAAGAAGAAAGGCCATCACGACAGTTTTTATGTTGGCAATGATCAATTCAATGTCAAAGGTAATCGCTTAAAAATTCAGTGCATTGGGCGCGATAAAAATGCATGAGGCTTTACGTTTTAGTGGTGAAGTTATCTGTGCAACTATTTCCCGAATTGCTGACAAATGGTTTGTGAGTTTATCTGTCAAATTAGAATCTGCCACAGCATCTTGCGAAAACCAAGCGGTTGTTGGTGTAGATTTATGCATTAAATCACTAGCCACATTGTCGTCAGGTGACGTATTTGAAGCACCTAAACCATTAAAAAAGTCTCTAAAGAAGCTAAAACGTTTGCAACGTGGTTTATGTCGTCGTCAAAAAGATTCGCACAATCGGTACAAGCTCAAACAACAAATAGCCAAAGTGCATGCGAAAATCGTCAATATAAGGCAAAATTCATTGCATCAATTGACGAATTATCTGACAAAAAATTTCTCGAACATCGCCATTGAAGATTTAAATGTCAAAGGCATGTTGGCTAATAAAAATTTAGCTCGTGCAATAGCCGATATTGGTTTTTACGAGTTTAAACGACAATTGGAATATAAAAGCTTTTTAAGAGGCAACTATTTATTGACAGTTGACAAGTGGTTCCCGTCATCAAAGCAATGTTCCAATTGTGGTCACAAAAAAACGGACTTGAAGCTATCGGAACGGGTTTACCATTGTGACTCGTGTGGTTTAGAACGGGATCGTGACTTGAATGCTGCCTTCAATTTAAAAAACGTTTTAAATACCGGGAGTTCCTCGGAAATTAACGCCTGTAGACAAGACGGCTCTGTCACCACTTGTGGTAGCAACCAGCTTGGTTGAAGCAGGAACCAAACCGTGTGATGAGATATGTTGTCGGCCCAAATTGGAGCAAATTAACTGCTATTTGAAAAATGGACAAAGCTACCCATAATTGGACATTATGGGTAATAAATATCGACCCTATGAATTTGCCAAAAAATAGGTGTATCAGTAAAGACACTCTTGCCGTTTATAGGCAGGTTAAGAAAATACAAAGATAAAAAAGGCAATTGTCGATGAAAGCTACTAGAATCATCAAAAGTAAAAACCTGAACCAAGGCAAGTATGAACAATTAGAAGCGCAAGCCAAACAATTAGGTAATATTCGGACGAATGTTTGGCATGACTTTGGTTCAATTAATGGTGTATCCATAAAAAGTGATCGCAAAATCCGTGATCAATGGCTAAAAGACAAACGGCAATTTAAAGTATCAGCCAATGCGTGGAAAGAAACACTCAGAGATAGCTTTGGTGATATTAAAGCCTATCGTGAAGCTGCCAAAGAGAAAGTTCGCAAAGTTATTTACCGGCAAAATCTTTCTGAAAATGAAAAAATCGGATTTTATAAATTACTTAGTTCTTCATTGTGGACTACCGATAATTATTTACGGCGTTTAATGCGTAAACACTGGAAACACGGGCGTAATCACACTAATAACCAAATAGTTGTGCGTTCAGACAATTACACCACTTTTCAATTAGGTGGGCGTGCTTGGATAAAGATACCAAGTTTGCAAAAAGGCAAACGCATACCTATCCCGTTGAACACAAATGTTGAACCAAGCGGTACTTTAAGACTTATTTTGAACGATGGAATAGTTGAAGTTCATTATACAGTAGACATACCGGAAACCAAGAACTGTGGTAGCAGGGCAGTTGGGATAGACAAAGGTTATACAGAAGTATTTGTCGATTCTGATGGGATAGAATATGGCAAAGGTCTGGGTAAAATATTGACCAAAAAATCTGACCAATTGAAAGAGAAGTATCAAAAGAGAAATAAGTTAAAAGCAATAGCTAATAAAAAACCACATAAGAAACAAAACATTATCCAAAATAACTTAGGTAGAAAGAAGTTAAATCGGCAAGATCGTAAAACCAAATCCCAAGTACAGGATATAATTTATAAAGCAACTCATCAATTGGTTGATAAAGCCGAAGTTATTGCCGCCGAAGATTTAACATCCCCAATATCCTCAAAAAAATTTGGGAAAAATGTTACCAGAAGACTATCCGCATGGACAAAAGGCGTGATAGCAACAGCATTAGACACAGTATCTCGCCGAAGAGGTTCTTCGGTTATTCTTGTCAATAGTGCGTACACCTCGCAAATGGATAGCCGTTATGGAATTCTTTCAGGAAAACGTAGTGGAGTTTCGACGGGGCGGTGTTACAAGCTGACGAGAATGCAGCGCGAAACGTTCTAGCAAGGCTTCACGATCCGGAGATAGATCGTTGGACCCCTTATCAAAAGGTAAAATCCATCTTGCTAAAACGGACTGAGCGACACCGGTTGGGACTGCTCAACCCGGACTCTAGTTGCAGTTCTTTTGAACTATCAACAGAGAGCGAATTACCTAAAAATGTCCAACTTTGTCCACGTTTTTAGGAGCAGAACGGTAAGTTATGGTTTTTACAATTATTGGTATCATTTCTTATTACCCATTACCATTACCCATTCCACTTAATTAACAACGGCCTCTAATTATTTTAACTATTTGTTTTATATAGGGTTATTGATTCGTGAAACGATTATACTTACTAGGTGGCGACAGTCTTGTCCTCCTCGCTGGCGGCAGTCTGCCGCTGGCGTTTGCGCCGTACTCTTTATTTCCCATCGCGGTGTTGTCGCCCGCCCTGTTGTTTATTCTTTGGCAAAATGTTTCGCCACGACGCGCCTTTTTGCGTGGATTGCTCTACGGCGTGGGCCTGTTTGGCGTGGGCGTGTCGTGGGTACATACCAGTTTTTACCAATTTGGTAACATGCCGCTGGTTGGTGCTATCTTATTGACGGCCGCTTTTGTCTTGGTGATGGCACTCTACCCGGCACTATTGGGTTGGCTGTTGACGCGCTTTTTTCCCGATAACACCTCCACAAAATTCTTATTAGTTTTACCTGCCGCTTGGACGCTAATGGAATGGCTGCGAGGTTGGTTATTCACCGGCTTTCCTTGGCTGAGTCTTGGTTATAGCCAAATCGACTCACCGCTTTCTGGATTTGCGCCATTGTTGGGCGTGTATGGCGTGAGTTGGGTAACGGTGTTTACGGCTGGCCTTATCAGTTATGCTTTTAATATCAAGCAGTTATATTTTAGTCAACAGAAACTTGGGCCGGAAAGAGATTTGGGTTTTTCAGAACGAGTAAAATACCCGATTTTATCAAACCGTTGAAGATAGCCTTAATACAAGGCAATGTGCCACAAGAATTTAAATGGTTATCTGGCTACCAGATTCAGAGCATGCAACGCTATTTGCATATGAGCCAAAAAAACCGTGACGCGAATATCATAATTTGGCCGGAAACTGCCGTGCCGTTGTTTTATGATGATGTGCCAAAATATGCGCCCTATTTTTTAGAGAGATTGAAAGCGGAGCATATCGAATATGGCACCGATTTTTTAATCGGCATTCCGGTGAGGAAAAAGGATGGCACTTATTTTAATAGTGTGGCGAGTATTGGCACACAGCAGGGTTTTTACTATAAACACCATTTAGTGCCCTTTGGTGAATATATTCCTTTTAAATCCAGCCTTGGGAATTTGTTAAAATTACTTGATGTGCCCATGTCTGAATTTTCGGCGGGAGCGCCGGAGCAAGCCAATCTCAAAAGTGCTGGCGAGAGGATAGGTGTCTCCATTTGTTATGAAGATGCCTTTGGTGAATTAGTACGCAACAGTTTGCCCTCCGCGACGTTGTTAGTGAATGTTAGTAACGACGCTTGGTTTGGTGATTCGATTGCGCCCCATCAGCATTTAGAAATCGCTCGGATGCGAGCCTTGGAAAGTGGCCGTTATTTGCTCCGTGCCACCAATACGGGCATTTCTGCGGTGATTGATGTCAAAGGTAAAATCACGGCGCTTGCGCCGCAATTTAAAATTATTGCCTTACGCGCACAAGCCCAGCCTTATCAAGGTGCCACCCCATACGTCCGTTTTGGCAATGGATTGGTGGTGGCTTTGTTATTGATATGTGTGCTATTAGGCTGGTTTGTTCAGCGCAGTGATCAGTCCAAACCGGAGTCCAAACTTTAGTTTGGCAATCCAAACCGGAGTCCAAACTTTAGTTTGGCAATCCAAACCGGCGTCCAAACTTTAGTTTGGCAGTACCAGAGACTGTTTGGCAGTGCCAAGTTAAAACGGTTACCCGTCAATAGAACATTGACAGAGTACTCGTGGTATCAAGAAAGCTTGAACAAGGCCCAACAGTCACAACGTTCCGTTGTGACATGAGTAGAGCTTGAAATAAGGCCATGGAGTCACAACATTACGTTGTGACGATTGGAATGCCAAGAGAGGCGATTGAGACATTTTAAAGCCGCCATGGCCGGAAAAATAAATTCATGTCCAAGATAAATCTTGGACTCCGTGTCCAAGAGAAATCTTGGACTCCGTGATAAATATTGGACTCCGTGACGATTGAAATGCCAAGATAGGCGATTGAGACTTTTTAAAGCCACCATGGCCGGAAAAATAAATTCATGTCCAAGATAAATCTTGGACTCCGTGTCCAAGAGAAATCTTGGACTCCGTGACGATTGAAATGCCAAGATAGGCGATTGAGACTTTTTAAAGCCACCATGGCCGGAAAAATAAATTAATGTCCAAGATAAATCTTGGACTCCGTGTCCAAGAGAAATCTTGGACTTTAAAGATTTGGTTTGCGCGCCGCAGTAACGCGGGGCAATTGAGCTAAATCATTGTAAGTCGTGACAGCCTCATAACCGTATTGCTCGAACAAGGTTCGCACGGCTTCGGCTTGATTATAGCCATGCTCCAATAATAGCCAACCGCCAGCAAGTAGATGAGAAAAAGATTGTGCAATCAGTTGCCGAATGTCTGCCAAGCCATCCACGCCAGCCACTAACGCGCTTTGGGGTTCTGACTTCACATCGCCTTGGCTTAAATGTGGATCATATGCGGCAACATACGGTGGATTAGAGACAATGACTGTTGCTTTTATGTCAGCTAACGCGGCCCACCATTCACTGAGTACAAATTCTACCTGATGAAGGCCCAAACGGATTGCATTGGCTTGCGCCACTTTGAGGGCGGCAGCAGATTTATCGGTTGCTAACACGCGACAGTGTGGGCGCTCTGTTGCAATGGCTAACGCAATCGCGCCAGTGCCTGTGCCTAAATCTATCAGTTGTGCTTCACTATCATGAGGCAAACGCGCTAAGGCTTGTTCAACTAACAGTTCGGTCTCTGGCCTAGGAATTAACGTATTTTCAGTCACTTGCAATTCTAATGACCAAAACTCTTTGCGGCCGGTGAGATAGGCAATCGGTTCACTTTGAGCGCGGCGGGCTAATAGGGCTTGGAATTGGGCCGATTGGTGGGCCGTCAAGATTTTTTCAGGCCATGCGTACAAATAGCTCCGTGCCACGCCTAAGACATGACAGAGTAATACTTCAGCGTCTAAGCGTGGTGTGTCGGAATTTGGTAATTGTCCGACGGCTTCGGTAAGGGCGGTGTTTAGGGATAGTAGAGACAAGGTAGTTTTTAAGGTTTAAGTGAGAGTACAGCGAATTGGTGAAATAAACGAGTTGAATTATTTATTTTGCGCGACAGAAAGAGGGCCATACTTGGGTTTGAACACTTCCAAAGTATTTGATGGCCCTCAAATAAGACGGTTCAAAATAATAACATAATTTGTCTGTAAAAACGGACTAACTCACAGTTTCCAAAGATTGGGGCCTTATGTTAATTTGAACTGTTCCAAAGTATTTGATGGCCCTCGAAACCAGATTGTTCAAAATAACCACATTCATTGTAGGTGAAAACGGACTAACTCACAGTCTCTAAAGGATTGGGGCCTTATGTTAATTTGAACTGTTCCAAAGTATTTGATGGCCCTCAAAACCAGATTGTTCAAAATAACCACATTAATTGTATGTTAAAACGGACTAACAACGAATTACGCGGATAAACGAATTGATGGTGAGTTTGGCTGTATTAAGTACAACGAATTACGCGGATAAACGAATTGATGGAGAGTTTGGCAGTCGCCACGGAGTCCAAACTTGAGTTTGGCAGTATTAAGTACAACGAATTACGATAAACGAATTGAGGGAGAGTTTGGCTGTATTAAGTACAACGAATTACGCGGATAAACGAATTGAGGGTTTTCAGAATTGGGCCGGTTGGACAGGATGTGCCAAGATTGTCATAAATTGGGCCAGATGGACTAGATTAATCTTGTTGTTATTTCTATCCAATACCTAAATAACATACTGTTATTATTAAGATTTTCAGAATTGGGCCGGTTGGACAGGATGTGCCAAGAGTTTTCTCATATGAGAGAGTTAATCTTGTTGTTATTTCTATCCATTGATGAGTACAGCGAATT